>NZ_BAAABW010000026.1:0-42618 GCF_039521185.1 Streptomyces blastmyceticus | reverse complement strand
CTGGCCCACGCCTGACCGTCGGGCGCGACATGACTCAGACCAGTTCGGGTTGGGGTTCCGGCTGCCGCACCGGGTGTGCGGCCTTCGGCTCCCACAGTTTGGTGGTCCGCACGTAGAGGAGGATCACCGAGGCCAACGCCAGAATGAGAAGCGGGCCGAACACCCACGGGTGGTCGGCCATCTCCATCGGCAGATAGCGGTATGCCAGCAGGAGTGCGGCGAAGACCGTCGTGCCGTAGGCGACCAGCCGGATTCCCGACCGGTCCCAGCCGCGGTCGAGCGAGCGCAGCCCTGCCTCGATCGTGAGCGTGAACACCACGCCGGCCACGAGATCCGAGCCGTAGTGGTAGCCGAAGCCCAGCGTCGCGCTGAGGGTGGCGATCAGCCAGAACGCCCCCGCGTATCGCACGATCCGGGAGCCCTTGCGGGTATGGATGAAGATCGCGGTGGCCCACGCCGTGTGCAGGCTGGGCATGCAGTTGCGAGGGGTGATCCCGTCGTACAGCACCGGGTGCGGGGCGGAGACCGGCGGCAGCGTGTGAGGCCACAGGTCGGCCACCGCCCACTGCACGCCGCCGGTGCCCGAGGTGCCCGGGCCGTAGGCGAAGACCGGTCCGACCACCGGGAAGATCATGTAGATGGCCGGCCCGAGCAGGCCGATCACCAGAAAGGTGCGCACCAGATGATGGCGCGGGAAGCGGCGCTCGGCCGCCACGTTGCGCAGCTGGTACAGCGCGACGACGATCGCGGCCACCGCGAGCTGCGCGTAGACCAGGTCGAGAAGGTGGGTGCCGACCGGCGCGGTGGCCTTGAGCATCCGGCCCGCCAGCCACGACGGGTTGCCCAGCGCGTGATCGGCGGTCGCCACGTACTGGTCGAGCACCATGGGCCGGGTCTTCGCCGTGATGAGCAGCCAGGTGTCTCCGATCTTGCGGCCGGCCACCAGCAGCAGCCCCAGCCCGACGCCCTTCAGCAGCAGGGCACGTTCCGGGCCGGTGCGGCGTGTGACGGCGATGACCGCACAGCCCAGCATCACCCACAACGCGCCATTGCCGAAGAAATGCCCCTCGGGCACCTTGGCACCGACCGCCCACCGCACCAGCACGAAGACGACGTCGATGCCGACCGCGACACCGGCCGCGATGAACCGCTGCCGCCAGGTGAGCACCACCATCGTCAACGCCAGACCGCCGTACAGCGGCCCCGGTTTGGGGGCGAAGACCACCCCTTCCGCCAGGGTGGCCATCGGCCCCGGCACGCCGCCGTAGCGACGCGCGGCGATCTCCAGCGCGACGAGGAACCCGAGGGTCACCACGCCCGCCGCGGCCCACAGGATCGCCCGTGGCCGACGCCACGTGGCGAACGTAATTCTGGCGTTTATTCGCGAAAGCACCCGCCACACTATAGGTGTCAATTAGGTAACACCTATTTGTTGGATTCTTACAAAATGGTCCATTTTGTTCCGGCCAGTCAAGTTTCGGTGGCAGCGATCTTGCCGAGGAGGGCGGCCAGTTCGGCCGTGGGCGTGCGCTGCGGGCCGGAGCTGGGCAGGTCGGCCGTACGGGACTGTAGGCCGTCGGCGGCGAGGGCGTCCTGCAGGGCGCTCCAGCACGTGGGCTGGCGCCAGGCGCCGTGGACGAGGAGGAAGGACGGGCTGACCGGGGCGTTGGACACGACGGTGCTCCTTGCGGTCTGGCGAAGCGAACGGTCAAGTCGACGGGTTCTTCCGGCTGTGCCGCACGATAGTTCGTCGCGGGCGCGCCGATCGGGTAGGGGCCTGGATCTCCGGGCTTCGCCACCGGATATAACGCGTGCATGAAGCATGTGACTTTACGGCGCCGCTCGGCGGCCCTGGCGCTCTCCCTGGCAGCGCTCCTGATCCCGGCCGTCGCCGACGCGGCGGCCGCCCCGTCCTCCCCGGCCTCGGCTCCGGACCGTGCCGTGGTGGCCGGACTGCAGCGGTCCGCCCACCCGCTGCGCAGCACGGAGCCCGGCGGGTCCGGGGCGGACCTGGCCGCGTTCGCCTCGATGACCCGGGGCGCGACGGTCGTCGGCCTCGGCGAGGCCTCGCACGGCTCGAAGGAACTGTTCACCGTGAAGGACCGGTTGTTCAGGCACCTGGTCGAACGGGAGGGGTTCTCCGCCCTCGCCACGGAGATGAGCTGGTCCGCGGCGGCCCGGCTGGACACCTACGTCCTCACCGGCGAGGGCGATCCGCGGCAGATCATGCGCGAGGAGCTCCAGGACGGGTACTCCCTGCTCGACACCGAGGAACTCCTGCGGATGTTCGGCTGGATCAGGGAACACAACCGCACCAGCACGCACAAGGTCCGGATCGTGGGCATGGACGTCTCCGACGCCGGTCCGGAGCAGTACGAGCGCATCCTCGCCTGGGCGGGCACCAATGAACCCGCCCTCGTCCCCGAACTGCGCCGCCACTACACGGCGCTGCGCGCCCTGCCCGGCGGGGTCGCCACGCGCCTGGCCGCGTACAACGCGCTGCCGCTCGCCGGACGGAAGGTCATCGCGGAGGACGCCGAGGCCGCCTATCAGTTGCTGGCCCGGGCCGGCAGGCAGGATCCCCGGGTGCTCCAGGAGGCCTGGATCATCTTCCGGATGGCCGAGTCGTACACCTTCGACACGGACGACCCGGCCCAGCTGGCCGCAGCCGGCCGGCAACGCGACCGGACCATGGCGGAGATCGCCGTGTGGTGGCAGCGTCAGACAGGTGACCGCGTCGTCCTGTCGGCCCATGACGGCCACGTCTCCTACGAGACGGTGATGCCCGCGTACTACCCCGTCACGACGGGCGCGGTCCTGCGCGAACTCATCGGCGGCAAGTACCTGGCCGTCGGCACGTCTCTCTACGAAGGCGACTACCGCGCCCGGACGTCGGCGAGTGCTGCGGGGACCTTCTCCGTCGGACCCGCCGCACCGGGCAGCAACGAGTACACCCTCGACAAGGTCCGCCACCGCGACTTCTACGTCGACCTGCGTGCGGCGGGCCGGGATCCGGCCGTGCGGGACTGGCTGAACACGGCACGTTCGACGTTCGTCATCCCCGGGCGGTACCCGAACCGGCCCACACCGCCGCTGGCGCTGGGCCGCGCCTTCGACGTCCTGGTCCACCTGCACAAGGTGCACGCATCCGTCCCGGTGCCACCGGCGGACCCGGTCACGACCCGCTAGCGGGAGGCCGGACAGGGCTCCCGCAGACCCCGGAACAGCTCCTCGGCCTGCGCCAGGTGCGCGTCGGCGCCCGCGTCCTCGCGCACCGCCCGCAGTGCTCTGCCGAGCGCCTGGTGGCTACGCGCTATCAGCAGCGGTTCCTGGGTCAGCCGGGCGCCGGCCAGGGCATCCCGCGCGGTGTCGACGGCGGCCTCGGTGTCCCCGGTCGCCAGGAGCGCCTCGGCGAGCCGGAACAGACACTCCGTTTCGTTGCGGGCATGGCAGCTGAACCGGGCGCGTTCCAGCACCCGGCGGTACAACCGCGCCGCCGCCGCGTGGCTGCCGCCGCGCAGCAGACTGTCCGCCTCCGTCATCAGCACCCTGATGAGCCACTTCTCGTCCTCGCTCCGGGTGAAGACCCCCGTCAGCTCCCGGCACTGTGCCGCGATGAGGTCCAGGTCCAACCGCCGGTCCGGATCCTCGACCTCGATCTGGAGCAGGATGGTGCGCCGCCGCGCGACCAGCTCCCGGTCGCCGCTGGCCGCCGCCAGGGCCACCGACCGCTCCGCATAGGCGCGGGCCGCCGCGAAGTTGCCGAACTGGAGCTCCACTTGGGAGAGCATCGCCAGAGTGAACAGCACCAGCAGGAACGGCCGCGGTCCGCCGCCCGGCGCGTGGGCGTCCCCGATGATCTCCAGGACCTGCGCCAGGTGGGTCCGTGAGCGGTGGAGGGACTCGGGGGAGGAGTGCTTCTTGAGGATCACCCCCGCCGCGTAGTAGGCGGTGGCGGCGATGTCCCGGCCGCACAGTGCCAGGGCGGCCGGGACCAGGGCGGTCGCGGCCTTCATGAGCGGTCCCAGCGGCACGATCTCCTCGAAGCACGGCACGAGCGTGACGATGTCCACGGCCAGCGCCACCGCGTCGGGGTCGCCGCTGGCCGCCGCCTGCTCGACGACCGCGGCCACCGTGGGCAGCGCGTCCCGCATCCACACCATGGCATGGAGCCCGGTGCCCACATCCGCGCCTGCCGACCGCCGCGGGTGGATCTCCGCGGTCAGCGGCCCGGCCAGCGGCTGGGAGGCCCGGACCGCGGCCACGACGCTGGCACACATGTAGTCGGCCGCGTTGCGCACCACCGTGCGGCGTTCCCGCTCGGTCAGCTCCGTCTGCGCCTTCGCCCGCGCGTACGCGCCGACCAGGTCGTGGAAGTGGTAGCGGCCCGGTGCGCGGGTCTCCAGGAGCACGGCGTCGACCAGTGCCTCCAGCACCGTCTCGGTGTCCTGCTCCGGCAGTTCGAGAACGGCGGCCGCGCCCATGACGTCGAACTCCGCGCAGTGCGGGATGGACAGCGCCATGAACGCATGGGCCTGGCGGGGAGTCAGCTGAGAGGCCGACAGTTCGAAGACCGCCTCCACCGTCAGCTCTCCCACCCGGAGCTCTCCGAGCAGCCGCGCCTGGTCCGACACGCGTTCCAGCAGCGTGGCGACCGTCCACGCGGGCCGGGCCGCGAGGCGGGCCCCGGCCGCGCGCAGCGCGAGCGGCAGGTACCCGCAGGCCGCCGCCAGCGCGGCTACTGCATCCGGCTCCTCCGCCGGCCGCCGCGCCCCCGCGACCTTGCCGATCAGCTCCATGGCGTCGTCGGGGCCCAGACCCACCAGGGGCACGGTGAGGGTGGCGGGCATCGCCGCCAGGGCCCGGGCCGTGACCAGCACGGCGCACCGGGCCGCGCCCGGCAGCAACGGTTCGACCTGCGCCACGCTGGTGGCGTTGTCCAGCACGACCAGCACGGCCCGTTGCGACAGCAGCGTGCGGAACAGCGCCGTGCGGTCGGCGAGCGACCCCGGGAAGCGCTCGTGCGGAACGCCCAGTGCCGTCAGGAAGCCCGTCAGGATCCCGGCCGGGTCGCACGGAGCCCCGTCGGGCCCGCGCAGATTCGCGTACAGCTGCCCGTCGGGATACGTCCCGGCGACGGCGTGCGCCGCGCGCAGGGCCAGTGCGGTCTTGCCGACCCCGCCCATCCCCGTGATGACCGCGACGGCGTGCTCGGCACCGCGGGTGAGCGCGGAGACCAGCGCCGATATCTGCTCCTGACGGCCGGTGAAGTCGCAGGGCACGGGCGGCAGCTGAGCCGGCTCCCGCGGGCCCTGGACGCCCGGCCGCACCCGCTCGGCCCGCGGCGGTGCCCCCGCGTCCACCGCGCGAGGGGCGGCGAGGAGCGTCCGGTCCTCCGCCAGGATGGCGGCGTGCAGCTCCCGGAGGGCCGGACCCGCGTCGATGCCCAGCTCGTCCGCGAGCACCCGACGGGCGTTGTCATAGGCCAGCAGCGCCTCGGCGCCGCGCCCGGAGCGGTAGAGCGCCAGCATCAGCGCGCCGTGCAGCCGCTCCCGGTACGGGTACGCCTCCAGGGCGCGCAGGATGTCCGGCACCAGCTCCGCGTTCCGCCCGCACTCCAGCAGCAGCTCCAGGCGGTGCTCCACCGCGGACGCGCGCTGCTCGGTCAGCGCGCGGCGCTGGTCCTCGGCACCGGGCCCGGGCAGGCCCGCCAGGGCGGGGCCGCGCCACATCCCGAGCGCCTCCTCGAGACAGGCCACGGCGGTCAGCGGGTCGCCGCCCCGGGCCCGCTGCCTGGCCCGTGCGGCGAGCAGGCCGAACCGCAGCGCGTCGACGCACTCCTCGGCGAGTCGCAGCACATACCCGTCGGCCGTGGTCGTGATGAGCGACGACGGGTTCTCGCCGCGGTCCGCGTCCGCCCGGTCGAAGTGGGTCCGCAGCCGGTGCACGTAGTTCACGACCACGCGCCGGGCGGAGGACGGCGGATCGTCGTACAGCCCGTCGATCAACTCGTCCATGGTCACCAGGTTTCCCGCGCGCAGCGCCAGGGCCGCCAGTACGGCCTGCGGCCCCGGTGCTCCGGGGCGGGTGGCCACCCCGTGAACCGAGACGAACTGGACGGGACCGAGCAGGCGGATGCGAGTCACCTCGTGCAGCGTGGGCAATTGCGACGTCTCCCCTACCCCGACGGATTGGTTGATGATCATAGGGCGCGTCCGGCCCCGAGGGGGAGCGCCGGCGCCGTCCGTCGCCCCGGGCGAACTTCGACGGCATGCCGTCCCGTCGGGCCGGCAGGACGGCGAAGGACATTCCCGTAAGGGATGTGTAACGTTCGCCGTGTGTGACGGCCGTTGACGGGGGTGTGAGGAGGGGGACGTGAGCGGGATAGTGATCTATCTGCCGCAGGCGGGCGGCGATGCCGGCGGGGAGCCGTGCGGCGACGCGGTGACGCTGCGGCTCGGCCCGGGGGAGGCGGCCCGCTTCGGGCGGGGGTCCGCGAGGACGCCGGTCGAACTCCGCCTCGCCGACGCGGCGATCTCCCGGCTGGCGGGGGAGATCCGGGTCACCGACGATCATTGGCAGCTCACCAACCACAGCGCGACCCAGAGCTATCTGGTGGAGAACCCGGAGGGGGCGGGGGAGTACCTGAGGGTGCCGCCACGACGGGCCGGGGCGCCCATCCCCTTCGAGTTCTCCCGGGTGGTGCTGCCCACCCGCGGCAGCGCCACGGTCGCCTTCCAGGTGTTCGCGCCCGACCACGTCTACCTCGACCCGGACGGCGTGGGCGGCCAGTGGGGGAGCCGCACGGTCACCGCGTATTCCCTGGACGAGACGGCCACGTACTTCCTCGTCCTCGTCGCGCTCTGCGAACCGCGGCTGCGCGACGAGTCGCCGGTCGCGGTGCCGACCACTCCCCAGATCGTCGAACGGCTCAGGGGCCACCCCGCCGGAGGCCGGCTGACGGCCCGGGCCGTCAGCTCGCACATCGACTACCTCGCCGAGGAGAAGATGCGGATCGGCGATCCGGCCGGGGGCGAACCCCGCAGGGAGGCCCGCCGCAACGGCAAGCGGGAGGCGATCGTCGGACTCGCGCTGCGGTTCGGCCTCGTACGGGAGGAGCACCTCGCGCTGCTGCCGCCCCGGGCCGGAGCGGGCACACAGGAGCGGGAGACGGCGAGATGAGCCGCAGACCCACGAGGAGCGGCGGCTTGTCCCGGCACGGCCGGAGGACCGGAGGAGGGGACGGTGCAGGGTCCTGGAGACACCTCGGGAAGTGACCCCCTGGAAGCGCTCCCGCGTGGCTACCGCGTCGGTGACTGGGAGGTCACCGGGCCGATCGCGGCCGGCGGCTGGGCAACGGTCCATGCCGGACGGCCGATTAGCGAAGGCCCGGGCGGGACCGAGGGCCGGGAGGGCGTCGCGCTCAAGTTCCTACTGACCGAGGGGCTCGCACCGCGTCAGGCCCGCATGGTCGCGGAAACCGCCCGGCGCGAAGTGGAGTTCGGCCGGCGGACCCGCCACCCGAGGCTGATCCGCCTGCTGGACTCCGTCGTGCTCGGCGAACCGGGCCACCCACTCCTGGACGGCGCGATCGTCCTGGTCATGGAGCGGGCCGAGTGCAGCCTGCGCGACCGCCTCGACGCCGGAGTGACCGAGGCCGAGGGCGCCCGGCTGATCACCGAGGTCTGCGAGGGCCTGGCCTTCCTGCACGGCGCCGGCTGGGTGCACGGCGACCTCAAACCGGACAACGTCCTGCTCATGGCGGACGGTTCGGTCAAACTCTCGGACTTCGGGCTCGCCACGGAACTGACGGGCACCCACGGATACGCGCCCCCGATGGGCACCTTCGACTACCTCCCGCCCGAGCGCTGGAAGGCCCCGCTCGGTGACCAGGGCGTACGGGTCCGGCCGAGCGCCGACATCTGGGCCCTGGGCATCATGATCCACGAAGTGTTCGCCTCCGGCGCCTCGCCGTTCCCCGGTGCCACTCCTGTCTCGCGCGCCGCCGCGACACAGGAGTACGCCGACGGACGCGCACCGCTGCGCATGGACAACGCGGTACCGCCGTTCTGGCGCGCGCTGGCCGCCGACTGCCTGGCACCCACCCACGCCGCGCGGGCCGCGCACACCGCGGAGAGCCTGCTGGCGCGCATCGCCACCACCCGGCAGGACACGGAACCGGAGCCTGCCGAGGAAGCGGGCGAGCCCGCGCGGCAGGCGGCGAAGCGGCGCGGAAGGATCCGTGCCGCGCTCGTGGCCGTCGCGGTGTGCGGGGCGGTCGCGGCGGGCTTGTCGTACGCCGTGCGCGACGGCGGATCCGCCGCGCCCGCCGGATCCCGCGAGCCCGCCACGGCATCGGCCGGCACGATGGCCGATGCCGCGGGCCGGATCCGGGTGTTCAACACCGAGCAGCGCTGCGCCGGCCGTACGGACCGGGACCCGCAGTGCAGCCTCGGCCTGGCGATCGACCCCCTGCGGCCCTACACCATCGACAACGTCGTACCGACACGCGTGTGGCACGGCGACGTCCTCGCCGTCGACTGCCGGCTCCCCCATGGGGTGCCCATCGTCGACGAGGTGGGCACGTGGTCCGAGGAGTGGTTCCGCATCCGGCTCCCGCTCGGCTCCGCACGGCCCACCGCGTGGCTGCCCGCCGTGCGCACGAAGGACCGCCCCGAGATCCCGCAGTGCCCGCGTCCCACGCCCGTACGGTGAGCGGGCCTCCGGGCCACCGGACCCACCGTCATGCCTGCGCCGTGCCGCGGCCGGGCGGGCTGTGGCACGGGTCCGGGCACACTGCGCGACGCGCACGCCTCTCCCTCGACTCGGCGGCGGATGCCGGGATTCACGGCACGGCAAGTTCTACCGGGGATCGTCGGGCGCCGTCACTCCGGAGCGTTCCGGATGCCGTGCCGCGGCGCCCTGCGGCTACCTTGCGGGCCGTCGGTCCCGGACCGCGCCGTCGAGCTACCGCTCACTTACCGACCAGGAGGCCATTTTGAGCGAGCACCGTCCCACCCGCAGAGGTGTCTTGAAGGCCGTCGGCGGGTTGTCCGCGGCGATGGCCCTGGGCGCCGGGGGAGTCCTTGCGTCGGCGACGTCGGCCAGTGCGGCGGGCGACGGCTTCGGGCTGCGCATCGTGGACCGCGGTGAGGCCGACCCCCGCATGTGGTGGTACCGCTTCCAGACCGCCGAGATCGGCTGGCAGCCCGCCGTCAACGTCCTGCTCCCCGACGACTACCACACCAGCGGGCGCACCTACCCCGTTCTGTACCTGCTCCACGGCGGCGGGGGCGATTTCATCGAGTTCGACCGCCTGCCCGAGGGCGGCATCCGCGCGTGGACCGCCGGGAAGCCCATGATCGTCGTGATGCCCGACGGCGGGCACACGGGCTGGTACTCCAACCCGGTCAGCTCCAACGTGGGCCCCAGGAACTGGGAGTCCTTCCACATCAACCAGTTGATCCCGTGGGTCGACGCGAACTTCCGGACGTTCGCCGAGTACGACGGGCGCGCCGTCTCGGGATTCTCGATGGGTGGTTTCGGCGCGCTGAAGTACGCCGCCAAGTACTGGGGTCACTTCGCCTCGGTCAGCGCCCATTCCGGCCCGGGCAGCCTGCGCGGCAGCGGCGGTGCGGTCGTCCACTGGGCCAACGCGACCTCTGCCCTGGACCTGGGCGGCGGCACCGTCTACGGCGTGCCGTGGGACCAGAACAGGGTCAGGGACGACAACCCGTGCGAGCGTATCGAGAGCTACCGGAACAAGCGGATCTTCATGGTCGCCGGCACCAGTCCCCAGGGCATCTGGAACTGGGTCAACGAGACCCATGTGCTCAGCGGCCAGCGGGAGTTCCGCGGCCTTCTCGACCGGGCCGGCATTCCGTACGAGGCGTATGAGGAGAGCGGCGGCCACTGGGTCCGCCCGGAGCGCTTCAGGCAGGACCTGGACGGCATCATCGGCCGCCTCCGCAAGGCGTAGCACCGGCTGTGCGCAAGGCGCGGGGACCCGGCGTCCCCGCGCCTTGCGGTGTGTCCGGAGCGGACCGGCGGTGTCAAGGTTGGGTCAAGTAGTTGCGTCGATGCGCAAGTACAGGGCAGACTGCTAGACGTTTGAAGAAGACACCTCGTTCGGTGAGGCGTCTGCACGGACACAGGCCACTGACCCCACGACGTCGAGAGACGCCCAGGTTCAGGACAGATCTCCCCGGCCTAAGGGGTGATCCCAAGTGGCTTCCCCGCAAAGGGGATTACGCCGTGCAGTGCCAAAGCTCTGACGAGTAGGGGTGAGCCGGCCGCAGGGGCCGGTCCGCTCGTTGCCGAGTGGTACGGCGCCCACGCGCGCCACGGCCGGGAGGAGGCGAGAGAGATGGACCGCAGTCACAGTAGTCCGGGTCGTCATCGGCCCCGTCCCCGTCCTTCCTCGCCTCTGCCCGGCATGCGGTAACCACCTTCTCTGCGCGCACTCGCGCGATCGCCACGACACCCGTGCGGCCTGATGCCGCCCCGGGCCGTCGGGCTGCGCGCTCGCAGGGGGGATTGCTGCCGCGTGCCCCACCACCTCCCCCTGCCGGGGGGCCGGGAGGTCCACCATGACCGACACCGCACTCATCGACTCCACCGCTCCCACGCCTGCCCCCGAGCCGCGCACCGCGGTCCTGGACGACGCCCACGTCGGCGACATCCGCGGCGCGCTCGGCACCATCAAGCAGGGCGACACCGCCCCGCGCAACGGCATACCCGCCAAGTTGAAGACGCTCCTGGCCATCATCGGTCCGGGTTTGATCGTGATGGTCGGCGACAACGACGCCGGCGCCTTCGCCACCTACGGCCAGGCCGGACAGAACTACGGCACCCGCCTGCTGTGGACCCTGCTCCTGCTCGTCCCCGTGCTGTACGTCAACCAGGAGATGGTGCTGCGCCTCGGCGCCGTGACCGGCGTCGGGCACGCCCGACTGATCCTGGAGCGGTTCGGGAAGTTCTGGGGCGCGTTCTCGGTCATCGACCTGTTCCTGCTCAACGCCCTGACCATCGTCACCGAGTTCATCGGCGTCACCCTCGCGGTCGGCTACCTCGGGCTGCCGAAGACGGTGAGCGTGCTCGTCGCCGCGGCCGTGGTCATCGCCGCCGCCTCGACCGGGTCGTTCCGCCGCTTCGAGCGCACCGCGGTCTTCCTCTGCCTGGGCTCGCTGCTGCTCGTACCGATCTACTTCATCATCCACCCGAGCGCCGGAACGATGGCGCACGACCTCGTCGTCCCCGGCATGCCGCACGGCTCGCAGCTCTCCGACGTGATGCTGCTGATCATCGCGATCGTCGGCACGACCGTCGCCCCATGGCAGCTGTTCTTCCAGCAGTCCTACGTCATCGACAAGCGCATCACCCCGCGCTTCATGCGCTACGAGAAGGCCGACCTGTGGCTCGGCATCGTCATCGTGATCGTCGGAGCGGCGGCGATGATGGGCTTCGCCGCCGCCGCGTTCACCGGCACCAGTGGCTACGGCAACTTCGACGACGCCGCGGGGATCGCCCACGGCCTGGAGGCGAGCGCGGGCAAGGTCGCGGGAGCCCTGTTCGCCGTCGCGCTGCTCGACGCCTCGATCATCGGCGCCTCCGCCGTGTCGCTGTCCACGGCATACGCCCTGGGCGACGTCCTCGGCCTCAAGCACTCCCTGCACCGGGGCGTGGCCGGCGCCAAGGCCTTCTACGCGATCTTCGCCGGCGTCGTCCTGGCCGCCGCGGTCATCGTGATCATTCCCGGCTCACCGCTCGGCCTGCTCACCGAGGGCGTCCAGACCCTGGCCGGCGTGCTGCTGCCCTCGGCCTCGGTCTTCCTCCTGCTGCTGTGCAACGACCGTACGGTGCTGGGTCCATGGGTCAACGGCCGGGCCATGAACGTCTTCACCTCCGTCGTCGTCGCGGTCCTCGTCACCCTCTCCGTCATCCTGACGGCGGCCGTCCTCTTCCCCGGCATCACCACCACCGCGATTCTCGACATCATGGCCGTCTGCGGCGTCGCGGGCATCCTCGCCCTCGGCTACGCGGAACTCCGCCGCCGGCGCAAGGGCTGGTCCCTGGCCGGTCCCGTCGACCGCACGGGCAAGCACGACTGGCGGATGCCCCCGCTGGACCAGCTGCCCAAACCCGTCATCTCCACCGGCCGCAAGGTCGGGCTGTCCGCCCTGCGCACGTACCTGTTCGTCGCGATGGTCCTGGTGATCGTCCGCATCGTGCAGCTCGCGCTCGGCCACTGACCGTTCCGCCTCCGGTGGCGGGGGNNNNCCCCCCCCCCCCCCCCCGCGACCGGACCCACCACCGACTCCCCTCCGGGAGAAGGGAGGGCACCGTGCGCCTCCTTCCACACCTCACCAAGCTCACCGCACCGGCCCAGAGGCACCTGCACGCCTCCGGCGGAGGCCGGCCGCACACTGCCGAACACGCCTGTCCGCGCGTGCACTTGTCCCTGTCCGGCGGGGCCGGGCGGGACTACCTGCTCGACGACCCGGGCACCTGCCCCCGGCCTGGCACCGCGCACGCCGTCTACGACCCGCGCGTGCACCTGGCCTACATCCTCGCCCGGCAGGGCCACGACGCCCACTGGCTCGCCCGCTTCACCGACCTGCCGCTGCCCGCCGCGCACCGCATCGTCGAAGCCGCGGCCCTGGCCCACGCCTGACCGTCGGGCGCGACATGACTCAGACCAGTTCGGGTTGGGGTTCCGGCTGCCGCACCGGGTGTGCGGCCTTCGGCTCCCACAGTTTGGTGGTGCGTATGTAGAGGTGGATCACCGAGGCCATCGCCAGGATGAGAAGCGGACCGAACACCCACGGGTGGTCGGCCATTTCCACCGGCAGGTAGCGATATGCCACCAGGAGTGCGGCGAAGACGGTCGTGCCGTAGGCGACCAGCTGGATTCCCGACCGGTCCCAGCCGCGGTCGAGCGAGCGCAGTCCCGCCTCGATCGTGAGCGTGAACACCACGCCGGCGATGATGTCCGTGCCGTAGTGGTAGCCGAATCCCAGCGTCGCGCCGAGCGTGGCGATCAGCCAGAACGCGCCGAAGAATTGCAGAATTCTGGGGGCCTTGCGGGAATGGAGGAAGATCGCAGTGGCCCACGCCGTGTGCAGGCTGGGCATGCAGTTGCGCGGGGTGATCTCGTTGAACGGCATATGGTGCGGCACGCCCACCGGCGGCGTGTGGGGCCACAGGTCGGCCACCGCCCAGTGCCCGCCGTCGGCAGCGCCGTAGGCGAAGATCGGTCCGACCACCGGGAAGATCATGTAGATGCCCGGCCCGAGGAGGCCTATCACCAGGAAGGTGCGCACCAGGTGATGGCCCGGGAAGCGGCGCTCGGACGCCACGTCGCGCAGCTGGTACAGCGCGACGACGACCGCGGCCACCGCGAGCTGGATGTAGACGTAGTCGAGAATGTGGGTGCCGATCGGGCCGGTGGCCCTGACCATCCGGCCCACCAGCCACGACGGATCGCCCAGCGCGTGATCGGCGGTCGCCACGTACTGGTCGAGCACCATCGGGCGGGCCTTCGCGGTGATCAGCAGCCAGGTGTCTCCGGTCTTACGGCCGGTCACCAGCAGCAGACCCAGCCCGACACCCTTCAGCAGCAGGGCACGTTCCCGGCCGGTACGGCGCGTGACGGCGATGACCGCACAGCCGAGCACCACCCACAACGCGCCGTTGCCGAACATCATCTTGGCGTCGAACGCCCACCGCACCAGAAAGAAAACGATGTCGATGCCGACCGCGATCCCGGCCGCGACGAACCGTTGCCGCCAGGTGAGCACCACCATCATCAACGCCATACCGGCGTACAGCAGCGGCCCCGATTTGGGGGCGAATACCACCTCTCGCGCCTGGTTGGTGATCGGCCCCGGCAGGCCGTAGTGACGTGCGGTGATCTCCAATGCGATAAGGAATCCGAGGGCCACCGCACCCGCCGTGGCCCAGAGAATTGCCCGTGGTTTACGCAATTCGGCGAGCGTAATTCTGCAATTTATTCGCGAAAACACCCGTGACGCTATAGATATCAATTGTTTGGCCGATTTGTTAGGTATTGGTTGGCTGATTCACTCTTCGTGCCGGATGGGTTTCCGGTGCGGGGCGGGCGATGGGGGTGCTCGTCATGAGCCCGATCATGCTATCGAAGCGCTGTGAGCGGGCTTTGCGGGTGCCCTGGGCCGACGGGCGCGGCCACGGGGCCAGTGCGCGGGCGAGCTCTCCGGCCGCGCCGGCGGTCCGCACCGCCGTCGCTCCGATGTGGCGGAGAAATGGAGCTGCGCCGCGCGCGGGGCGTCGGTTACGGTGGCCGCATGTCTACGCCCCGAATTTCCTAGCCGAGGACCCGCTTCCACGCCAGAAGTGTGTCCTTTCGCTATTTCGGAGCGTCATCCCATGATCACCGTTCGTGGTGTCGAGCTGCGCGCGGGCGCCCGCCTGCTGCTGTCCGACATCTCCTTCACTGTCTCTCCCGGCGACCGCATCGGCCTGGTCGGCCGCAACGGTGCCGGCAAGACCACCCTGATGACCGCCCTCGCCGGGCGGGCCCGGCCCGCGGCCGGGACGGTCACGCGGACCGGGCCGGCCGGGTTCCTCGCCCAGGACTCCCGCGCGGCCGACCCGGCCGTCACCGTCACCGACCGCATCCTCTCCGCCCGCGGCCTGGACCGGGCCCTGCGACACCTGCGCGCGGCCGAGGCCGCCATGGCGGGCGCCGGCGGGCCCGCCGCGCTGGAGCGGGCGATGAACGCCTACGCCCGCGCCGAGGCCGTCTTCCAGGCGGGCGGCGGATACGCCGCCGAGGCCGAGGCCGCCCGTGTCGCGGCCGGACTCGGGCTGCCCGACCGGGTGCTCGGCCAACCCGTCGGGACCCTCTCCGGCGGGCAGCGGCGCCGGGCGGAGCTGGCACGGATCCTGTTCGCCGGGCACGACGGCACCCTGCTGCTCGACGAGCCCACCAACCACCTCGACGCCGACTCCGTCGCCTGGCTGCGCACCTTCCTCCAGGGGCACCGGGGCGGCCTGGTGGTGATCAGCCACGACACGGACCTGCTCGCCGACGTCGTCAACCGCGTCTTCCACCTCGACGCCGGCCGCGCCACGATCGACATCCACAACACCGGCTGGCAGACGTATCTGGACCAGCGGCGGGCGGACGAGCGGCGCCGCTCCCGGGAGCGGGCCAACGCCGAACGCAAGGCCGCGGCCTTGCACGCACAGGCCGACAGGATGAAGGCCCGGGTGGCCACCGCCGTGGTGGCCAAGAGCATGGCCCGGCGCGCCGACCGAATGCTGGCCGAGCTGGAACCGGCCCGCCGCACGGAGAAGGTCGCGAGGATCCGGCTGCCCGAACCGCAGCCGTGCGGGCGGATGCCGCTCGGCGCGGTCGCCCTGACCAAGTCCTACGGCGGCCACCAGGTCCTCGACGGGGTGGACCTGGCCGTGGACCGGGGCAGCCGCCTGGTGGTCCTCGGCCTCAACGGCGCCGGGAAGACCACCCTGCTGCGCATCCTGGCCGGCGAGCAGGAACCGGACTCCGGGCGGGTGGTGCACGGGCACGGGCTGCGGCTGGGCTACTTCGCCCAGGAGCACGACACCCTCGCCCGGGAACGCTCGGTCCGGGAGAACCTGGCCGGTGCCGCCCCGCATCTGACGGACGGTGAGGTGCGGCGCGTGCTGGGCGCTTTCCTGTTCACCGGGGACGACGCGGACAAGCCCGCGGGAGTGCTCTCCGGCGGGGAGAAGACCCGCCTGGCGCTCGCCGGGCTGGTCCACTCCGGTGCGAACGTGCTGTTGCTGGACGAGCCGACCAACAACCTCGACCCCGCCTCCCGTGGCGAGGTCCTGGCCGCGGTCGGCTCCTACCCCGGCGCCATCGTGATGGTCACCCACGACGCGGGCGCCATCGACGCCCTGCGCCCCGACCGCGTCCTGCTGCTGCCGGACGCGGACGAGGACCTGTGGAGCGAGGACTACCGCGACCTGGTCACCCTCGCCTGACCGCTCACCCCTGCCCGCCCGGACCGCGCGCGTTCCGCCGCACCGGCCGGGCGGGGGCCGCGGCGCCGTAAAGACGGAGCGGCGGGCCTACAGCCCGTACCGCCGGGCCGATTCCTCCTCCTGGGCCAGTCGGCGCAGCGCGCTCAGCACCGGTTCGAAGAGGATCGTCGCCGCGACGGCGCTCTCGGCCTTCTCCGCATCGGACGGGTGGCTCTCCACGAAGTCCAGGTCGTGGACGGCCACTTGGTGCATGAGCCGGGCGTACGGCGTCATCCGTTCGGCGTCCCATGGGTGGCCGAGCCGGATGAGGGTGGCCACCGCCACCACCAGTGAGCGGTGGTCGGGGGACAGTTCGCCGAGTTCGTGGGCGGTCGACCAGCCCACGACCCGGAGGAGTTCGTCGACCTCGCGGCGGGCGGTGGCCACGCACTCGTCCGTGTCGTCCGGGTCGGGCCCGTGCGGCAGCGCCCACAGGGCGGCGCCCAGGCGGATCGTCCGCCCCAGCGAGTCGTCGTCGACGTGTCCGAGCACCTCCTTGGCCGCCGCCACGGGGAGCCGGCCGACCTCGATCAGCGCGCGTACCAGGCGCAGGCGGCGCAGGTGGCTCTCGGGCCGCACCACCGCGGCGGCCGAAGGGGACGTGGTGGTACTGCTGATCGGAATGCGCATCAATCATTTCTGGGCGGTCCACCACTGGGCGCCGGTGCTCCTGGCCATGCCGCGCATGCTTCGCGAACTGGCCGGGGACAGGAGCCGGGGGCTGCTGGGACACAGGCTGCTGACCGGATCGCCGCGCACGTACTACGTGGTCCAGTACTGGGAGTCCAAGGAGAAGCTCTACGCGTACGCCGCCGCACCGGACATGTTCCACCACCGGGCGTGGGCGATGATGAACCGCAAGGAGCGCAAGTCGAAGACGCGGCAGCACGTGGGGCTGTGGCACGAGGCGTACATCGTGCCCGAGGGGTCGTACGAGTCGGTCTACGCCGACATGCCGACCCACGGACTGGCCGCCGCCACCGGTGTACTGCCCGTCGAGAGCCGCGGCCGATACGCGGCCGACCGCTACGCATACGGAGCCGCGCGGGCCTCCGGCGGATCCCCGGCATCCACGGGGTGACCGCCGGCGGGGCGGCGCCTCACCGGTTCCGCGCGCCTGACTGCCCGGCCGGTCCGGTGAGTTCGCGGGCCAGGGGTGAGCGGCTGAGCAGGACGAGTCCGGTGAGGATCAGCGCCGCGCCCGCCAGTTCGGCCACGGTCCACCAGCCGCCGCGGATCCGCTCCCCGTACAGGGCGACACCCAGCGCCACGCTCGTACCGGCGTCGCCCAGGGTCAGGGCCGGCTGGGAGAAGACCAGGGAACCGGACTGCAACGCGTTCTGCAGCAGGAAGAGCGCGGCGACGCCCGCCGCGGCGAAGCCGTACGTCTGCCAGGCGGAGAAGAAACCGCCCGCACCCGACGCCTCCCACCGCAGGACCGACGTCTTGAGCAGAGCCGCCGTCAGCGCATAGCAGATCGCGGCGGCCGTCGCGAAGCAGGAGGCCCGGACGGGTCCGGGCGCCCGCACCGCCGCGACGGCGACCAGGACGGCGACCGCGGACAGGCAGCAGCCCAGGACCAGCGGCCAGCGGCCCGGCGGCACCGCCGCGTGCCCGGCGTCCGGAGCGGCCGCCCACAGCGCGATCCCCAGCCCGGCCGTGATGCACGCCGCCGCCCACCACACCCCGGCGGGCGGGCGCCGGCTGAGGATCACCCCGGCGAGCAGCAGCGCCGCCGGGAGTTCCAGCACGAACACCGGCTGCACCACGGACAGCGGCCCGTACCCCAGCGCCAGCGCCTGGAAGCAGGCCGCGGCGGGGACCGCCGCGATCCCCGCAAGCCAGACCCGCTGCCGCGCCAGGCGGGCGATCAGGCTCCACCGCAGGCCGTCGGCCGCGGGCACTTGACTGGCCGCCTTGCGCTGCAGCACCGTCGCCAGCGCATTGCTCGCGGTGGTCAGCAACGCGAAGAACAGAGCCGCTGCCGTGTCCACGTGCCGCCTCCCGGTGCGTCGTCGTGAGGCCGGCAGGCTGCCTGGAACCCGGTCGGGGCGGGGCACCGCGCAACCGCAGTGGACTCTGCCCCGCCAGGACCCCTGACGGGAAATGGTGATCACCCGAACGGGCATCCCGCCGGACCGATTCACCCGAAGGGGCGCGATGGGGTGAGCGAACTTCCCGTGTCCGTCGGTGGGCCGGGCGCGGGGCCGTCAGGCCGACGGCCGCAGGCGGGGCACCGGCCGCCTGCTTACGGCCTTCCGTACGGACCCGAGCCGTGCCGCGAGCGTCGGCGGCGCGGCCTCCACCGGGGCCCGTTCACCGGGCAGGAGCAGAACGCGGAATCTGTTGCAGGGCTGCGGCGCCGGATGCGGCCACGTGTCGACAAGTGCCTTGAGCGCGACGCTGACCAGACTGATCAGGAGGTCCACGTCCGCGTCGCACTCCAGAAGGACGGTGACCCACGCCGCCCCCGGAAACGGCCGGATCGCACTGCTCTGCCGGAGCACGGGCAGGAGATCGCCCAGGACGGCGCGGGTGAGGTGGAGGTCCGCCTCGCGCCCGGAGTGGAAGTGCAAGACCTCGGACTCCGCCGTGCGCAGGGCCTCACCGACGCGGCAGCTGGGTGTGCCACGCGCGAGGTCCGGCCAGGTCTCCAGCCGGTCCATGGCACGGTGAGCCGCGGTCATGGCTCCCATCCTTACGTGCTCGCCCCGCCCGGGACCAGCCCGGGCATCGCGTTCCGGGCATGTGCGCGGCGGTCAACGGGGAGTTGCCGCAAGCGTGCTCGATTCGCCCTCGCTGTGACAGTACAGGCAGCTAGGTTGGGAGCATGATCGTTCAAGGCGAAGGGGAACGTCGTACCCGTGGCCCATACCTCGCGGCCGCCGGGGTGTTCGCCGTCGGCATGGCGGGGACCACGCTGCCGACACCGCTGTACGGCCTCTACCGGGAACGGATCGGCTTCTCCGACCTGACGGTGACGGTCGTCTTCGCCGTCTACGCGCTCGGCGTGATCGCCGCGCTGCTGGTCGCCGGCGACTTCTCCGACGTGCTGGGCCGGCGCCCCGTGCTGCTGGCCGCCCTGGGGCTGTCGGTCCTGAGCGCGGTGTGCTTCCTGTGCGAGAGCGGGCTGCCGCTGCTGTTCCTGGGACGGCTGCTCTCCGGATTCTCCGCGGGGCTCTTCAGCGGGGCCGCCACAGCCGCCGTACTGGAGCTCGCGCCCCCGGACCCGCGCGGGCGGGCGGGGTTCGCCGCCACGGCCGCCAACATGGGCGGCCTGGGCTGCGGCCCGCTGCTGTCGGGGGTCCTGGCGCAGTACGCGCCGTGGCCGCTCCGGCTGCCGTTCCTCGTACACATCGCGCTGCTCGTGGCCGCGCTCGCCGTCACCCGCGCGCTGCCGGAGACGGTGACGCGCCGCACGCCCCGTCCGCCGCTGCGCCCTCAGGGCATGGTCGTGCCGCAGGAGGTGCGCGGAGCGTTCGTGCCGGCCGGGCTCGCCGCGTTCGCCGGCTTCTCCCTGCTGGGGCTGTTCACCGCGGTGGCGCCGAGCTTCGTCTCGCGGACCCTCGGGGTGCACAATCTGGCCGTCTCCGGCGCGGTCGTCTTCACGGTGTTCTGCTCCTCGACGGCCGGCCAGTTCCTGATGGGCCGGGTGGGCGTGCGACGCGCCCTGCCCGCCGGCTGCCTGGTACTCACGGCCGGAATGGCCCTCGTGGCGTCCTCACTCCTGATGGAGTCCCTGCCGGTGCTCGTCGTGGGCGCCGTGGTCGGGGGCCTCGGCCAGGGCCTGGCCTTCCGCGCGGCCCTGACCGGCGTGAGCGCGGTGGCCCCGGACGAGCACCGCGGCGCGACGATCTCGGCCTTCTTCGTCGTCGCCTACGTCGGGATCTCCTTGCCGGTGGTCGGGGTCGGGGCCCTCACCATGGCGCTGGGGCTGCGCGGCGCGGGCCTGGTCTTCGCGGGGTGCGTGGTCCTGCTGTCGACCGGCGTGGGCGTGTTCCTCCTGCGCCGGCCCCCGCGGACGGACTGACATCCCGTCCGACTCGCTGGCTACCGGGAACGGCGAAGGGGCGCAGGTCCGGTTCCGACCTGCGCCCCTTCACCGTTCCCGGCGGATGCTCAGTGTGCCGCCGTCGCCTGCTGCCGGACGTAGCCGACCAAGGCCAGCGCCAGCGCCAGGCCACCGGTGAAGTACAGCTGCACCCGGGTGTCGGCGTCGAGGGTCATGAGCACCAGCGCCCCGGCCACACCCGCCAGCGTCACCCACGTCAGATACGGGAAGCCCCACATCCGCACCACCAGCTGCTCGGGCGCCTCGCGCTCCAGTCGGCGGCGCAGCAGCAGCTGCGAGGCGGCGATGAAGCCCCACACCACCAGCACGACCCCGCCGACCATGTTCAGCAGCCAGGCGAAGACGGTGGTGGGATACCAGTACGAGAGCAGGACGGCGAAGAAGCCGAACGCGGACGACGCGAGCACCGCGCGGCGCGGCACCCCGCGCGAGACCTTGCCCAGGGCCTTGGGGCCCTGGCCGCGCGACACCAGCGAGTAGGCCATGCGCGAGGAGCCGTAGATGTTGGCGTTCATCGCGGACAGCAGGGCGATCAGGACGACCACGTTCATGATCTGGCCGCCGCCGGGGACACCGAGGCGGTCGAGCACGGCGGCGTACGGGCCGTGCTCCGTGACGGCCTTGTCGTTCCACGGGATCAGGGTGACGATCACCAGCATCGAGCCGACGTAGACGATGCCGATCCGCCACATCGTCGTCCGCACGGCCTTGGCCACGCCGCGCACCGGGTTCTCGGACTCGGCGGCCGCGATGGTCACCGTCTCCAGGCCGCCGTACGCGGCGAGCGAGGCCAGGAGCCCGATCATCAGCCCGTTGGCGCCGTTGGGCAGGAAACCGCCGTCGTGGACGAGGTGCGCCGCGCCGGGGGAGTCGCTGCCCGGCAGGACGCCCAGGACAGCGAGCGTGCCGAGGATCAGGAAGAGGGCGATGGCGCCGATCTTCAGGGCGGCGAACCAGAACTCGAACTCGCCGAAGTTGGAGACCGCGCCCAGATTGGTGCCGCAGAAGAGCGCCATGAAGACGAGCACCCACAGCCACGACGGGGTGCCGGGCAGCCAGCCCTGCACGATGTGGGCCGCGCCGATCGCCTCGATCGCCACCCCCACCACCAGCAGGGTCCAGAACATCCATCCGGCGGTGAAGCCCGCCCACCGGCCGATCGCGCGGTCGGCGTGCACCGAGAAGGAGCCGGATGCCGGATTCGCGGCGGACATCTCGCCGAGCATCCGCATCACGAACATCACGAGCAGGCCCGACGCGGCGTAGGCCAGCACGATCGACGGGCCCGCCGCGGCGATGCCGGCGCCGGAACCCACGAAGAGGCCCGCCCCGATGACGCCGCCGAGGGCGATCATCGAGAGGTGCCGCTGCTTGAGTCCGTTCGACAGCGGGGAACCCTGCTGTGGAGCATCCTCGTGCAGCGGGGGAGGAGACGTGAGTGTCCGGCTCATGGTCGTACCTGTCCAATATGCGAGATCGAAGGTACGAGTATGAGCAAGCCGGTGAAGATCCGCCGCAGTCGTCCGATATTCGGACGTTCGCCTCACGCAGGGTGACCGGGATAGTGCGGGATCATGACGTGAAGTGACCCCGCACCGCCCCTCCGGGCCCCGGCCCCTCGCGTTACCGTTCCGCCCTGCGCAGCAGCCACGCCGACGCGCAGCCGCCGAGGAGTACCACCGCCGCGCCCGCCAGCTGGCCGGTCCGGACGCCGGAGGCGAATGCGTCCACGACTGCCGCCCGGTCCGCTCCCGTGCGGGCGCCCGCGAGGGCGGTGGGGAGGGACGCCGCGCCGGTGACCGCCGCCGGGAGCAGGGCCGTGAAGCGGGAGTTCATGACGGCGCCCAGGACGGCGACGCCCAGGCTGCCGCCCAGTTCCGCCATCGTGCCGTCGACCCCGGCGCCCGCCCCGGCCTTCTCGGGCGGGATCGCCCCCATGACCGCCTCCGCGATCGCCGGGTTGGCGAGCGCGCAGCCCGTGCCCATGAGGACGAGGCCGAGCAGCAGCACCCCGTAGCCGTCCGAGGCGAAGGCCGCGACGACCGCGAACCCGGCCGCCAGCAGCCCGACGCCGACGGCGACCGCGAGCGGCAGCCGCAGCCGCCGCAGCAGCCGGGTGGAGACCCCGGTGAAGTTGAGGGCGACGACGGTGAGCGCGAACGGCGCCGTGCGCAGCCCAGCCTCCAGCGGTGAGTAGCCGCGGACGAACTGCAGCTGCTGGGAGAGCAGGAACAGCGCGCCGGCGCTGCCGAAGGTGATCAGCACCACCCCGACCACGGCCCCCACGAACCGGCGGTCGCGGAAGAAGCCCATGTCCAGCATGGGGTGCGGGATCCGGCTCTCCCAGAGCGCGAACGCCCCGAGGGCGAGCACGCCGCCCAGCGCGGGAAGCAGCACCCGGCCCGCGCCCCAGCCGTGTTCGGGCCCCGAGACGACCGCGAAGACGACCGCCGCCATGCCGACGGTGGAGAGCAGGGCGCCGAGCAGGTCGGGCCGGTGCCCCTCGGGGTTCCTGGACTCCGGCACCAGGGTCCAGGCCGCGACGAGACCGAGCAGCACCACGGGGATGTTGATCAGGAAGATCGCGCCCCAATGGAAGTGGCCGAGCACGACACCGCCGATCAGCGGCCCCGCGGCGAAGCCCAGGGCGTTCACCGCCGCCCAGATCCCGATCGCCCGCAGGCGCTCCTCGGCGTCGAAGACCTGCATGACCACCGCGAGCGTGGTGGTCAGCAGCAGGGCGCCGCCCACGCCCATGCCCGCGCGGGCGGCGATCAGCTCCCCGGTGGAGGTGGAGAGCCCGGCCGCCAGCGAACCGACGCCGAACAGGGCGAGCCCCGCCAGCAGCATCTTCCTGCGGCCGTAGCGGTCGGCGGCGCTGCCCCCGGCGAGCAGCAGGCCGGACTGCACGAGCGAGTAGGCGTTGATCATCCACTGGACGTCCGAGGTCGTCGCGTCCAGCTCCCGGGTGAGGGAGGGCACCGCCACGTTCAGGACGGTGTTGTCCAGCACCACGGTGAGCTGGGCGAGACAGATCACGCCGAGGATCAGCCACCGGGTGGGGAGCCTGGCCCCGGCCCGGGTGGCGTCCGCGGTCACGCTCATGCCGGCGGGGCGTAACGCGCGATGGGGTTTTGCAGGCGGCCCACGAGCTGGAGGGCGCCCGACGGGTCGGCGAGGTCGACCATCTGCTGGTTGTTGCGCAGCTGGAGCCGGTTGAGGCAGGACAGCGCGAACTCCTCGGCGAACATGTCGTACTGCCGGAACCTGTCCGCGAACTGCGGCACGGACGCCTGATAGTCCGTCACACACACGGCGACCGTCCGCCAGAACGCCTCCTCGTCGAGGACGCCCTCGGTGACCAGGACCGCGTTCAGATAGCGGAAGAAGCAGTCGAAGACGTCGGTGAAGACCGACAGCAGCTTCATGTCCTCGGGGACCTCCGCCCGCACCCGCCTGACCTCCGGGGGGAGGTCCGCCAGGGGGTCCATGACGACGATCTCCTCGGCGATGTCCTTGAAGATCACCCGCTCGACCGCCCCGCCGTCGAGCACCATGATCACATTCTCGCCGTGTGGCATGAAGGCCAGGTCGTAGGCGTAGAAGCTGTGCAGCAGCGGGGTGAGGTAGGCGTCGAGGTAGCCCCGCAGCCACACCTCGGGGGCCAGCCCCGACCGCTCGATCAGCGCGGCCGCGAAGGAGCGGCCCTCGTGGTCGGTGTGGAGCAGGGAGGCCATCGTGGCGAGGCGCCGGCCCGGCTCCAGCCCGGCGACGGGGCTCTCGCGCCACAGGGCGGCGAGCATCTTGCGGTAGGGGGAGTGGCGGTCGGTGGCCGCCTCGTACTGCCGGTGGTGGTAGCCGACGGCCGCCCGCTCCCGGATGATCGACAGGCGCGTCCGCCGCAGGACGTCGTCCTTGGCGACGAGGTCGGCCAGCCAGTCGTTGATGGCCGGGGTCGCCTCCATGTACGCGGCCGACAGGCCCCGCATGAAGCCCATGTTGAGCACGGACAGCGCGGTCTTCACATAGTGCCTGGCCGGTGCGCTGGTGTTGAAGAAGGTGCGGACCGACTGCTGGGCGAGGTAGTCGTCGTCGCCCGGGCCGAGGCACACCAGCCGCTGCCGTGCCACCTCGGCGGCGAAGGTGACCGACAGCTTGTTCCACCACTGCCAGGGGTGCACGGGGATGAGGTGGTAGTCGGCGAGGTCGAGGCCGAGGCCGGACATGGTGTCCGCGAAGCGGCCGAGCAGCTCCTCGCCCAGCTCGTCGCGCATCAGGCCGTCGTAGTCGAGGTCCGTGCCCGAGGTGAAGGTGGAGTGGTCGCGGTGGGCGGCCAGCCAGATCAGCCGGACGGGGCTCGCGGCCTCGGGGGCGTACGCGTGGTACTCGTGCACCCCGAAGCCCAGGCGCCCGTTGTTGGCGACGAATCCGGGGTGGCCCTCGGTCATGCCGGTCTCGACGGCCTGGAAGTCCGCATCGGCGAGCTCGGCGGCGCTCACCGGCTTCTTGGCGAGCTTGTAGGCCGTGCCCGACAGGGTGGAGCTGATCTCCTCCAGGTAGACCGGGAGGATCTCGTCCGACAGGCCGAGCGTGTCCCGCAGTTCGATGAGGAAGTCGAGCGCGTCCAGGGGGAGTTCGTCCCCGTCGCGGTGCCGGGTGATACTCGCGGCGTCGATCTGCCAGTGGTCGAGCGCGAGGAGGCGGGCGGCGAACCGGTACTCCCGCGTGCCGTCGTCGCTGCGGACGGCGTAGTGGCCGGGCGCGGTCGGCTCCGGGGTGAGGAGCCGCTCGTGGGCGAATTCCGCGAGCGCCTTGCGGATCAGCTGCCGGTTGGCGGCCGCCCAGTGGCCCGGGGTCAGGTGGGAGACGGCTTCACGGGGGTTCACGCGGATACTCCTCGGGTGGCGGCCGGGCCGCTCGCATGCAGAAAACGGTCGCGGGTGCAGACGCTCAGCAGCGCCTCTTTCTCGGGCTTCTCGACGGTGCGCACGGTCTCGAAGCCGACGGCCGCGTTGAGCGCGTGCACCGCGGTGTTGCGCACGTCGGGCTCGACCACGACGCGCCGGGTCGCCGGGTCGGCGAAGAGCCAGGCCATGACCGTGGTGATCACACCACGGGTGAAGCCGTGGACCGGGGTGTCGGCCGGTGCGCACAGGAAGTGCATCCCGACGTCGCCCTCCTCCGGCTCGTACAGCCCCACCAGCTCGACCTGCGCGGGGTCGTAGCGCTCGGCCAGGAAGACGGGACGGCCGTCCAGCAGGCCGACGAAGGCGTCGTGGTGCGGGTGCGCGGCGATCTCGCGGTAGGCGCGGGCCACCTCGGCCACGTCGGCGTCCTGCATCATCCAGAACGTCGCCTTGGGGTGGGTGACCCAGCGGTGCAGCATCGTGGCGTCGGCGTCCGGGTCGAGCGGGCGGACGCTGAATTCGCCGAGGTGCATGTCGGTGCGGGAGAAGACGGTCTCCGTCATCGCAGGACACCGCCCTCGGGGGCGCCGAACTGCTGGAAGGCGATGGACTTCTCGACCGGGTAGACCTCGCGGCCCAGCAGCTCGCGGATGATCCACGAGTTGCGGTAGGGGCCCATGCCCAGGTCGGGCGAGGTGATGCTGTGCGTGTGGGTGCCGGCGTTCTGGAGGAAGATGCCCCGGCCGGTGGTGTCGATGCTGTAGTTGCGGGCGACGTCGAAGCGCCCGTGCCGGTCCCAGCGGATCCGGTCGCGCACGGGCTCCAGGAAGGCCGGGGTGCGGTAGCGGTAGCCGGTGGCCAGGACGAGGCCCTGCGTGGTGAGCGAGAAGTCCCGCTCCTGCTCGACCTGGCGCAGGCCGAGGGTGTACGTCCCGGATATGTCGTCGTACGAGGCGCTCTCCAGCGCGGTGTTGGTCATCAGCCGGGTGGGGACCGGGCCCGTGACGCTCTTCTGGTAGAGCAGGTCGAAGATGCTGTTGACGAGCTCCGCGTCGATGCCCTTGAACAGGCCCTTCTGCTCGGTCTCCATGCGGTAGCGGGTGTCCTCCGGGAGCGCGTGGAAGTAGTCCACGTACTCGGGGGAGGTCATCTCCAGGGTGAGCTTGGTGTACTCCAGCGGGAAGAACCGCGGGGAGCGGGTCACCCAGTCCAGGCGGTAGCCGAGGGCGTCGGCGTCGGCCAGCAGGTCGTAGTAGATCTCGGCCGCGCTCTGGCCGCTGCCGACGACGGTGATGCTGTCCTTGGCCTGGAGCTCCGCCTTGCCCTCCAGGTAGCGGGAGTTGTGCAGGACGTCGCCGCCGAGCCCCTGGCAGGCCTCGGGGACGTAGGGCGGGGTGCCGGTGCCGAGGACGAGGTGCCGGGCGCGGTGTTCGGTCGTCTCACCGGTGGCCGTCCGCAGCGCGCGCACGGTGTAGAGGCCGGTGCCCTCGTCGTACGCGACGGAGGTCACCTCGTGGCCGAAGCGGACGCTGCGGAGCTTGGCGGCGGCCCAGCGGCAGTAGTCGTTGTACTCGTTGCGCAGGGGATAGAAGATCTCGCGGATGTAGAAGGAGTACAGCCGTCCGGACTCCTTGAGGTAGCTGAGGAAGGAGTACGGGGAGGTGGGGTCGGCCAGCGTGACGAGGTCGGCCATGAAGGGGGTCTGGAGCGTGGCCGCGTCCAGCAGCATCCCCGGGTGCCAGTCGAAGTCCGGCTTGCTCTCCAGGAAGAGGCCGTCGAGCTCGTCGACGGGCTCGGTCAGGCAGGCGAGGCCGAGGTTGTAGGGCCCGAGCCCGATCGCGATGAAGTCGTGCGTGGACATGGAGGTCTCCCGTTCGAGGGGCGGGGTGAGGGGTGGTTCAGCCGGCGCGGTGGAGGAGTTCGGCGGTGAGCCGCTCGTCCACGTACCGGCCCGCGTGCCCGGCGAGGAGGTCGAGGACGTGCGCGATGTCGTCCAGCGAGGTCTCCGGGTTGAGCAGGGTGAATTTCAGGTAGTGCCTGCCGTCGACCTTGGTGCCCGCGACCACGGCCTCGCCGGAGGCGGCCAGCGCCTCGCGGGCGTGCAGGTTCGCCCCGTCGGCCAGGTCCCGGCCGCGCTGGTCCGCGGGCAGGTAGCGGAAGACGACGGTGCTCAGCTGCGACTTGGTGACCACCTCGAAGCGCGGGTCCTCGGTCAGCAGGGCCCACGCCTCGGCCGCGCGGTCCACGACCTCGTCGAAGAGCGAGCCGATCGCGTCGGCGCCCATGATGCGCAGCGTCAGCCAGAGCTTCAGCGCGTCGAAGCGGCGGGTGGTCTGGATGCTCTTGTCGACCTGGTTGGGGATGCGCTGCTCGGCCATGCGGGCCGGGTTGAGGTAGTCGGCGTAGTACGTGGCGTGCCGCAGCGTGGCCCGGTCGCGCACCAGGACCGCGCTGGAACTGACCGGCTGGAAGAAGGACTTGTGGTAGTCGACCGTCACCGAGTCCGCGCGCTCGATGCCGTCGAGCAGGTGGCGCCGGGTGGGCGAGACCAGCAGGCCGCAGCCGTACGCGGCGTCCACGTGGAACCACAGCCCGGCCCACCGGCACAGGTCGGCGATCTTGGGGAGCGGGTCGATGGAACCGAAGTCGGTGGTGCCGGCCGTGGCGACGACGGCCATGACCACCAGGTCGTCGGCGCGGCAGCGCTCGATCTCGCGGGCGAGGGCGGCGGGCCGCATGCGGCGCTCGGGTCCCGTCTCCACGGCGATGACGGCGTCCCGGCCGAGGCCGAGCAGCTTGGCGGACTTCTGGACGCTGAAGTGGCTGGCCTCGGAGGTGAGGATGCGCAGCCGCGGCAGGATCTCGTGCCGTTCGAGCGGGGTGGGGGCGTTCTTGGCCGCGAGCTCCAGGGCCTCCTCGCGGGCGAGCAGCAGGGCCTGGAAGTTGGACTGGGTGCCGCCGCTGGTGAAGATGCCGTCGGCGTCCGGGCCGAGTCCGATGCGCTCGGCCGTCCAGTCGATCAGGCGGCGCTCGATGAGGGTGCCGCCCGCGCTCTGGTCCCAGGTGTCGAGGGAGGAGTTGACGGCGGTGAGGACGGCCTCGCCGAGCAGCGCCGGGATCACCACGGGGCAGTTGAGGTGGGCGAGGTAGCGCGGGTGGTGGAAGTAGACGGCGTCCCGCAGATAGACGTCCTCCAGCTCGTCGAGGGCGGCGGCGGGGTCCTCCAGCGGCCGGTCCAGGTCGATGCCGGATATCTCCGGGGCGAGCCGGGCGGGGGACATCCCGGTGAAGGGGCGTTCGGCGCCCGCTATCCGGCTCGCCACCCGGTCGATCCCGGCGGCGAGGGAGCGCCGGTAGCTGTCGACCGTGAGGTGGTTGAACAGGTGCGGCCGGGCCTGTGCCGCACCGGACGCGGGGGCTGCCGATGTGTCGCCTGCCGAAGGGGCTTCGGCGATGTGCCCCGGGAAACTCATGAGCGTGGTGTCCTTCCGTCGCTGACGCGATCAACTTAGGTGAGCCTAACCTAACCTACGGACCGGAAGTGTCGGCTCCGCTTGGGTGGGAGGTGATCGCGGGGAGGGGGTGAAACTTAGGTTAACCTAACCTAAGTTTCACTCGGGCGGGGACGCCACGGCACCCCCAAAGCCCCGTCCCGACCAGCGCCAACCCGCCGCGGAACAAGGAGACTTTGTGAGCATCGAGGTCCACCGGGACGCCTGGGGCATCCCGCACCTGCGGGCCGGAAGCCCGGACGAACTCGCCCGCGCCCAGGGCCGCAACGCCGCCCTGGACCGGGCCTGGCAGATCGAGGTGGAGCGGCACCGCTCCCAGGGCACCACGGCCGCCTTCCTGGGGCCCGGCGCCGTCGGCTGGGACCGGCTCGCGAGGCGGTCCCGCCTGGACGACACCGCCCGCCGCTGCTTCGAGGGCCTCGACGCGGACACCGCGGCATGGGTCACCGCCTACGTCGACGGGGTCAACTCCGGCCTCGCCGCGGGCGCGCGCCGCGCACCGGAGTTCGCGGCCGCGGGGCTCGCCCCCGGGCGGTGGCGGCCCTGGACCCCGCTCGGGGTCTGGCTCTCCCACCACATCCTCTTCGCCGGCTTCCCCGCCAAGCTGTGGCGCGAGGAGGTCGCCCGCGTGCTCGGCCCCGAGGCCATCGGGCTGTTCGCCGCCGACGGCCCCGCCACCTCCGGGAGCAACGGCTGGCTCGTCACCGGCGACCGCACCGCCACCGGGGCCCCCGTCATCGCCGGCGACCCGCACCGCTTCATCGAGGACCCGGGCATCTACCAGCAGATCCACCTCAACTGCCCGGACTACGACGTGGTGGGGCTCGCCGTACCCGGCGTCCCGGGCATCGCCCACTTCGGCCACACCGGCACGGTGGCCTGGGCCATCACCAACGCCATGGCCGACTACCAGGACCTCTACGACGAACGGCTCCGCCGCCGCGGCACCGCGGTGGAGGCGCTCGGCCCCGACGGCTGGCGGCCCGCCGCCGCCCACACCGAGACCATCGAGGTCGCCGGGGGCGACCCGGTCGACGTCGAGGTCATCGAGACCGACCGCGGCCCCGTCGTGATCGGCGGCCCCGGCGAGCCGAGGGCGATCAGCCTGCGCTGCCCCCCGCGCGTGAGCGAGGACCTCGGCTTCGCCACGCTGCCCGCGCTGCTCAGGGCCACCACGGTCGCCGACGTCGACCGGGCCTTCGACCACTGGGCCGAGCCCGTCAACGTCGTCCAGGCCGCCGACACTTCGGGCGGCCTCCTCCACCGGGCCGCCGGACGCGTACCGCTGCGCCACCACGACAACCGGCTGCGCGTCGTACCCGCCTGGGAACCCGGGCACGCCTGGCAGGGCTGGCACGCGCCGATGCCGCGCGCCGACGTCGACGGCACCGCGGTGATGGCCAACCAGCGGGGCCTCGCCGCACCGCTCGGCATCGAATTCGCCCCGCCGCACCGGGCCGACCGCATCCGCCACCTGCTGGACGCGTCGCGGCAGTGGTCCGCCGGGGACATGGCCGCCGTCCACACCGACACCCACCTGGCCTCCGCCGGGCCCCTGCTGGACCTGCTCGCCGGACTGGACGGCCTCGGCCCCGACGCCGCACGGCTGCGGGACCGGCTCCTGCGCTGGGACCGCCGGATGGACGCCGGCAGCACGGACGCCACCGTCTACGCCGCGCTGCGGACGGCGGTCGTACGCCGGTTCGCGGCGCACCCGGCGCTCGAGGGGCTGGCCGAACCGCCCGCGTACCCCGAGATCTTCCTGCCCTGGCTCGCCCTGGCCCCCCGGATCGCCTTCGCCCTGGAACACCTGCTGCGGGACGGACTGCTGCCCGGCGTGGACCGCGTCGCGCTCGTCCGTGCGGCGCTCGACGACGTGACGGCGGCGGGGGAGCCGACCGTGCCATGGGGCGAGGTGCACCGGCTCGCCCCATGGCAGTCGCTGCCCGGCGAGACGCACGAGGAGTGGCCCGGCCTGTCGGGCGACCACGACTGCGTGCTGTCCACCTCCAGCGTCCCCGGCGTCACCGACCACAGCGCGCGCGGGCCCGCCGCGCGCTACGTCTGGGACCTCGCCGACCGCGAGAACAGCCTCTGGGTGGTGCCGTTCGGCGCCTCGGGCGTCCCCGGCGACACCCACCACCGCGACCAGCTGCCGCTGTGGCTCCGGGGCGGACTCGTCCCCGTGGTCACCGACTGGCGGAACCTCACCGAGGAGCGAGACGATGTCTGATTCCCCCGCTGTATCCGTATCCCGCCCGGCGCGGACGGCCGTGCACGAGCAGGCGGTCGACGGCTTCGGGACCGTACGGGTCGTCCCGGTCGACCCCGCAGCCGACGCCGGGCTGATCCACAGTTGGGTGACCCAGGAGCGGGCCCGGTTCTGGGGTATGCGGGACGCCGGCCGTGAACGGGTCCTGGAGATCTACACCTATATCGACTCCCTGCCCACGCACCACGCCTATCTCCTCGAACGGGACGGCCGGCCCGTCGCCCTCTTCCAGACGTACGAGCCGGAGGCCGACCCCGTCGGCGAGTGCTACGACGTACAACCCGGGGACTTCGGCATCCACCTGATGATCGGCCCCCCGGCGGGCGGCAGCGAACGGGGCTTCACCGCCACCCTCCTCTCCGTCTTCCTCACCTACGTCCTGGCGGCCGACCCCGGCCGGCTGCGGATCGTGGCCGAGCCGGACGCCCGCAACGCGAAGGCCGTCGCCCGCCTCACCGGGGCCGGCTTCGTCCGCGGCCCCGAGATCGAACTCCCCGAGAAGCGGGCACGACTGGTCTTCCTCGACCGGCAGACGTTCGAGGGGAACCCTCACCCCCGGGGGTAGGAGTGGAAGCCCTGCCCCGACTTCCGCCCCAGCAGCCCCGCCTCGACCATCCGTCGCAACAGCGGCGGCGGGGCGTGGAGGGGCTCCTTGAACTCCTCGTACAACGACTCCGCGATGGAGACGACGGTGTCCAGCCCGATCAGGTCGGCCAGCGCCAGCGGCCCCATCGGATGGGCGCAGCCCAGCTCCATCCCGGCGTCGATGTCCGCGGCCGTCGCGAAGCCGGACTCCGCCATGCGGACCGCCGCGAGGAGATAGGGGACGAGCAGGGCGTTGACCACGAACCCCGCGCGGTCCGGGGACCGCACCACCGACTTGCCGAGGACCGCCGTCGCGAACTCCTCGACGGCGGCCGCCGTTCCCGCGCTCGTGTGCAGCGAGGTGACGACCTCCACCAGCGGCATCACCGGCACCGGATTGAAGAAGTGCAGCCCCACGACGCGGTCGGCGCGCCGGGTCGCCATGCCGAGCCGCATCACCGGGAGGGAGGAGGTGTTGGTGGCCAGGATCGCCTCCGGATCCTCCACGACCTTGTCGAGAGCGGCGAAGACCTCGGTCTTGACGCCGGCGTTCTCGACGACCGCCTCGACGACCAGCTGCCGGTCGGCGAGGGCGTCGGCATCGGCGGTGAAGACGATCCGGGCGAGCGCCCCCTCGGCGGTGGGACGGTCCGTCTTGCCGCGCTCGACCGCGCGCTCCAGGGAGCGGGTGACGCGCTCGCGGGCACGGCCCGCGGCGGTGGCGTCGACCTCGCAGACGACGGTGTCGAGGCGGGCCCGGGCGAGGACTTCGGCGATGCCGGCGCCCATGGTGCCACCGCCGATCACTGCCACTCGGTGGATGGTTGCCATCAGGGTTCTCCTTCACGTGAGGGTCCGGGACCGCCCCGGGCCCAGTGGAACTGCTCTTCCTCCGTCGAGCCCCGCAGGGCCAGCGTCGTCGCCTCCGGGTTGACGGCCGCGCTCACCAGGTCGAAATAGCCCGTACCGACCTCCCGCTGGTGGCGGACCGCCGTGAAGCCGTGCCGCTGCGCCGCGAACTCCCGCTCCTGGAGGTCGACATACGCGGTCATGCCCTGCTCCGCGTACCCCCGGGCCAGGTCGAACATCGCGTGGTTGAGGGAGTGGAAGCCCGCCAGGGTGATGAACTGGAAGCGGTAGCCCATCGCCCCCAGCTCCCGCTGGAACTTCGCGATCCGGTCGTCGTCCAGCGCGGCACGCCAGTTGAAGGACGGCGAGCAGTTGTAGGCCAGCAGCCGGTCCGGGTACTGCGCGTGGATCGCCTCCGCGAACTCCCGCGCCTGGTCCAGGTCCGGCGTGCCCGTCTCCATCCACAGCAGGTCGGCGTACGGGGCGTAGGCGAGGCCGCGGGCGATGACCGGGGCCATGCCGTTCTCGACCCGGTAGAAGCCCTCGGCCGTGCGCTCGCCGGTGCAGAACCGGGCGTCGCGCTCGTCGACGTCACTGGTCAGCAGATTCGCGGCGAGAGCGTCCGTACGGGCCACGACGACGGTCGGCACATCGGCGATGTCGGCGGCGAGCCGGGCCGCGTTGAGGGTGCGGATGTGCTGCGCGGTGGGCACGAGGACCTTGCCGCCCAGGTGGCCGCACTTCTTCTCGGAGGCGAGCTGGTCCTCGTAGTGGATGCCCGCCGCACCCGCCGCGATCATCGCCTTGGTGAGCTCGAAGGCGTTGAGCGGCCCGCCGAACCCGGCCTCGGCGTCGGCCACGATCGGTGCGAGCCAGTCGGTCCCTGAGCCGTCGCCCTCGGCGGTGGCGATCTCGTCGGCGCGCAGCAGCGCGTTGTTGATCCGGCGGACCACGGTGGGCACCGAGTTGGCGGGGTACAGGCTCTGGTCGGGGTAGGTGTGCCCGGCCTGGTTGGCATCCGCCGCGACCTGCCAGCCGGAGACGTAGATCGCCTGCAGCCCGGCCTTCACCATCTGCACGGCCTGGCCGCCGGTGAGCGCGCCCAGGGCGTGCACGTAGTCCAGCTCGTGCAGTTGGCGCCACAGCCGTTCGGCGCCCCGCCGGGCCAGGGTGTGCTCCTCGCGGACGCTGCCCCCGAGCCGTACGACGTCCTCGGCGCCGTACGTACGCCGCACGCCCCGCCACCGCGGGTCCGTGGCCCACCGCCGCGCCAGCTCCTCGGCCGTCGTCGTACCTGTCCGTGCCATCAGCGTCTCCCGGTGTCGTGGAATCGGGTGAAATCGGATGGTGCGTCAAAAGGTCTGCCAAGAGTGCGAAGAGGAAGCACCCTCCGGTCGCAGCGCGGCCCGCCGTGCCCCTGCCGCTGCGGAGAGGCGAATCGCCGGGGCTCCGGCGGGCCGTGGTGACGACTCTGCCAGGGGCGGTCGGAGCCGAACAACCGTGGCCCGATGCCAAGTTCCGCGAATCTTCCCCGCCCGATCTGCCAACTCTGCGAAGGACACGGCTAGGCTGTGCGAGTGGCCAAGACATACGCCGGAGCGCGACTGCGCCGACTGCGCGAGGAACGGCGGCTCAGCCAGGCCGAACTGGCCCGCGCGCTCGCCATCTCGCCCAGCTATCTCAACCAGATGGAGCACGACTCACGGCCGCTGACCGTGCCCGTACTGCTGCGCCTGACCGAGACGTTCGGCGTGGACCCCGGCTTCTTCTCCGAGCGCGACACCAGCCGGGTCCTGGCGGACCTGCGGGAAGCCCTCGCCGACGAGATCGCCGCCGGCCGGGTGTCGCCCTCCGACCTGTCCGAGCTCGCCTCCCGGCTGCCCGCCGTCGCCACCGTCCTGCTCGGCCTCGGACGCCGCTGCCAGGACCTGACCGAGCGCCTCGCCGAGGCCGCCGACGGGCGCGGCACCGTCGACCCGGCACTGCCGCGCCCGCCGCACGAGGAGAACCGCGAGTTCTTCCACCGCAGGCAGAACTACCTCCACGACATCGACACCGCCGCCGAGGAACTCGCCGCCGAGACGGGCGTCCGCCCCGGAGCCGCCCTGCGCGTCCTCACCGACCGGCTCACCGGACGCCACGGAGTGCGGATCGCCACCGCCACCGACGCCGACCGGCTGCACCACTACGACCCCGCCGCGCGCGTCCTGCACCTGTCGAACCGGCTGCGCCCCGGCCAGCGGGCCTTCCGCATGGCCACCCAGCTCGCCCTGCTCGAATACGGCCAGGAGCTCTCACGCCTCGCCGCCGAGGACTACGAAGAGGGCTCCACGACCTGGGCGTTGACCAGGATCGGCATCGCCAGCCACTTCGCCGCCGCGCTGATCCTGCCGTACCGCGAGTTCCACGCCGCGGCGGAGGAACTGCGCTACGACATCGAGCGGCTCAGCGACCGCTTCGGCTTCGGCTACGAGACCGTCTGCCACCGGCTCAGCACGCTCCAGCGCCCCCGGCTGCGCGGGGTGCCGTTCTCCTTCGTACGGGTCGACCGCGCGGGCAACATGTCCAAGCGCCAGTCGGCCACCGGCTTCCACTTCTCCCGGGCCGGCGGCACCTGCCCGCTGTGGAACGTCTACGAGGCGTTCGCCGCCCCCGGCCGCGTCCATGTGCAGATCGCCGCCATGCCCGACGGCGGGCGCCACCTGTGGACCGCCCGCACCGTCACCCGCCACCGGGGAGGCTGGGGCGAACCCGGCAAGACCTTCGCCATCGGCCTGGGCTGCGAGATCCGCCACGCCTCCCGCCTCGTCTACTCCGACGGCCTCGACCTCGGCCGGAGCGCGCCCGCGACCCCGATCGGCATGGGCTGCCGCGTCTGCGAACGCCTCGACTGCCCCCAACGGGCCGTACCACCGCTCGGCCGCGCCCTCACCGTGGACGAGAACACCAGCACGTTCGTGCCGTACGGCGCGAGCGGGTCCGTGTGACCGGCACACGAGAGGCCCGGTCGGTCAGCTGGTGGCGTGGGGGGAGAGCGCCGTGAACCAGAGCAGGGCGACCGTGGCCACGCCCATGATCGGGGTGAGTATCTCGGTCTCCAGCTTGTTGCCGCTGTGCTTGATGACCACTATTTCGTAGCGGGTCCTGATGGGCCAGAGCCAGGGCGCGCCCCTCTTGGTGATGGAGTCCCCGAGCAGGTGGGCCACGCAGCCCAGCCCTACGGAGTACGGCAGCCAGCCCGGCGCGGAGGGGATGAACTTGGCGATCACGGCGGTCCCGATGCCTGCCATGGCCACGATCGTGCCCCAGGCGTGGAAGCCGTGCCCGGGTGGGCAGATGTTGAGGGCCCGCACCGCCAGGGCCAGCAGGAAGAACGTCATGCCGAGGGTGAACGGGCGGCCCAGATACGTCACCCCCGCCCAGCTGCCGAGCGTCATCAGGACCACGAACAGCAGGGAATGCGTGGCGTGACGGTGCCCGCCCGAGGCCCAGGCGACGAAGCGGCACAGCGTCTTGGACACCGGCCCGAGGAAGTTGGCTATCGTGCCGTCGTGGTGGTCCAGGTCGGGCAGCAGCGCGGCACCGGCGCACAGCACCGTGCCCATCAGTATCTCCTGCGGCGCCAGGTGAGCGTTCATCACCAAGGGCGGCAGGTAGGGGGCGGTGCCTGCGAAGAGCAGTGCTCCGCTGACGGCATGTGAGTGGCCCATCATCGCGTGTGTGTTCTCCCGTGCCGGCGCCACGGTGGTGACGCGATCCAAACCCGGCAGACGCTACCAGCAAGATCCGGAGGGACCCGACGGGCCGGCATGTATCGCACGCGATAAACGCGATGCGTCGGCGTGCACCCGCTTGTTAGGGTGCTTGCGCGGGGCGGCTCCGCGACGTGCTTCCTTCTCAACTCCTTTTTCTGGTAAAAGATCCAGCGCGTCCACTTCCCGCCCCGCACCCTCAACTTCGCGGCCGCCACCCGGCGTTCTCCTGCGCTTCGCGACACCGGCAAGCAGCGAGCCGGTGAAGCGCACCGCACGGCACGGGAGGAACGGCCATGACCACCACGACCATCTCGACCGGCACCACCAGCGGCCGCCGCGGCCTCGATGCCGCCCTGCTGGCACGCCGCGGTGCCGTCTATCTCCCCGCCGCCTCCCACGCCCGGCCGCAGCTGGAGAGCCTCGCCGGAGTCACGCTGCTGGAGACCGATCTGCTGGAGCGCGGCCATGTGCTGGCCGGCGATCTGCGCCAGGCCCTCACCACGCTCGACACCGGGGCGCTGGCCGCGGCGGGCGCCGCCCTGCTGGCGGACATCGACCGGGCTCTCGGCGCGGACCGCGACCACACCCCGCTCTTCCGCGACTTCCCGGACAGCGTCCCCGACGACACCCTCGCCTTCTACGTCGACCGCGTCCTGACCCTCCTGTGCCAGGCCCCGGAGCAGCCGTGCGTCCTGTGCGGCACGGAGGGCACCGCCCACGCGGTCTCGCCGTGCGCCCACCTGGTCTGCGGTGCCTGCTTCGACGGCGGCGACTTCTCCGCCTGCCCGATCTGCCACCGCCGGGTGGACACCGAGGACCCGTTCCTGCGCCCGGCGCGGCCCCGGGACTCCGCCCGGACCGACCGGGCCCTGCCGAACCGGCTGCGCGTGCTCACCCACGGCGGCGACCCCACCGCCCGTACCGCCGACGCCCGCCGCGAGCTGGAGACCCTGCTCCGCCGCGCGGGCGCGCTGAGCCCGCAGGACGCCGACGACCTCGAAACCTTCCTCGCCGTCCACGACCGTACCGACGTCTCCTGGCTGCCGGAGACCGTTCCGGGCCGCGAGACCAAGGCCCGCGTTCTGGCATGGCTGCTCGCGGACCCGGCCGCGTACGAGGTGACGCTCCCGGCGGCCACCGCCCTGATCGACACGGCGACCGACGTGCTCCGTCTGCTCGCCGTGCTCTCGGGCGGCGACGCCGGGCTCGTCGACGTGCCCCGCCTGTCCGCCGTGCCGCGCCCGCTGCGCCGCGCCCTGCTGGCGGCCCTCGACCGGCTCGACTCGGCCCTGGTGGCCGAGGACATGCGCCGTCACCCGCGACTGTGGAAGCACGCCGCGGAGCGCCTGCACCCGTTCGAGTACGCGCGGCGCTACCCGAACGCGGCGCTCGCCGTGGCGGCGTTGAGGGACCTGCGCCTGGGCGACGACAGCCTCTCCGCGCGGATACGCGCCACAGCGGAGAGCCTGCCGTCCGCCGACGCCTCCGGCGCCAGGGTCCGGGTCCGCGACTGGCCGGGCAGGGTCGAGGCCGCACTGGCCGCGGCCGACGTCGAAGCCGCGGCCGCCCTGCTCGCCCGGCGCCCCGGAGAACTGCTGCGCCGCCTGGGCCACCTGCTGCGCCTCGCAGACAAGGACAGTACGGAGACGGTGCTGTCCGCGCTCGCCACCGCCGTGCCCCGGGTCTCGCCCGCGGTGCTGCTGTCCGCGCTCGGCGAGATCCGCACCCGCTCCCGCAAGGGGCGCGACCGCGTGTTCTTCCCCAAGGGCGGCAACGCGAAGGCCCATATCGCCCCGGACGAGCGCGTGTTGCTCACGGACGACGCCGTGGAGCGCACGGTCGCCGTCCTCACCGGAGAGGTCCTCCGCCGGGCGGGCACCCTGGAGAAGGCGGAACTCGCCGTCATCGACGCCGCCCTGGACGGTGTCGTCGCGCCGTTCACCGAGCGGACCGCCTCGCGCTCCCTGGTGACGCTGCCGCGCGGCAGCGAGCTCCCGGTGCCCGCCGGCCGTACGGTACGGCTCTTCCTCCACTGGATGGAGAGCGAGACCTCCGGCCGCGCCGACCTCGACCTGTCGCTGGCCATGTTCGACGCCGAGTGGGAGCACGTCGGGACGTGCGACTACACGAACCTCCGCTTCGGGCACGACGCGGCCGTGCACTCGGGTGACCTGACGAGCGCCCCGGCGCCGCAGGGCGCGAGCGAGTTCGTCGACCTCGACCCGGACCGGCTCGACGCCGCCGGCGTCCGGTATCTGGTGGCCGTCGTCTTCTCCTTCAACAGCGTGGCCTTCGACGACCTCGCGGAGGCGTTCTCCGGGCTCATGGTCCGCGACGAACCGGGCGGCACCGGGCCGGTGTTCGACCCGCGCCGGGTCGAGCAGCGCTTCGACCTGACCGGCCGGGCCCACGCCTGCGTCCCGATGGTCGTCGACGTGGCGGGCCGCACCATGCGCTGGCTCGACGTCGTCAAGGGCGTCACCGGCACGCACCACGCGGTCCACCGCCACAGCGACGACCTGGCGGCCCTCGGGCGGGGCCTGACCGGCCTGTTCACGTCCGGCGCCCGGGTCACCCTGGGCGAACTGGCCACCTGGCGGTCCGCGGCCCGCGCCGGCACCGTCGCCGTACGCCACCTCGACGGATCCACGAGCACCTACCGGCGCGCCCCCGGCGAAGGGGTCGCGGAATTCGCCGCCCGCATCGGCACCCCGGCCACGGACGAGGGAGAGGCGCCGGACCTCTCGCAGGCGCGACTGGCACACCTGCTCCGCGGCGACCTCGCCCTGCCGCCCGGAAGCGAGGCGTACGCCCTGCACCCGGCGGGCCTGAACGCCGCCTCCGTCCGCCTCCTGACCGCCTCCGACCTCGTGACGGCGCTCGGGCCCCTCCCGTAGGCGAACCGTCGCACGGGGCGGGCCACCTCGTGCGAGAACGCGCGCCGCGCCGCCCCGGTCCCCCCGGACCGCGGTGGCACCATGGATGCCGGGACGGCCTGGACACCGATGGGCCGGCGGGAGTCCGTCGATGACAGCGCGCGGAAGACTGCGGATCCACCTCGGGGCGGCCCCCGGGGTGGGGAAGACCTACGCCATGCTCGCCGAGGGGCAGCGGCTGCGCGCCCAGGGAGCCGACGTGGTCGTCGCCCTCGCCGAGGCGCACGGGCGGCGGCCGACGGCGGCCATGGCCGAGGGCCTGGAGACGCTGCCCCGCCGCACCCTGGTGCACCGGGGCGCGGAGTTCACCGAGCTGGACCTGGACGCGGTGCTGGCCCGCGGCCCCCAGGTCGCCCTGGTGGACGAGCTGGCCCACACCAATGTGCCCGGCAGCCGCCACGCCAAGCGGTGGCAGGACGTCGAGGAGCTGCTGGACGCCGGGATCGACGTCCTCACCACTCTCAACGTCCAGCACCTGGAGTCGCTCACCGACGTGGTCGAGCAGATCACGGGAGTCCGGCAGCGCGAGCGGCTGCCGGACGAGGTGGCCCGGCGCGCCGACCGGATCGAACTGGTCGATCTGTCGCCCGAGGTCCTGCGGCGGCGCATGACGCACGGCGACATCTATCCGCCGGACCGCATCGAGGCCGCTCTCACGCACTACTTCCGCGTCGGCAACCTCACCGCGCTCCGCGAGCTGGCGCTGCTGTGGCTCGCCGACCGGGTGGAGGAGGGGCTCCAGCGCTACCGCGCCGAACACGGCATCGTCGCCCCCTGGGAGACCCGGGAGCGCATTCTCGTCGGCCTGACCGGCGGCCAGGAGGGCGAGACGCTCATCCGCCGGGCCGCGCGCATCACCGCACGCACCCCGGGCAGCGAGCTGCTCGCCCTCCACGTCGTCCCCGGGGACGCATTCGCGGCCGGCGCCCCCGCGGTGCTCGCCGGACAGCGCTCGCTCGTCGAGTCACTGGGCGGCACCTACCACCAGACGACCGGCGACGACGTCGTGGACGCCCTGCTGGAGTTCGCCCGGGCGGAGAGCGTCACCCAGATCGTCCTGGGCGCGAGCCGCAGGGGAAGACTGTCCTTGCTGTTCCGGACCGGAGTGGGACGGCGGACGATCCAGGGGTCCGGGCCCATCGACGTGCACATCGTCACGCACGAGGAAGCGGCCGGTGCCGCCGCCTTCCGGCTGCCGCGCCCCGGCCGCGGCATCGGCGCCGGGCGGTACCGGCTCGCGGCCGCCGGGGCGGCCGTCGCGCTGCCCGCGCTGACCTGGGTCCTGACGGCATCGCGCGACCACCTCGACCTCTCCAGCGACCTGGCGCTCTACCTCCTCCTCGTCGTGGTGGTCGCCCTCGTCGGCGGACTGTGGCCGGCTCTCGCAACCGCCGTGGCCGCCGGACTGCTCGCCGACTACTACTTCACCCTGCCCTCCCACTCCCTCGACGTCGCACGCGGCGACGACATCCTCGCCCTGGCCGTCTTCGTCACCGTCGCCGCGCTGGTGGGCACGGCGGCCGGGACGGTCGCCCGGCGCACCCGTCAGGCGGCCCGCGCGAGCGCCGAGGCGCAGGCCCTGAGCCGACTGGCGACGGCCATGATGCGCGGAGCGGACCTCCCCGCGCTCGCCGAGCAACTGCGGGAGAACTTCGGGCTCTTCGCGGTCAGCCTGCTGGAGCGGGACCCGGACTCCGGCACACAGCCGCGCTGGTTCGTCGTGGCCGGCGCCGGGGAGCGCCCGCCGGAGCGCCCCTACGACGCGGATCTGGAAGTCCCGGTCGGCGAGAGCCTCACCCTGGCCGCCCGGGGCCGTGGACTGAGCGCCGACGACCGGCGCGTCCTCGCCGCGTGCGCCGCCCAACTGGGCATCGCGCACACCCACGGCAGGCTCACCCGGCAGGCCGCCGAGCACGACACCCTGGCCGCCGCCGAGCGCACGCGCGCCTCGGTGCTCGTCATGGCGGTCCGCGATCTGCGGGCCTGCCTGGGAGCCGCCTCGGAATCCCTCGCGGGCCTGCGCGAGGGGGCCGGGGACGCCTCCGCCCCGGAAAAGGCACATCTGGTGACGGCTGCCCGGGCGTCGGTGGGCCGCGCCGAGCAGCTGGTCGAGGACCTCGACGGTCTCGGCCGCGTGCACGCCGGAGCACTCGACCTCTACCTCCGGCCGGTCGACGTCGGGGAGGCGCTGACCACGGCCCTGGACGACCTCGGGCCCGGCGGCCACACGATCCGTCTCTCCCTGCCGGAGGATCTGCCCGACGTCATCGCCGATGCCGCCGTCCTCACCCGCGTCCTCACGGCCCTCGCCGCCGACGCGCTGCGCCACAGCCCGGCCGACCGGTCGCCCGCCCTCACGGCCGACGTGACCGCCGGCCGGCTGGCCGTCCACGTGGCCGACGGGGCGGGCGGTTCCGCCGGAGGACCGGGTGACCGGGCCGGGAGCCTGTCCCTGAGGCTGAGCGGGGATCTCGCCGAGGCGATGGGAGGCACCCTGGAACCGGCGGTCACCCCCGACGCCGGGTTCTCGGTGACCCTCACCCTCCCGACGGCGGGACCCGGCACGGCGGGGTGAGCCCGGCGGCCGGTGCCCGCCGTCACGTCAGATGCGCGAGGTCCTGGTTGAGTTCGACGACGTCGACGTGCTCCTGACCCAGGAAGCCCAGGTCGCGGCCGCGTACGTGACCGGTGACGAGCCCGCCGACCCGCCGGGCCGGCAGCCCCCGGGCCCGGGCGACGCGGGCGACCTGTTCGTACGCGTAGGCGGGGGAGATGTCGGGGTCGAGGCCCGAGCCGCTCGCGGTCAGGGCGTCGACGGGGACCGCCCTCGCGTCGACGCCGTCGAAGGCGGCCACGGCGGTGCGGCGCTCGTCGACGGCCTTGACGAGTGCGGGGTTGTCGGGGCCGAGGTTGGAGGCGCCGGAGTACGTCGGGTCGTACGGCCCGGCGCCCTTGCCCGCGTCGGCGGCGGAGGGGCGCGGCTGGAACCACATGGGGTCGGGGCGGAGTGTCTCGTGCGGGTCGTCGGGGTTCTTCTTCGGCAGGGCGAAGTTCTGGCCGAGGAGGCGGGAGGCCACGGGTGTGCCGTGGACCGTGATCAGGGAACCGCCGGCCTGGTGGCCGAAGGCCGCCACCGCGATGCCGGTGACGGCCAGCGGGTAGGCGACGCCCGTGACGGCCGTGAACACCAGGAGCATGCGCAGGGCCGACAGGTGCTGCCGCAACAGCGGCGGGAGGTGCGGGAGCACGGATCCCTCTCCTTCTCCGGTCAGCGGAAGCCGGGGACGAACTGGACGGCCAGGTCGATGAGTTTGATGCCGATGAACGGGGCGACGAGGCCGCCGAGACCGTAGACCCAGATGTTCCGGCCGAGCAGCGAGGCCGCGGACGAGGGGCGGTAGCGGACGCCGCGCAGCGCGAGCGGGATCAGCACGACGATGATCAGCGCGTTGAAGACAATCGCAGAGCAGACCGCCGAGGCCGGGCTGTGCAGGCTCATGATGTTGAGCTTGTCGAGGCCGGGGTAGGCGACCGCGAACATCGCGGGGATGATCGCGAAGTACTTCGCGACGTCGTTGGCGATCGAGAAGGTGGTGAGTGCGCCGCGGGTGATGAGGAGCTGCTTGCCGATCTCGACGATCTCGATGAGCTTGGTGGGGTTGGAGTCCAGGTCCACCATG
>NZ_BAAABW010000025.1:42548-132041 GCF_039521185.1 Streptomyces blastmyceticus | reverse complement strand
AGCGCGCGAAGCGTGCTTCGGGGTCTGGGGCGGAGCCCCAGTTCGGGAAGGGGCGGGGTAGAGGAACAAGAGCCCGCCGCAGGCGGCAGCGGAGCTACAGCCAGCCGTTCTGCCGCGCCGCGCGCACCGCTTCCATCCGGTTCCGGGTGGCCGTTTTCCCGATCGCCGCCGACAAATAATTCCGCACCGTCGCCGGCGACAAGCACACCTTCGCCGCGATATCCGCCACCGTCGCCCCGTCAACCGCCGCCGCCAGCACATCGCGTTCGCGCTGCGTCAGCGGGTTCGGGCCCGCGCTGAGCGCGGCCGCGGCGAGGCCCGGGTCGATGACGCGCTCGCCCGCGAGCACGCGGCGGATCGCCGCGGCGAGGTCTTCGACGGGGCCGTCCTTGACCAGGAAGCCGCAGGCCCCGGCCTCCATCGCCCGGCGCAGATAGCCGGGCCTGCCGAACGTCGTGAGTATCAGCACCCGGCACTCCGGCAGCCCCGACCGCAGGTCCGCGGCGGCGTCCAGGCCGCTGCGGCCCGGGAGTTCGATGTCGAGGAGCGCGATGTCGGGCCGTGTTTCGAGCGCCTTGGGCAGGATCTCGTCGCCGTTGCCGACCTGGGCGACGATCTCGATGTCCTCCTCCAGTCCGAGCAGCAGCGCGAGCGCGCCCCGCATCATGCCCTGGTCCTCGGCGAGCAACACCTTGATCATCGCTTGCGGTCCTCCTCGAACTCCGAATCCACCGGCAGTTCCGCGACGAGCCGGAAGCCCCGGCGCCCGTCCGGCCCGGACGTCAGGGACCCGCCCGCGGCGGCCAGCCGCTCGGTCAGCCCCTTCAGTCCCGTGCCTCCGGTGCGGCCCTTCGTCGCGGGTGGAGCCGAGCCTACGCCGCGCCCGTTGTCCGTGATCTCCAGGCGTACTTGGTCGGTCTCGCCGCGCACTTCCACCGTGCAGCGCTCGGCACCGCTGTGCCGTACGACGTTGGTGACGCCCTCGCGCACCACCCAGCCGAGCAGCGCCGCGGACTGCGGCGGCAGCGGGGGGCCGGACTGGCGTATCTCGGCCTCGATGCCGGAGGCTTCCAGGAGGGAGCGGGCGCCGTCGAGTTCGGTGGTGAGGCTGCCCTCGCGATAGCCCGTGACGGCCTCGCGGATCTCGGTGAGCGCCTGCCGCCCGACGGCCTCGATGTCGGCGGCCTGGCCGAGCGCCGCGTCCAGGTCGCGGGGCGCGAGGCGGCGTACGGCCTCCGCCTTGACCACGATCACGGACATGGTGTGGCCGAGCAGATCGTGCAGGTCGCGCGAGAAGCGCTGGCGCTCCTGCTCGACCGCGCTGCGGGCCAGTTCCTCACGGGTGGCGCGCAGTTGGGCGACGGTCTCGAAGAGGGTCAGGATCGCGGCCGTGACGAGGCCGGAGAGCATGGTGCCGTAACCGATGATCAGCGATTCCGAGGGGCCGCCGCGGAAGCTGCCGATCAGCCCGGCCGAGCCGGAGAGGGTGAGGACGACGAGCCCCAGCCGCCGTCCGTTGCCCTCGCGGCTCCTGAGCACGACCCCGCTGGCCAGCGACAGCAGCGGGAAGCACAGCAGCCAGTCGCCGCCGTAGCCGATGGTCAGCGCGTAGGTCACGGCCGCGAGCCCGGAGAGCAGCACGTGCGGCGTACGGGTGTGGCGGCGCCGCTCGTCGAGACCGGCGAAGACCGCCGCGCCGTACAGCACGGCGAAGGCCAGTACGCCGGTCCCGCCCAGCCACGGCAGCGGCGCCTTCCCGGTGAACAGCCCCTGGACGTCCCCGGTGAGCATGAAGAGCCAGGGCAGGAAGGCCAATTTCCCCGGCGGCCTGTGCCGCTTCGTCGGGTCGTCGCTGTACTTCATGCCTCCGACCTTAAGGAACACTCCGGTGACCTGGGCAGATGCAAGTGTGTGCGGTGACCCGTGACATTTGTCCCAAGGGCCCGACGCCGCCTCGGCCGTCCGGTCGGCGGCCTTCCCACCCCCACGGCGTTCGGCTATACATGGGTGCCTACGGGTCGACTGGAACGTGTTCTATGTTGCCGGGAAATCGCCGTGAAGGAGCCCTGCCCCGATGCCCATCGACGCAGCGCAGGCGGTCGCCGCCGAGCCCCGCTCCACCGAACTCTCCTGGGACCACAAGGACATCCAGCTCTACCACCTGGGCATCGGGGCGGGCACCCCGGCGACCGACCCCGCCGAACTCCGCTACACCCTGGAGAGCCGGCTCCACGTCCTGCCCAGCTTCGCGACCGTCGCGGGCGGCGGCATGGCCCTGGCCGGCGGCCTCTCCGCGCCCGGCATCGACGTCGACCTGGCCGGGGTCCTGCACGGCGGACAGCGCGTCGAACTGCACCGGCCCATCCCCGTCCGCGGCTCGGCCACCCACACCACGCGCGTCACCGCCGTCCACGACAAGGGCAAGGCCGCCGTCATCGTCCTGCGCTCCGATGTCGCCGACGCCGACGGGCCGTTGTGGACCGGCGAGAGCGAGATCTTCGTCAGGGGCGAGGGCGGCTTCGGCGGCGAGCGCGGCACGACCACCCGGCTCGACGTCCCCACGGCGGACCCGACCGTCACCGCCCTGCGCCCCGTCCGCGAGGACCAGGCCCTCCTCTACCGCCTCTCCGGCGACTGGAACCCCCTGCACGCCGACCCCGAATTCGCCGCCGTCGCGGGCTTCGACCGGCCCATCCTGCACGGCCTGTGCTCGTACGGCATCGCCCTCAAGGCAGTCGTGGACACGGTCCTCGGAGGCGACGTCACCCGCGTCCGCTCCTACGCGACGCGCTTCGCGGGCGTCGTCTTCCCGGGCGAGACGCTGCGCGTCCGGGCGTGGAGCGTGCCGCCCGGGCGGGTGCAGGTCCTGGTGACGGTGGTGGAGCGCGATGACGCGCCCGTGCTGACCGACACGGTGGTCGCCCACGACTAGCAGGACCAGGTTCCGGGTGCGAAAGCCAGTGAAGGAGCCCCATATGCGCGCAGCCGTACTGCACCAGACAGGCCAGGACAAGCTCGACGTCCTCGACTCCGTCGAGCCCGTCGGATTCGGCCCCGGCAAGGTGAGGATCCGGATGCGGGCCACCGGGCTCTGCCACTCCGACCTCTCCGCCATGTCCGGCGTCCTGCCGCAGCCCGCACCCTTCGTCCCCGGCCACGAGGGCGCCGGGGACGTCGTCGACGTCGGCGACGGAGTCACCGGACTCCGGCCCGGCGACCGCGTCCTCGTCTGCTGGCTGCCCCCGTGCGGCAGCTGTCCCGCCTGCCGGCGCGGCCAGGCCCAGCTGTGCCTGGCCGGCTTCATGAGCTCCGGCACCCCCAACTTCCGCCACGAGGGCGCCGACGTCTTCGGGTTCGCGGGCACCGGCACCTTCGCCGAGGAGGTCGTGGTCGGCGCGGGCTGCGCCGTGCCCATCCCCGACGACCTGCCCTACGACATCGCCGCCCTCATCGGCTGCGGCGTCACCACCGGCCTCGGCGCTGCCCTCAACACCGCAGACGTGGCCGCCGGTTCATCGGTCGCCGTCATCGGCTGCGGCGGCGTCGGGATCTGCGCCGTGCAGGGCGCACGGGTCTCCGGGGCCGCGCAGATCGTCGCCGTCGACCCCGTGGAGTCCCGGCGCGAGGCGGCCCTGCGCTTCGGCGCCACCGAGGCGGTCGCGCCCGACGGCCTCGGCGACGCCGTCGCCCGGATCACCGGCGGCGAGGGCTTCGACTACGTCTTCGAGGTCGTCGGCAGGTCCGCCACCGCCCGCGCCGCGTACGGGGCGACACGGCGCGGCGGCACGCTCTGCGTCGTCGGGGCGGGCGCGACGGACGACCACTTCCGGCTCAACATGTTCGAGCTCTTCTTCGACGAGAAGCGGATCCTGCCGTCCCTCTACGGCGGCGGCGACATCCTGCGCTCCTACGAACGGGCCATCGCCCTGTGGCGGGCCGGGCGGATCGACCTCGCCGGGCTCATCACCCACCGGGTCCCGCTCGCCGGGATCAACGACGCCATCGACCAGATGCGCAGCGGTGAGGCGCTGCGCACCTGCGTCGAGATCTGAAGGAGGGGCAACCGTGCCGACATCCCTGGCGGGCCGCACCGCGATCGTCACCGGTGCGGGGCGCGGCCTCGGCCGGGCCGAGGCACTCGAACTGGCCCGGCTCGGCGCGCACGTCATCGTCAACGACCTCGGCCGCCCGGGCCGCGACGGCTCCGGCGAGGCGTCCGCCGGGCCCGCGCAGGAGGTCGTCGCCGAGATCAGGGCGGCCGGCGGCCTCGCCACCGCCCACACCGGTGACGTGGCGGACTTCGCACAGGCCCGGGAACTGGTGGAGCTGGCCGTCGGCACCGGGGGATCGCTCGACATCCTCGTCAACAACGCGGGCATCCTCCGGGACCGGATGGTCTTCTCGATGACCGAGGACGAGTGGGACTCGGTGATCCGCGTGCACCTCAAGGGGCACTTCAACACCACGCGCTTCGCCGCCGCGTACTGGCGGGAGCGCTCGAAGACGACCGGCCGCGCGGTCTACGGACGGATCGTCAACACCATCTCGGAAGCGTTTCTCGTCGGATCGGCGGGCCAGCCGAACTACGCGGCCGCGAAGGGCGGGATCGTCGGCCTCACCACGTCGACGGCGGAGGCCCTCCGCAAGTACGGGGTGACGGTCAACGCGATCTGCCCCCGGGCGCGGACCCGGATGACGGAGGACGTCTTCGCGGGCATCGGCACGCCGGAGGGCGAGCCGGACGCGCTCGCTCCGGGCCATGTGTCACCGCTCGTCGCCTACCTCGCGTCCCCCGCGGCCGCCGGGGTGAACGGGCAGGTCTTCGTGGTGCACGGCGGGATGGTCGCGGTGGTCGAGCGCCCCCGCGTCGCGGCGAAGTTCGACGCCGCCGAGGGAACGTTCGGGGTGGAGGAACTGGAGGGCACCCTCACCCCGTACTTCGCGACGCGCCCACTGGGCGAGACGTTCGCGGCGCGGGAGCTTCTGGGTTTGAAACGCGAGGGATGAGGGGCGCGATCGCCGGAAACGCCGGACGGGCAAATCCAGCCCGTCCGGCGATTGAGGACAGCGCCGTCAGGCGCTTGCCGTGACCGGCACGTGCCCACAGAGCGGACAAGAACAGGCCAGGCTACGGCCTGTCGGTTCGGCGGTGCTTGCCGTGCGCGGGAGCGCTGGCGTCTTGCGGTGAGGCCGGGCCGCGGTGCCTGCCGGAGCCGGCGGCTGCGGCCTGGGCGGACGCCTCAAGGGGGCGCGCCTCGGTCGTGTCGGTTCGGACGTCGGGCATGGGGAAAGTCACTCCGTCGGATGGGGTCTGCGTGCTCTGCGCTCGGGGGCCATGGCAGTGGCGCACGGCGTCGACGGAAGTCAACACGCTTTCCGCGCACGACCGTCCGGTCCACTCCGGTGTCCGTCCGGTACAGCTGCGCAGCCCCCGCCCGATACTAACGGGACCTTGATCGCCTAGCCACCCGGTCCGTCGGCGAGTCGCCCCTCTCAGGGATGGGGATTCCGCCCGAGCGGTGCCTGTTGCAGGGGCACGGGCCGGGACGGGCCGGTGGCGGCCGCCTGCACGGGCGGGACGGGGCGGGCGGCCGCCGACCACGCGTCCGGCATCGCCGCCGGGCGCCCGGGATAAGCGGACGGCGGCACCGCGGTCCACACCTCGGGCTCCCCCCGCTGCGCCGGCGGCCCGAGCACGGGCCCCTGCATGGGGATGGGCGCCAGGGCCTGCGGGGGCACGGGGGTCAGCGCCTGCTGCCCCGGAACGCGCCCCGGGGGCGCGGCCGGTGCGGCGGTACGGGCCTGCGCGGCCGCCGAGTCGAACGCGGCCGCCCGTACGGGATCCGGCTCGGCGAGCGGCCTCCGCGCCGGCGCCGGGACGGAGGCCGCTGCCGGTCGCGCCGCGGCGGCATCCGGCTGTTGAGGGTCCGTCATCCGTACGGGCGCGGGGGCCCGCGTCTCCGTCGGCCGCAGGGGCGGCTCCAGCAGGTCGAGACCCGGCTTCGGGGCGGGGGCGACCGACGGTCCGGCGGGGGCGGGAGGCTGCCGCCGGGGCAGGGGCGAGCGCGGGGGACCCGCCGGGCCGGGGTCCGGGACCCCGGCCGGAGCGGCGGGGCCGGGAGGCATACCCCGCGTTGGCGCGGGAGGCGGTTCCCTCAACGGGGCGGTGGCCGGGGGCCGGAGCGGGTCCGGGGGGAGGTGCCGGAGCGGTGCGGAAGCGGAGGGGCTTGCCGGGTCGGGGAACGGGCGCCGGGCCTGTGCTGAGGCCGGGTCCGGGGGCAGGTAGTGGGGCGGTGTGGAGCCGGACGGGCCTGCCGGGTTGGGGATCGGGGGCCGGGTCTGTGCTGAGGTCGGTTCCTGGGGCAGGTGGCGGGGCGGGGGCGTGGGCGACGGGCACGCCGGGTCGGGGGCGAGAGGCCGGGTCTGCGCGGATGTCGGGTCCGGGGGCAGGTGCCGGGGTGGGGCCGTGGGCGAGGGGTTCGCCGGGTCGGCGTTCGGCACTCGGGCCTGGGCGGGGGCGGTGGGGTCGGGAGGCATGCCCCGGGCCGGCGCGGGAGCTGGTTCCCTCAACGAGGCGGTGGCCGGGGGCCCGAGCGGGTCCGGTGGCAGGTGGTGGGGAGGCGTGGAGCCGGACGGGCCCGCCGGGTTGGGGATCGGGGTCCGGGCCTGCGCGGAGGTCGGTTCCGGGGGCAGGTGGCGGGTCAGGGGGGTGGGCGACGGGCCCGCCGGGGCGGAGGCCGGGTCCGGGAGCAGGTGCCGGGGCGGGGCGGAGCCGGCGGGGCCCGTCGGGTCGGGGGGCGGGACCCGGGAGGGGGCCGGGGCGGGGTTCGGGCCGGTGGCCGGTGGCGCCGCGGTGCGGGTCGTATCCCGGTCCTCGCCGCGCGCCCGTTCGCGGTCCGCGTCCGGCAGGCGCAGCCGGGCCAGGCCGCAGCGCACGTACGGGGTGACGTACGGCAGGCGGAGTTCGCCGCCGGCCGTCCACAGGCCCGTGCCCACCAGCCAGCCCGCCGGGGCGGGGAACTGCTGGAGGCGGCGTGCCGCCGGGCGCCACACCCCCACCCAGCTGCCGGTCGGTCCCTCGATGCGGAACGCCACCGCGCACCCCTCGGGGGCCAGTTCCTGGCCGGGCTGCGCGGCGAAGGGGGTCAGCACGGCGTTGGGCAGCCGCAGGCACTCGGGGAAGCGCACCGGCCGCGCCGAGCCCAGCACCCCCCAGCCCAGCCGTTCGTGGCCGGGGGCGTCCGACCGTACGAGCAGCAGACCGCTGTACGGGTCGGCGAGCAGCAGCCGGTCGTCGCTCTCCTCGGTGATCTGGAGCAGGGTGCTGATCTCGCCACCGCGCCCGAGGTCGACGATCACCGTCTTCGTCCGGCCGTCCAGCTCGCGGTCGAGGGCCAGCAGCCGGCCCGTACGGTCCAGCCAGGCGCCGCCGGTGCAGTGGCCCGCCACCTCCGCGATCCGCTCCGGCCCGAACGCGCCGCCGTGCAGCAGCCACAGCGCGGTGGAGCGGTCGTGGTGCACCAGCCCGTACGCCGCGGTGCCGCCCGGTGCCGGGGGCAGCAGGGACAGCCGGGCGCACTCGACCGCGCCGACCTGGAGCTCGCCGGTGCCGGGACCGGTGGGGTAGAGCAGCGAGAGCGTGTGCCGCTCGGCCACCTTGCGCCGGATCAGGACCCGGCCGTCGGAGAGCGGCAGCACGTCGCTGTCGGGCTCCTCGGGCTGGGTGCCGGGCAGCGGCACGGCGTACGGTTCGGGGCCGTCGAGCGTCCAGCGCTCCGGAAACCAGCCACCGGTCCCGCCGTCGAGGGCCAGCCGCGCGGCGTACGAACCGTCCGCCGTGACCGTGAATGCCGCGCGTCTCATGTCCTTCGACGCACTCCGTGGGGTGCTCTGTGGAGTGCTCTGGGGGGCACAGACCGTCATGAGAAACGTCACCTCCGGCACTGAACGTAGTTATCGCACTACCAGCCGAACAATGAGAGCGGGTCCGCTTCACGCGTAAGGGTGGCCGATGTCCGATTCGCCTGAGCGATGGGGGGTGGGTGTGCTTCGTGCGGTCCCGTCCGTTTAAGGTAAGGCGAACCTAAGTGGCCGGGCAGGTCCTCTTGACGGCCGCTCGACGGGCCTGCATGCCTGACCCGTCCGCCCTCTTATCCCTGGAGCTCGTGATGTCTCTTCGTCGCCGCGGCACCGCCGCCGTCGTCCTCTCCGCAGCCGCCGCGCTCTCGCTCGCGGCCTGTGGTTCCTCCGACGGCGGCAAGGACGCGGCGGGCAAGGACGGCGGCAACGGCTCCAAGGCCGTGGCCGAGGGCGGCAAGGACTTCGGCAAGGCGGGCGAGCAGACGAAGAAGATGGGCACGGACGCGGCCCCCGGGCAGTTCCCGCGCACCGTCACCCACGCGCTCGGCACCACGGAGATCAAGGAGCGGCCCAAGCGCGTCGTCGTCCTCGACGTCGGCGAGCTCGACAACGTCGTCTCGCTCGGCCTGAAGCCGGTCGGCTGGGCGCCCACCGAGGGCAGCCAGGGCATCCCCGACTACCTGAAGAAGGACGCGGGCGAGCCCAAGAGCGTCGGCACGATCAACAACCTCAACATGGAGGCGATCAACGACCTCCACCCCGATCTGATCCTCGGCAGCAAGCTGCGCGCGGAGAAGAGCTACAAGGACCTGTCGAAGATCGCGCCGACCGTGTTCTCCGTCCGCCCGGGCTTCACCTGGAAGGAGAACTACCTCCTCAACGCCGCCGCCCTGGACCGGACCGCCGAGGCGAAGAAGAACCTCGACGCCTACGAGGCCAAGGCGAAGAAGCTCGGCGAGGACGTCGGCGCGAAGAAGCCGACGATCACCATGCTCCGCTACATGCCGCAGTTCACCCGCCTCTACGCCGGGCAGTCCTTCATCGGCACCATCCTCAAGGACGCCGGCCTGCCGCGCCCGAAGAACCAGCAGGGCGACGAGCTCGCCAAGCAGATCAGCCCGGAGAACATCGACCAGGCCGACGCCGACTGGATCTTCACCGGTGTCTACGGCGACCCGGACAGGACCAAGCGCGACAGCGCCCAGGACAACCCGCTGTGGAAGGACCTGAAGGCGGTCCGCGACGGCCACGCCAAGGACGTCAAGGACGAGACCTGGTACCTCGGCCTGGGCGTCACCGCGGCGAACAGCGTCCTGGACGATCTCCGCGGCTTCCTCGTGAAGTAGACCGTGGAGTAGACCCCGGCCCGCGCGATGGCCGTGCGGGCACGCCGGACAGGTAGCCTTTCCCCCGTGCCCGCACTGTCTGAAGTCATCGCCGCCCTCGACGCTCTCTGGCCCCCGGAGCGGGCCGAGCAGTGGGATGCCGTCGGCACGGTCTGCGGCGACCCCGAGGCCGCCGTCGGCCGGGTCCTCTTCGCCGTCGACCCCGTGCAGGAGGTCGTCGACGAGGCCGTGAAGCTCGGCGCCGACCTGCTGGTCACCCACCACCCGCTCTATCTGCGGGGGACGACCACGGTCGCGGCCTCCACCTTCAAGGGCCGGGTCGTGCACACCCTCATCAAGCACGACATCGCCCTGCACGTCGCGCACACCAACGCCGACCGCGCCGACCCCGGCGTCTCCGACGCCCTCGCCGGCGCGCTCGACCTGCGCGTCACCGGGCCGCTGGTGCCCGACCCGAGCGACCCCGCCGGCCGCCGCGGCCTCGGCCGGATCTGCGCGGTCGACCCGCCGATGAAGCTCTCCGAGTTCGCCGAGCGCGCCGCCCGGCGGCTGCCCTCCACCGCGCAGGGCATCCGCGTCGCGGGCGACCCGGACCGCACGATCCGCACGGTCGCGGTCTGCGGCGGCTCCGGCGACTCGCTCTTCGACGAGGTGCGCGCCGCGGGCGTGGACGCCTATGTCACCGCCGACCTGCGTCACCACCCCGCGTCCGAGGCCCAGCAGCACAGCCCGCTCGCCCTGGTCGACGCCGCGCACTGGGCCACCGAGTGGCCCTGGATCGAGCAGGCGGCCGCCCAGCTCGACGAGATCTCCGACCGCCACGGGTGGGGCCTGCGCACCCATATCTCCCGTACGGTCACCGACCCCTGGACCGCCCACGCGGCGTCCACCTTCCCGAACAAATAACCACAGGAGCCCCCAACTGAACGCCGCGCCCGCCGACCAGATCCGCCTCCTCGACCTCCAGGCCCTGGACACCCGCCTCGGACAGCTCGCCCACAAGCGCAAGAGCCTGCCCGAGCACGCCGAGATCGCCTCCCTGGAGGCCGACCTCACCCAGCACCGCGACCTCCTCGTCGCCGCGCAGACCGAGGAGAGCGACACCGCCCGCGAGCAGACCAAGGCCGAGTCGGACGTCGACCAGGTGCGCCAGCGCGCCGCCCGTGACCAGCAGCGCCTGGACACCGGCGTCGGCATGTCCGCCAAGGACCTGGAGAACCTCCAGCGCGAGATCGTCTCGCTCGCCAAGCGCCAGGGCGACCTGGAGGACGTCGTCCTCGAGGTCATGGAGCGCCGGGAGTCCGCGCAGGAGCGGGTCACCGAGCTGACCGGCCGCGTGGAGTCCGTCCAGGCCAAGGTCGCCGACGCCGGCGCGCGCCGCGACGCCGCCTTCGCGGAGATCGACACCGAGGCCGCCTCGGTCACCAAGCAGCGCGAGATCGTCGCCGGTTCCGTCCCGGCGGACCTGCTCAAGCTCTACGACAAGCTCCGCGTCAAGGAGGGCGGCGTCGGCGCGGCCCGCCTCTACCAGCGCCGCTGCGAGGGCTGCCGCGTGGAGCTCGACATCACCGCGTTCAACGAGGTCCGCGCCGCCGCCGCGGACGCCGTCGTGCGCTGCGAGAACTGCACCCGCATCCTGGTCCGGACGTCCGAGTCGGGCCTGTAAGTCCCATGGCGAATCGCTTCGTCGTCGAGGCGGACGGCGGCTCCCGGGGCAACCCGGGGCCCGCCGGCTACGGCGCCGTCGTCCTGGACCCGGCGACGGGCGAGGCCCTCGCGGAGGCCGCCGAGTACATCGGCACGGCCACCAACAACGTCGCCGAGTACAAGGGCCTCATCGCGGGCCTGCGGGCGGCGAAGGCCCTCGACCCGGAGGCCACCGTCCTGGTCCGGATGGACTCCAAGCTCGTCGTGGAGCAGATGTCCGGCCGCTGGAAGATCAAGCACCCGGACATGAAACCACTGGCCGCCGAGGCCCGTACGGTCCTGCCGGCCGGCCAGGTCTCCTACCAGTGGATCCCGCGCGAGCAGAACAAGCACGCGGACCGGCTCGCCAACGAGGCCATGGACGCCGGGCGGCACGGCAGGCAGTGGGAGCCCGGCGCGTCCACCGCGGCCGTCCGCTCCACCGGGTCCGTCCGCGAGCGGCCGGCAGCGGAAGCAGCCGTACCGGCGCTCGCGCCCGAGCCCCCGCTCGCCGAGCCCAAGGCCGCGCCCGTCGGCTGGGCGGCACCGGCCGACCTCGGTACGCCCACCACCTTCGTCCTGCTGCGGCACGGCGAGACGGCCCTGACACCGCAGAAGCGGTTCTCCGGGAGCGGCGGCACCGACCCCGAACTGTCGCCCGCCGGGCGCCGCCAGGCCGAGGCGGCCGCTGCCGCCCTCGCCGCGCGCGGCACCGTACAGGCCGTCGTGTCCTCGCCGCTGCGGCGCTGCCGCGAGACGGCCGCCGCCGTGGCCGCGCGCCTCGGCCTGGAGGTGCGGGTCGAGGAGGGCCTGCGCGAGACGTCCTTCGGCGCCTGGGAGGGCCTGACCTTCGCCGAGGTCAAGGAGCGCTGGCCCGACGACCTCGACGCCTGGCTCGGCTCGTCCAAGGCCGCGCCGACCGGTGGCGGCGAGAGCTTCGCCACGGTCTCCCGCCGGGTGGCGCTCACCCGCGACAAGCTCCTCGCGCGGTACGCGGGCCGGACGGTCCTGCTGGTCACGCACGTGACCCCGGTCAAGACCCTCGTCCGTCTCGCGCTGGGCGCCCCGCCGGAGTCGCTGTTCCGGATGGAGCTGTCCGCGGCCTCCCTCTCGGCGGTGGCCTACTACGCCGACGGCAACGCGTCCGTACGGCTGCTGAACGACACGTCGCACCTGCGGTAGCACCCCCGCCCGGGCGGGGGTGCCACCGGCGCTACTCGGCGGCGCGCAGTGCTATCGCCTCGTTCAGGGCCGCGAGCGCCGCGAGGCGCTGCCGCTCACGCTCCTCGATGTCCTGGGCGCTCTCGCCCGTCGCCGCGACGCGCGGGCACGTCGGGCACTGCCAGCGGTCCGGGGCACCCATGGGCGGCGGTGTCATGGCGACAGCGCAGTGGGGGCACTTCACGATCACTCCTTCCACATGGCCGCACGACGCGCAGACCCACACGGGGCCCTCCGCGTCGTGCTGCCGCCACGCGGTCCGCAGACACCGCGGGCAGCCGGTGGTGACGATCCCGGCGCGGCTCATGACGGGCGGCTCCGGGGTGTTGTCCGCGTACTCGATGATCCGCGCCCTGATCCGGGCGTCCGTGGTGTTGGCCATCCTGAGCAGGTGTGCGACTCGCGAGCGGGCCTCGTCAACGAAATCGTTCATGGCGATCAGCAGGCTACGCGGAAGGAGCGCGGGTCAGGAGCCGGAATTCCGCGCGCGGTGCGCCGGTTACGGGGCCGCGGCCGGGTACCGGCGCAGGTACGGCGGGGGCATGGCGTTCGATGGCGTTCCATGGCGCGTTCTGAAGATTGACCCTTTCGGACGACACCGCATCGGTGGGGTGAGGTGACCGCTGCGTGACCGCCGGGCGCGCGGCCCCGGGTTCAGCCGCGCAAGGAGGCCGCCCCGCGGGCGAGTTCGGTCACCCGCGCCCAGTCCCGGTCCGCGAGCGCGTCGGCGGGCAGCATCCACGTACCGCCCACGCAGCCCACGTTGGGCAGGGCGAGGTAGTCGCGCGCGGTGTCCGGGCCTATGCCGCCCGTCGGGCAGAAGCGGGCCGCCGGCAGCGGCCCGGCGAGGGACTTGAGGAACGCCGTACCGCCCGCCGCCTCGGCGGGGAAGAACTTCATCTCGCGCACGCCCCGCTCCAGCAGCGCCATCACCTCCGACGCGGTCGACACCCCCGGCAGGAACGGCACCCCGGCCCCCCGCGCCGCCCTGAGCAGCCGCTCCGTCCACCCCGGGCTCACCAGGAACCGGGCCCCGGCCGCCGTCGCCGCCTCCGCCTGACCGGGCGTCAGCACGGTGCCCGCGCCCACGACCGCCTCGGGCACCTCGGCCGCCACGGCCCGTATCGCGTCCAGCGCGCCGCCCGTGCGCAGCGTGATCTCGATCGCCCGCAGCCCGCCCGCGACCAGGGCCCGCGCGAGCGGCACGGCGTCGGAGGCGTCGTCGAGAACGACCACCGGAAGCACGGGGGCGAGGCTGAGCACGTCGCGGGGTGGGGTCACGGTGGGCATCCTGCCGTGGGGGAGCGGGGCACGCAATGATGGTTGCGCAGGGTGCAACGCGCGTGGGGGCCTTACCCGGTCGGCGTCTACCCTCGGCGTCATGACGACCCCTCCCTACGCCCTGGTGACCACCACCACCGACGCCGAGGTCAAGGCCCGGACCCTGGCCGCCGACGTCATCGGCTCCCGGCTCGCCGCCTGCGCCCAGATCCACCCCGTCTCCTCCGTCTACCGCTGGGAGGGCAGGGTCGAGCACGCCCAGGAGTGGCGCGTCGACTTCAAGACGCGCGGCGACCTGGTGGACGAACTGGCCGCGCGCCTCGGCGAACTCCACGACTACGAGACGCCCGAGATCGTCGCCGTCCCCCTCCTCGGCGGGAGCGCGGACTATCTGGCGTGGATCTCGGCGGAGACCCGGGCCGGGTGACGGCCCATCTGCACGGCCTGGGGCTGCCCGTGTTCGGCGTCGACCTCTCACCGCGGATGGTCGCGCCGGCCCGCGCGGAACACCCGGACGTACGGTTCGAGGAGGGCTCGATGCCGAGCGGTGAACGACGCGGGACTGCTCGTACACACCCGGATGCTCCGTGAACCGCAGAAGGGCGAGACGACCCGCCAGGCGTATGTGATGGCGTGCAGGCCGGTCGCGGAAACTCCTGTGCCGTAAGGCACGGCCTTCTCGGCGGGAGCGCTCGGACGCCGAAGTCCTCGTCGAAGGCGGCACGTTGGCCCCGCCCGGCCTGCCGCCCGCGCGCAGACCGGAGTCTTCAGCGCTCCTCGCGGTCGAGGGCGGCGACCTCGCGTACGGCCCCGGCGATGGCCGGATAGTCCTTCTTCAGGAGCGCGCCGTGGTTGCTCGCGACCTTCGCGCTGATCTCGATGTTCGCGTTGCGGGCGGTCACCGCGTCGAGACCGGCGCGTATCCGTTCCTGCTCGTCACCGCGGCTTCCGAGGGACGTCCCCGAAGCGACCACGTACCGCACCGGGACGGTGATGTCGTCCAGCACGGGGCCCAGCTCGTGCTCGCGGGAGAGCCTGCCGAGCTCGATGTTGCTGTCCGCCTGCTGCCCGGCGGTCATCCGTGGGGCCAGGCCCGTCGGGCGCAGCAGCGGCAGGAACCAGCCCATGCGCCGGAACATCTTCCGGATCCGCTGCTCCATGGCCTCGTCGAGCCAGTCGTACGGGAACGCGCCGTCGACCAGGACCGCGCCCAGGGCGCGCTCCGGGTTCCGGCCGGCCCAGTGCGCCGCGACGACCGCTCCGTAGGACCAGCCCACCAGCAGCGCCCGGTCCACGCCCCTGGCCGCGAGAACGGCATCGACATCCCGGACGGCGGCCTCGAAGGAGTAGTCCGCCGACCGCTTCGACTTCCTGCCGCGGGCCCGCTCGTCGTAGGTGATGTGCCGCCACTCGGGGCCCAGTTCGGCGATCACCTGCCGCCAGTACCCCTGGGTGGCGAACTGGCCGTTGAGGTAGACCACGGGGATGCCGGGGCCGCCGGTGTCGGTGACGGCCAGGGCCGTGTCGTCGACCGGCACCATGCCGGTCCACTTCGAACGGGTCGGGGAAGTGCTGTTCTTCGTCATGTGTTCCACCTGTTCGCGTGTGGCGTGGCCGAGTTGGCTGCGGTTCTGCTCTGTCAGAGGCTGCGGGCGGTGATGTCGCCGTGGGAGGTGGTGGCGCGGATGGCGAGTCCGGCGGTGCCGTCGCTCTTGAGGGAGTTGCTGATGCGGCCGTAGTCGGTGCCGGCGTCCAGGGCGGCCGAGACGCCGGCGGCGGCGCCGACCGAGATGTCGCCGGACTGGGTGCGGAGCACGACCGTGCCGCGCACGGCCTCGGTGATCCGGATGTCGCCCCTCGCGGTGCTGATCTCCGCGGAGCCGTTGAGCCGGCCGACCTCGACGTCGCCGTCGACCGCGGTGAGGCGGACGCCCGCGGCCTCGTCGATCTTGATCTGGCGGTACGCGCCTTCGAAGACGACGTCACCGAGGCGGCCGACACCGCGGAGCTCGGAACCGGCGGCCCTGGCCTCGACGCGGGAGCCGGCGGGCAGTTGGACGGTGACCTCCAGGGCCCCGGAGGGGCCGAAGAGCTGGCTCTTGGGCTCGGGGGTGTGGATCCGCAGGACGCCGTCGGCGTACGTGACGATGGTCTGCTCGGCGGCCTTGGCGTCGCGGCTCTTGGAGGGGCTGGCGGGCCGGACCTCGACGATGGTGTCGGGGCGGTCGGCGGCGATGAACTGAACGCGTCCGGCGGGGATGTCCAGGACGGCGGCGATCGGGGCAGGGGTGTCGAACTTCTGCATCGTGCTCTCCTGTGCTCGTTCGTTGTTTCCGACTCCAGAAACGCTACGTTGCTTTCTGTGAGTCGACAACGCATCTGTTGCGCAGGATTGACGTTTGTGCAGGTAGGAGTCGTGGAATCGTTGCAAGGGCCTTGGGTGGTAACGCAACGACGGCTGCTCTGTCATTGCAATGGATGGAGGGTGAACGCTATGGCGGGGGTGGGTTTCGGTTCCGCACCCTGAGTGGCATGATCATTGCGCTGCGGAGCCATCCGGCCTCGCAGCCCACTGACGTCCCTGGGAGGGGATATGGCCACCGGCACCGTGAAGTGGTTCAACGACGCGAAGGGGTTCGGCTTCATCACCCCGGAGGGCGGCGGTGACGACGTCTTCGCCCACTTCGGCGAGATACGTGTGGAGGGCTTCAAGACCCTGCAGGAAAACCAGAGGGTGGAATTCGAGATCAAGACGGGCCCCAAGGGCCTGCAGGCCGCCAACATCAGGCCCCTGTAACCCTCCGGCGCCGCGAGGCGCGCGGCTCGCGACAGAGGCGGGGCCACCGGGGTGGCCCCGCCTCTTCATTCATGTGTCGTCGGCTGGGCAAGCGTGACCCGAGGCGCCGAATTTCCGGTCACCCGCAGTCGAAGGTCAGTCCGTACATGGTGTAGTTGTCGAAGGACATCCACCCGACGTCGTTCGTTCCTTCGACCCGCGCATAGACCCAGTCGTTGTTGTACTTGTTCGTGGTCTCGCACCAGATCCAAATCTTGGTGCCTGCGGAGACGCTGCGCACGTTCCCGCACTTCTGATAGGGCCCGGTCTTGAGGTTGTAGGTGCCTTTCATGATGCCGTAGGCACTGCCGGGTTGGCTGTGGGTGTGCCCGTGGTAGCAGTCATCCTGAACGTCGGATGCCGCAGTGGCGGTTGTGGTGCCCGTGATGGCCCCGCTGAGCGACAGCACTGCCACGACCGCTACAGAAGCCGCTTTGCGTCGTAACACAGTTGGTCTCCTCTGCTCGGCCTCTGACGGAATTCAGAGGCCCCGTGGCCCGGCGCCGGTCGCTGCCGGCGGCCCGATCGGCAAGAAGTAGTACCCCAACTGCCCAAGAAGTCAAGGTGGCCGCTGATGCTGGGAGTTGGTATCTGGACAGCGTCTCTCGCCGCCTACTACGGCTCCGCCTACGAGTGGTCGGCGACGATGCCCGAGGAGCACCGGAAGAACATCGAGGCCGTCGAGGCCGTGGAGATCGTCCTCGACAACGGTCTCACGGGTGATCGGTGTGAGGCCGGTGACGAGGGTGCCGTCCCACGGTGCCGGAAGATCCGTGACGCGTTCGAGTAGGGCGAGCTGGATCCGTCAGCCAGGTCTCTCCCGTTCGTCCTGGCTCAGAGGGCATGAAAGCTCAGGCTCAGCACGGTTCGGGGAGCACGTCACCAGAGCCATCGACAGGAACAGGGCCCCTCGCAGGTAGAACCCGAGCGAGACATCCCCACCGAGGGCCAGGCGCTCGGCGGCGGAAGCAACGAGGACAACCATCCTCGTGGTGTCCCTGTCGTGCTCCGACGCGAAGCGGGGCGCGTGCTCGGTGAGCTGCTGCCCCAGCCAGTCCGCGGCCTCCTTCGGCTCCTCCCACGTGCCCCTGATGAGGCGGGCCGGCTTCCGCAGCCACAGGGCTGTTTCGATCGGCGGGACGTCGGTGGTCTTCCACTCCGCGACGGCTTCCCGGTACCGCTGCTGTACGTCGTCGGGGCTGGTGGCCGTCGGCGGCAACGAGGGCAGTGGGCGACGGATGCTCTCCTTGTCGAACGTGGTCTTCTCACCGGTCCAGAGGTACCCGTGAACGTGCAACTGGTCGTCCTGTCCAGAGCAAAGGAGAGGCGGCCTCCGTCCTCTCCGGGGAGCGGAGGCCGCCGGTCAACGAGTGGCCGTGAAGGCCGTGGGTCAGGCCGTGAGGTTGAAGCGGGCCGGGTCAATACCGGCCGCGTCCAGCTCCGCCGTGGTGAACCTCAGCGGCTCGGCGCCGGGCCGCTTGCTGTCGCCCATGGCCCAGGCGTCGTCAGCGATGCGGGCGAGGGTCACGCACGCTTCGCCGTCGGGGTGGGTGTTGCCGCCGCACGCCTTGGAGAACTGGGCGTTGTCGATGTCGAGCCCGTACAGGTCGGTCATGATGTGCCTTCCTGATAGGTGGGTACGGACACCGCGCTAGGCGTCGTGACCGCAGCCGCGCACATGGGGTGCGCCCCGCTTCACCGACTCCGCGTAGATCAGGGCGTCGATCAGCTTCTTGGCCGTCGGCAGCGGGACCGTCCCGAGGAAGACGGACGGTTCACCGCTGAGGGACGCGCGGCCCGTGATCTGCGGCCACGAGTCCTCGTCACCGACCCTGATGCCCATCTCCGCCAGCACACGACCCAGCATGAAGGCCGTGTCGTCGGCCTTCTTCTTGCCTGCCAGGAAGGCGTCGGCTTGCTGTGCGGCTGCTTCGATGTCCGTGGTCATGCGGAGACGGTAGGGACCAACGGGCCCTGGCGGCCGCGATGTTGCACGATGTTGTACGCCTTCACGCTTCGCAGGCGTCGAGAGCCGTCCTGATCAGGGCTTTGGCCTTCGGGCCGTACACGGCTGCGCGTGCCATCTGAGCGAAGGCACTGAGGTATACGTTGATCTCGGATGGGTTCGTCACGCGGACCATGGCTGTCAGGGTCTCGACTTGAACTTCGCGATCATCGAACGCGTAGAAGGTTTCGATGGGCCACACCGAGCGGCGCGACATTTTGGGGATGATCCCGAAGGAAAGGTTGGGGCGCCCGATGACTGACAGGAAGTGCTCCAGCTGCCCCGCGTGCTGGGGAAGTTCAGTCATCGGCATGTACAGGGCCGACTCCTCCATGAGGATCGAGACCTGATGACTGCCCTGGATGACGTCGTCCGAGCGCTCCAGGCGGGCCTGTACGGCGTCTTCGACGTCGTCCGGCAGGTTCCTGAAATGGCGGATCGTGCGGAGAATGCCACGGGCGTACGGCTCCGTCTGGAGCATCCCGGGAAGCACACCGCAGCTGTAGACCCGAAAGGCGCGTGTCTCCTGGTAGATGCTGCTGTGCTGTGCCTTACTGAGCCCGCCCTTCAGGTACTGCGTCCACTGGACGTACAGGGTCTTGGCTGTGCGAGTGGTCTCTATCAGCGCTTCGGCTTCTTCGGGTTTGCCGCACGCAGCGCACCAAGCGCGGATGTCAACGGGCTTCGGGATCGTCTTCCGATTGATGATCCGGTGCGTCTTGGAACGGTCCCAGCCGCACAGAGCGGCCAGCCGGGCCCCCGAAAGATCGGCGTCTTCCATCATGCGCATGAGCCGGTCGGCAACTGCCTTATGGGCCTCTTCAGCCGTAGACAGGGGTAAGGTCATGGACTGGCCGCTGTTCTGTTAGACGCTGTACTTGTCGTGCGGGATGGCTCGCTCCCAGACCGCCTCGAACATGTCGGCACACCGCGCCGCCACGCCCGCATCTTCCGTGAAGTCCGTGTGCACCCAACGGCCGTCACCGTCAAAGATGTTGAACTGGACTAGCTTGTCATCGAAGAGCCAGATGTCGTTGCCAGGCAACGCCAGGTCGGATGCCTGACGGCGCGGGAGCCACCGGACTTGCTCCCCGCAGGCGACGTTGCCGTACGTGACGTAGTGCTCCCACCTGATGTAGTCCGAGACTGGCTCGCTGATCACCTGCGCACGGCGTACCGAAACACCCTGCGCTGTCATGTCCTGAATGAGGCCGTGCCAGTCGTCGCGCCACCACGACGAACGGTCCTCCCAGGTTTTTCGCTCTCGGGCCAGCCAGGCGTCGAAACCGGGATGTTCTCCGGGGACGGCGTACGCATGGCGGGTCTCGAGGTGCACTGCCGAGCGCTCGCACTGCCGGAGCAGAGCGGCGAACTCAGCCAGACTCTGCGACACGAATAGCCTCCTTCAGAAGCGGGATCATCCCCGGTTCAAGAACGATCAGCGTCTCATCCTCGGATCGCGGCGAGTCCGCCAGCGTACGAGCTTGAGCGTCGCCCCCCGGCCTGCCGCCCCTGAATGAGTAGCCGCCGGTCGTCATCCACCCAGACCGCCGGGCACCCGTTCACGTCGGACTCGGGGTCTTTGTCAATGAAGGTGTAGCCCATGGTGCACCCTTCCTACTGCGAGTGTTGCGCTGCGTTGCAGAGAGTCACACTGCCAGTAGATCCCGGTCAAGGGGGGCGTGCACGGGTGGCCTTCGGGTCCTCTGTCCTCCTGCCTCAGGACGACGTCGGGGTGCCCTTGGCCGGTGCGGTGCAACGGGCATCGACACGGCGGGTACGCCTGTGATCCGGGCGGAAGGTCGGGGCCGTCCAGGGTTTCGCCCAGGGCATGACTGATCAGGAGGGTGCCGTTGGCTCCGCGTGCGGCAATCGCCTTGGACAGCGCCCGGCGGGCCGCGCTCGGGGCCGTCACCAGGCCACCGCCCAATCGGAGTCAGGCGCCTCGTCCGGGCCGGTCATGTTCCTCGCGTACACGAACCCCCCGGTCGCCTCCACGGCGCCCGCGAACGCGTAGTAGAGGTCTTTGCGGTGAGAGATCATCGACCGCCAGGGCGTGAAGATCGCCCTGGGCCGCTCGGCGCGGACCAGGGCGAGTGCCCGCCCGAGCCCCTCACGCTCCACCGGGGAACGCTCCGGCTCGCTCTCCACGATCACGGCCAGGACACGCCATCCGATGTCCTGCACGTACCGCTCGGACTCCTCGCGCAACGCAGCCGCGCGGTCTCCGCCGGACGGGCACAGGTAGATCACACACCCGAAGCGAGTGCGCGTGCCGCCCGGCACGGGCGGGGCCGGGTCCTGGGTACTGGAGGTGGTCAACGCTCTTCTCCCTGCCTGGGTCACTGAGATTCGGATGGTTCGGAACGGCAGATCACACCGGCCCGGGTCACCGTGAACACCCGGCGCCAGGGCCTGGCGCTTCCGGGAGTCCCCCGCTCCCCCGGTGACGCCCCGTCGTCCCTCACCGCTCCGGGGGAGTCGCCCGGAACGGCGAACACTCGGGAACAGCCGTCTTGCCCGGTCATGGCACTGCCCTTCTGCGCACCTGCGCGGAATTCCGGTCCTGACCAGGTAACCGCCGACGGACGGTGCGGCGGTACGGTGGCGACTGCGGCAGGATTTAAGAGCTTTAAGTGGCGGCCCATCGCGAGGAGTTGAGCGGATATGGGGGCACGGGATCCGAACGCGGGCCTGGAGCGGCTGTACCGGGCGACGGGGTGGTCTCTGCGTCAGTTCGCGCAGGAGATCAACCGCCTGGGCACCGAGCACGGGACACCGTTGAAGTACCGGGAACCCTCGGTGCACCAGTGGCTGAAGGGCCACCTGCCCAAGGAGGCCGCCCGGCCGCTCATTGTCGAAGCGCTATCCCGACGCCTGCGCCGCCCGGTCACCCATGCGGAGGCAGGGTTCCCCACGCCTCAGGAGAGTGAGGCGGACGGGCCGCCGGCCACCGTCGAGGGCCTGATCGAACTGGGCAGGGACGACATGGACCCGTCCCGCCGCGGGGTGCTGGGCGTAGGGCTGTTCTCGGTCGCGCTCACCATTCCCCACTGGCCCGACGTGGTCGGCCGCATGGAAGCGGCACAGCACGGGCTTGCCTCCTACGGAATGTCGGACGTCGACATGGTCATCGCCATGACCGAACGTGTCTCGGACCTGGACGACCAGTTCGGCGGACGGCACGCACGCCCCATGGCCGCCGCCTTCCTCGTCAACACCGTGGCCCCGTACCTGCGGGCCGACGCCCCGGAGCCCGTCCGCCAGGCGATGATGTCCGCGGCCTCCGACCTCTGCTACCTGACCGGGTACATGGCGGTGGACGAAGGCGTTCACGGACTGGCCCAGCAGTACTACGTCAAAGCGCTGGAACTGGCCGGCGCCTCCGGTGACCACCTGACCTACTGCACGACACTGCGCGGCATGAGCGTGCAAGCCGTCGACCTCGGCCACGGACGCGAAGCCGTGCGGCTCGGCGACGCCGCAGCAGCCGCATCCCCGCAGGCGGGGCCGCGCATGCGTGCCTTCCTCGCCGGACAGCAAGCCCATGCGGCGGCCCAGACCGGCGCCCGGACCGAGGCGCTGATGTATCTGCGCGAAGCCGAAGTCGCCATGGAGAAAGCCGAATCACAGGCCAAGACCTTCGGTTCGTACAACCCTTCCTCGCTCCTGTACCACGTAGGTCAGGTCCGCTATGAACTCGGCGATGTCAGGGGGTCCATTGACGCCCTTGAGGAGTCCGACAAGCTGAGGCCACAGTCGTTCCGCCGTAACCGCGTTCGCTATCTGTCGATACTCGCAGAACGCCAGCTAGAGCTTGGTCACCTTGAAACCGCGTGCCACACCTGGAGCGAAGTCCTCGATATCTACCCGCACGTTCAGTCCGGGCAATGCGACCGGAGTGTGTCCCGCATGAACGCCCGTATCCGCCCCTACCTCAGGAATCCAGCCGCGCGGGACCTCCATGAACGCGCCCGTCGACTCGCACCAGCGGTCGCCACCTGACGAAGGGGCATAGCCAGCGCGGAGTTGGCAGTGTTCAAACGAAATTCGGCCCCTTGCCCCGCGCGAAGGCGGGACAAGGGGCCGAACATGCTACCTGTGATCAGGCTGGAGGTGACTCGCTCCGATTAGCCGAAGTTGATTGTGTAGACCTGCCCCAGCTCGTCCAGCGAGAGGTGGCTGGGAACGTACTTGTGAGGCCGGACTGTCAGCGAACTTACCTGCATGGTATCGGCGTTGATGTGCAGCGCCGCCCACGACCCTGTACGCCGTGGCACCTCCGGAGTCAGTGGGCATCGGCCGCTCTCCAGCTTGCCGTGCGGTATCGCGGTTGCCGGACTGCCGCGCCAGGACACCTTCCGAGCTGGTAACAATTCCCATCGGCAATAAGTAATTGCAGATTCAGCCAATTTAATTCGGCCAACCGGGCCAAAAATCAACCTGTTTGACGCGCCGACCGACGGGAACCGGGACGGCGGCACGGTGAGATCAAGCCTCGCGGACAGTGCGTCAATATCAACGAGAGGCAATTTGCGATTCGAGGACAGCGAAACCGGAGTGTCTTAATCCGGCCTCACTCGAACCAGCGAAACGTTGCTTGCATTCAATGCACAGTTACGTCAATCGCAGAGGAATTGCCATGAGGATTGCACAGAAAGTCCTGACAGGAATTGCGGCAGCATCCTTGGCCTGCGCTGGACTCCTCGGCGTATCTGCGGGGCCGACGCAGGCCGTCGGAACCTCGCAGACACGCAGCGTGGCGGCATCATCGCTGCAGATCAACCGCGACAAGTGGTCGGTGTACACGACGTTTTTCAACAGGAACGGTGAGGACGTGCCGCTGCGTGACGGAGATTTAACCTTCGGCTACAGGCACATCCAGGACAAGCACCCCATGAACGACGCCTCCCTCATCGGGTGGATAGACAGCACACTCAAAGACGGTGACTACAGGGATGACAAAAACGATCACACCACGATCGTCGTCAGGGATCGAACGGCCAGCGGGCGGATGTTCAGGGTGGTCTACTCTGAGCGCGAAGCGCCTGATGGGCGTCCGGTCGGCATCATTACAGCTTTTCTTGAGTGATCAATATTCGAGAGGGAGCAGTGGGCTACACGTCACGCGACGAGGCAGAGCCGAGCTGGTGGATATCCCGCTTCCAGCAGGTCGTAGAACCTAGCCTGCGAAACGATCTTGCAGCAGAAGAGAGCTGCGGCGTTTTGCATGAAATTTCCCTGCATTACCGAGATGATGGGGTCTGGGTATCTGCTTCCTTCTCCATGGCCAGCCATCCCGGAGTCACCTTCGTTTGGGATCAGAGAGTTATGCCGGACCTGAGTGCGGAGTGGGATGCGGAGTTCGCCGCCATGCTCTTCCGCACTCATCTCGTCGAGTGGTTCCACACGGAGGCCAAGAGGCGAGCTCCCGGCGTAGACGGCTTCATCCGGAGCTGACCGATCCCCGGACCCTCTTGCGAGGAGGGCCCGGGGCCCGTGGAGAGGGTTCGAACCCTCTCCACCGTCCGGTTCGGTCACCCTCGCCGGGGTGAGCTCCTGGGGCCGGAGTGCGTACCGCACACCACGCACAGAAGCTGTTGGAGCAGGAGGGGCTGCACGATCTTGCGACCCCGTTCGGCTCACCCCCGCTCGGGCGGGGGTCGGTTACTGATGGGCGGTGCAGCCCCCGGTGGTCCCGGCCGGAGCCGAACCGGTGGCCCCGCCTGAAGGCGTGGGCGCTCACTCCGTCGTGAGCTACGGGACCGGACGGCCTCAAAGGGCCTTCGGCGGGCGGATGTTCACGTTGGGTGTGCCGCGCCTGGTGAGGTAGGCGCGCGCTCGGCTCGCTACTGGCGTCCGCGGTCCGCGCGGTGGTGCCGACGCAGGCCGGAACGCAGAGCGCTCCGGCGGATTCTCCCCAGATTCTCCCCAGGGCCCAAAAAGAAGCCCCCGCTGAGCCCGTTTTTGCAGGTCAGAGGGGGTTAGAGGCGGACGAGTCGGCCTGTACGCCGGGTTCTGTCTCCCGGTCGCCTCGCGGCGGCCGGGGAGGCGGCCATCCATCTAGGCCTGCCGTTGCCGACAGGCTCGTGCGGTCTACCCGCGGACTCGGGCTGGCAGCCCTCGGTCGTCCGCGCAGGGTCGCCGTGAAGCGGCCCCTCTTGACCTTGCTCCGGGTGGGGTTTACCTAGCCGTCCGAGTCACCTCGGACGCTGGTGGTCTCTTACACCACCGTTTCACCCTTACCGGAAGCCTCGCGGCCCCCGGCGGTCTGTTTTCTGTGGCACTGTCCCGCGGGTCACCCCGGGTGGGCGTTACCCACCACCCTGCCGTGTGGAGCCCGGACGTTCCTCGGGGGATCCGAAGATCCCACGCGGCCGCCCGGCCGGCTCGTCCGCCGTGCCGACCATGTTACCTGGCGTGACGCAGGCCCCTTGACCTTGTCGCAGCGTCAACGTTTCTACTGGTCCCATGGTGATCACATGAGGATCGGGGAGCTCGCGGCGCTGGCCGGCGTCAGCACGCGGACCGTGCGCCACTATCACCACCTGGGGCTGCTGCCCGAGCCCCCGCGGCGCGCCAACGGCTACCGCCACTACGGCCTCCGGGACGCCGTCGCCCTGGCCCGCGTCCGGCGGCTGACCGGGCTGGGGCTCGGGCTCGACGAGGTGCGCGACATCCTCGCCGACGACGCGGGGCGCGAGCTCCGCGAGGTACTGGCCGAGCTGGACGCCGACCTGGCCCGGCAGGAGGAGGCGATCCGCGCCCGCCGCACCCGGCTGGCCGCCCTGCTGCGCCGCGCCGACGAGGGCGGACTGCCCGCCGAGGGCCCCGTGTCGGACGAGCTCGCCGCGCTGTTCGGCGACATGGACCGCGCGGCGCACGCCCTCCCGGGCCCCGAGTCCGCGCTGGCTGCCAAGGAGCGGGAGCTGCTGGCCCTGCTGGAGGCCACCGCCCCGCCGGAGGAGCGCGAGCGCCTGCTCGCGGCGGTGCGTTCGATGGCCGCCGCGCCGGGGGCCATGCCGCGCATGTACGAGGCGTACGCCCTGCTCGACGCGCTCGCCGAAGCGCCGCCGGACGACCCCCGGGTGGACGCCGCGGCCCGGGCCGTCGCCGCCTGCATCCCGCCCGGTGTGCTGGAACCGGGGCTCCCCGCCGCCGCGCCGCCCGGCGCCGACCCCTTCATCGCCGCACTCTTCGCCGACCTCGCACCGGCGCAGGCGGAGGCTCTGCGCCGCGCGATCGGCCTGCTGGGAGAGGACACCGGGGGATGAGTCTGCTCAAGGACTGGGGCACGTACGAGGCGCGCAACTGGAAGGGCCTCGCCCTGTGGGCGGTCCGGCGCCGCGACGGCACCGGCGGCGCCTCCGTCCAGGTCTTCGACTACGCCCGCGCCCAGGCGTCGACGGTGTACGCGCTGCTCTTCGTCTGCGGGGTCGAGACCGTGGGCATGCTCTTCGTCACCGCGGCCCTCCCCGTCCTCCACGGGGTGGTGCTGGCCCTCGACGTCTATACCGTGCTGCTCGTTCTCGGCGCGCACGCCGGGTGCGTCGCCCGCCCGCACACCGTCGGGCCCGACGGCCTCCGCATCCGCCACGGCGCGCTGCTCGATGTGCGCATACCCGCGCACCTCATCGCCTCCGCCCGCCGTGAGCTGCGCTTTCCCGGCGGAGGCGGCTCGCCCGAGGGCGTTCTGGACGTGCCGATCGCCTCGCAGACGTCCCTGACCGTCGAGCTGACGGAGCCGGTCGTGGTGGCCCGGCTCTTCGGGCGGAGCGAGGAGGTCCGCACGGTGCGCTGCCACGCGGAGGACGCGTACGGCGCGGTCGCCGCGATCCGCGCCCTGATCCCCGCGCAAGGCCGGGGCCGGACCGTCACGCCGGGGCGAACCACACCTTGTCGCGGCCCGGGTCCGCCTCGATGACCCGGACCCGCATGCGGCGCCCCAGCGGCAGTGGCGGGCCGTCGCCGTCGCCCTCGACGTGACCGACCACGGCGGGCTCGTAGAGGTGGACGGTGCCCGCGGTGGGGCGCTGTTCCTGGACGTCCACGACGTACGCGTCGAAGACCTGGCCGATCCGGTCGCGCAGCAGCGCCGCCTCGACCAGGTCCACGCACTCGCGCTCCACCTGGGCGGCCCGCCGCGCGCCCGTCTCCATCTCGCCTGGCAGGGCGTCGAGCGCGACCCGTACCCACTCCGGCGGCTCGGTCCCCGCGGCCGCGGCCAGGCACAGCTCGCCCGTGTAGCGGTCGACGAGGCGGCGCAGCGGGGCGGTGCAGTGGGTGTACGGCGCGGCGAGGGCTGCGTGCGCGAGCGCGGCCGGGTCGGCGGGCACGGGGTGGGCGGCGGGGCGCTCGCGGTCGAAGACCGTGTATCCGGCGCCGCGCAGGAGGGCGGTGCACTCCTGGAGGAAGGCGGCGTGCTGGGTGTGGGTGGGGTCGAGGGCGCGGACGACCACGGCGTACGGCATGTCCTCGGGCCAGTTGACGCCGAGGGCGCGGGCGACCCGGCGCAGCCTGTCGACGGCGGGCTCGGGCGCGGGCGGGAGGGTGCGCAGGACGCCGGTGCCCGTGCGGAGCATCAGCTCGGCGGCGGCCATGCCGGTCATCAGGGATATCTGGGCGTTCCAGCCTTCGGCGGGCAGGGGCGCGCGGTAGGCGAGCGCGTAGTGGTTGCCGCGGTGGACGATCTCCTGCTCGGGGACGTTGAGCGAGATCCCGCCACGGGCGCGCTCCAGCTCCTCGCGGCGCAGGCCGATCTCCCGCAGCAGGACCAGCGGCTCCTCGGCCGTGCCGGAGTCGATGGCGCGCTGCACGCTCGCGTAGTCGAGCTTGGCCCGGCTGCGGACGAGGGCGCGGCGCACGTCGGTCCGTTCGACCCGGCCGTCCGCGTCCAGGTCGAACCGCCAGAGCAGGGCGGGCCGGGTGTGGTCCGGCAGCAGGCTGGCGGCGCCCTCGCCGAGGACGTCCGGGTGGAGGGGGACGCGCCGGTCGGGGTAGTAGAGGGTCGTCACCCGGCGGTGCGCCTCGGCGTCGAGGGCCTGGCCGGGGCGGACGAAGGCGGCGACGTCGGCGATCGCGTAGTGGACGCGGAAGCCGCCGGCCTCCCGGCGCGCGAGGTACATCGCCTGGTCCAGGTCCATCGAGTCGGGCGGGTCGATGGTGAAGAGCGGCAGGTCGGTGGCGTCGTACGCCGGGAGCTGGGGCCTGCGCGCCGCCTGCTCGGCCTCCGCGAGGACATCGGCGGGGAAGGCCGTGGGCGTCCCCGTCCGCGCGCGCAACTCGCGCAGGGCGGCCCGCAAGGGCGTGCCGTCCGCGTCGGTCACGTGGATCGGCCGGCGGGGCATGACACCGAGCCTAGGCGGGGTACGGGCGCGGGGCACGGTGAGCGGGGCGCACGGCGTTAGGCTGCCCCGGGGCCGATAACCGGAGCAGAACCACTGGAGGAGATCGACGTGCTCGTGCTGTTGCCGCCGTCCGAGGGGAAGGCCACGGCCGTCGAGGGCGGGGCCCGGGCCGCGCTGGACGTCGGGGCGCTGTCGCTGCCGGGGCTCGCCGGGGCGCGCGAGGCCGTGCTGACGGAGCTGGTGGAGCTGTGCGCGGGCGACGAGGACAAGGCCGCGGAGGTGCTGGGGCTCTCGCCCGGCCTGCGGGGCGAGATCGCGAAGAACGCGGGCCTGCGGACGGCGGGCACCCGCCCGGCCGGCGAGATCTACACCGGTGTGCTCTACGACGCGCTGGGCCTCGCGACCCTGCCCGCGGCGGCACGCCGCCGCGCGGAACGCTCCCTGCTGGTCTTCTCCGGGCTGTGGGGCGCGGTGCGCGTGGGCGACCCGATCCCGTCGTACCGCTGCTCGATGGGCGTACGGCTGCCGGGGCTGGGCGCGCTCGGCGCGTACTGGCGGGGCGCGATGGAGGCCCACCTGCCGGAGGTGGCGGCGGACGGGCCGGTGCTCGACCTGAGGTCGGCGGCCTACGCCACGGCGTGGAAGCCCAAGGGCGACATCGCGGCCCGCACCGCGGCCGTGCGGGTGCTCCAGTCGAAGATCGTGAACGGCGTCGAGAAGCGGTCCGTGGTGAGCCACTTCAACAAGGCGACGAAGGGCCGCCTGGTCCGCGACCTCCTGACGTCGGGCGCGACCCCGCCCGACGTGCCGCAACTGGTGGACGCGCTGCGCGTCCTGGGCTACGCGGTGGAAGCCACACCCCCGGCCCGCGCGGGCCGCACGTGGTCACTGGACGTGGTGGTGACGGAGGTCTAGGGGGGCAAGGCCGTGTCCCGGGAGATCAGTATGCGGTGACGCTGACCACGACCAGCTTCAGCAGCCGAGGCGCGATCAAGTACTCGAACATGCCGCCTGCCACATAGGCGACCTGTGCCTCGGAACCGCCTTCGTGACGCTGTCCGGAGATGTAGAGGGTCTCCGCGGCCCGGAGCAGCTCCTCACACCGTTCCTTGATCTGGCCTGCCAGGACCGGGCCGAGGTCCAGCTCGGTCTCCGGCCACCAGTACTCCCAGGTCCAGCCGTCGCTCACTCGCCGACCGCCCGCCGGGCGGCTGCCTTGATGTCGGCCGCCGTACGCGCGGCGGAGCGCATGCTCTCCTCGTCCGAGGCCGCCCGGACGAGGCGCTCGGCCTCGTGCAGCCGACGAGCCGTCGCAGGGTGACGTTCGATCTCCACCACCATCGCCCAGCGCAGCAGGAACCCGTTGACGGGGCCGACGGATTGCGTCGCCGCTGCCAGAGTGAGCACTTCGTCCCGCTCGGACTCCATCAGAGGGAGCTTCGACGGGGCCACGCGAGCCAGAGCCTGTCTCAGCGCGGAGATGGCTCTCTCCGGGCGTTCGATGATCGGTTCGTCACCGTGTTCCACCGAGTGCGCGCTCATGTGGGCTCCCTTGCGTGAGCGATGCCGTGACAGGCGCCTGCCGCATGGGTACACAGTAGCCATGCGGCGGCGACCGCAAGGCCCGGCCGCGGAGCCGGTGCCTCGCGGTGTGGAGTGGCCTCAGCGCACCGTCACCGTGAATTCCGGGGACGTCGCCTGGCCGCCCGTGACGCGGAGGGTGTTCTTGCCCTTGATGCCGAGCTTGACGCGCATCGCGTAGGCGTGGCTGTTGTCGACCGCGACGGTGGCGGGCAGCGAGACCCACTTCGCGCCCTGCTTCTGCTGGAGCGTGACGTGCGTGCCCGGCTTGATGGCGGTCGCCTTGCCGGTGACCTTGAATTCCTGCCAGGCGTTGACGGCGGACGTGCTCGCCTGCGCGGTGAGGGCCGGCCGCGCGGATATCGCGGCGGTCGGGGCGGCGGCGAAGGCGGCTGTCGCGCCTCCGGCGACGAGGGCGGCGCCGAGGGCACCGGTGAGGGCGAGGCGGTATGCACGGTTCATGGCGTGTTCCTCCCTTGTAGGCCTGATTCACGGCCTTCATTGAGGAACACGGGAGAAGTGGGGGGCGGGGTTGCCTGTGGATGCCATGGATTTCAGGGGGAGTTGACCTCCGTACGGCGCTTCGTGCTCCGTACGGACGCGCACGGGGACCCTCGGCGGCCGTGTCACCATGGTTGATCCGACAACGACCTGGAGCGCGACGCATGACGGACCCCGGCCGCGGCACAGCCGAGCCACAGCCAGACCTGCACGCTCCCCACGGCGACCGTGCAGACCAGGGCGACCACGGCGACCGCGGTGACCGAATAGCCGCGGCCCGGCGCACGGGCCTGCTCGTCACCCTCGTCCTCGGCGGCCTCACCGCCCTGCCGCCCCTGTCCATGGACATGTACCTCCCGGCCCTGCCGGAGGTCACCGACGCCCTGCACCGGCCCGCGGCGACCGTCCAGCTCACGCTCACCGCCTGCCTCCTGGGCATGGCGCTCGGCCAGCTCGTCGTCGGCCCCATGAGCGACAAGTGGGGGCGGCGCCGGCCCCTCCTCACCGGCATGGTGATCTACGTACTCGCCACCGCGGTCTGCGCCCTCGCGCCCACCGCGGAACTGCTCATCGGCTTCCGCCTCGTGCAGGGCCTGGCGGGCGCGGCGGGCATCGTCATCGCCCGCGCCGTCGTGCGCGACCTCTACGACGGCGTCGCCATGGCCCGCTTCTTCTCCACCCTCATGCTGATCTCCGGGGTCGCCCCCGTCGTCGCCCCGCTCATCGGCGGGCAGGTGCTGCGGCTCACCGACTGGCGGGGCGTCTTCGTCGTCCTCACCGCCGTCGGGCTGCTGCTCACCCTCGTCGTCTGGCGCGGCCTGGGCGAGACGCTGCCGCCCGAGCGGCGCCAGGCCGGGGGGCTCCGCGAGACCCTCAAGTCCATGGGAGGGCTCCTCGGCGACCGGGTCTTCACCGGCTACATGCTCTCCGGCGGCTTCGCCTTCGCCGCCCTCTTCGCCTACATCTCCGCGTCGCCCTTCGTGATCCAGGACATCTACGGGGCCTCCCCGCAGACCTTCAGCCTGCTCTTCGGCGTCAACTCCGTCGGCCTCGTCCTCGTCGGCCAGATCAACGGCAAGGTGCTCGTCGGGCGCGTCAGCCTCGACAAGGCGCTCGGCGCCGGGCTCGCCGTCGTCACCCTCGCGTCCGTCGCCCTGCTCCTGATGGCCTCCGGCGTCTTCGGCGAGGCGGGGCTGGTGCCGATCGCCGCCGGGCTGTTCGTGCTGATGTCCGCGATGGGCCTGGCCATGCCGAACACGAACGCCCAGGCGCTGATGCGCTCGCGCGACGCGGCGGGGTCGGCGTCGGCGCTGCTGGGCACGTCGACGTTCGCTCTGGGGGCGGTGGCGTCACCGCTGGTGGGGATCGCGGGGGAGGGGACGGCGGTGCCGATGGCCGTCGTGCAGGTTGCCTGCGCTGTGGCGGCAGTGGTGAGCTTCCTGGTCCTGTGCAGGCCCTGGCGGAGGTCGGGCGCCGCTCTGTGATCGACCCGGCCGCGCCCGGGGCCCCGTTTCCCGGGCCGTAGAATTTTGCGAATGCACGCCCCCCACCCCCTCCCCGTCGCCGACAATCTGCGCACCGCGCTCGCCTCGGTGCTCGACGGGCTGCCGCCGCGCCAGGCCTCGCAGGCCGTCGAGCGGCTGATCGCCAATTACCGGGGGCGCACCCCCACGCACACACCCGTGCTGCGGGACCGCTCCGACGTGGTGGCGTACGCCGCGTACCGGATGCCCGCGACCTTCGAGGCCGTGCGGTCCGCGCTGGAGGCCTTCCGGGACCGGCTCCCGGAGTGGGTGCCCGCCTCGCACGTCGACGTCGGCGGCGGTACGGGCGCCGCGAGCTGGGCGGTTGCCGCCGCCTGGGCGGGGCACGAGCGGCGGACGACCGTACTCGACTGGGCCGAGCCCGCCCTCGCGCTCGGCGCCGAGCTGGCCCGCGCCGCCCAGGACGAGGGGCTGCGCACGGCGCAGTGGCGGCGGCAGACCATCGGCGGCGCCCTTGCCATCCCCGACGGCACGGACCTCGTCACCGTCTCCTACGTCCTGGGCGAGCTCACGGAGGCGGACCGCCGGGCGGTGACCGACGAGGCGGCCCGCGCCGCCCGCGCCGTCGTCATGATCGAACCGGGCACGCCCGACGGCTACCTCCGCGTCATCGAGGCCCGCGACCGCCTGATCGCGGCCGGGTTCAGGGTGGTCGCGCCCTGCCCGCACAGCGCCGCCTGCCCGATCCAGCCGGGCTCGGACTGGTGCCACTTCTCCGCCCGGGTGAGCCGCTCGTCCCTCCACCGGCAGGTGAAGGGCGGTTCGCTGCCGTACGAGGACGAGAAGTTCTCGTACGTGGCCGCCGTGCGCGACCTGGACGTGCCGGCCGCGCCCGCCCGCGTCGTGCGCAAGCCGCAGATCCGCAAGGGCCAGGTGCTGCTCGACCTGTGCACCCCCGAGGACGGCCTCGCCCGGGAGACGGTGACCAAGCGGCACGGCCCCCTCTACAAGACCGCGCGCGACACGGACTGGGGCGACGAGTGGGCGTCGCCCCAGGAGGACTGAGGCGGCGCGCCCACCACCTGCTGACGCTGTGTCAGCGCAGCTCCTGCGTGCAGCACTTGACGCTGCCGCCGCCCTTGAGGAGCTCGCCCAGGTCCAGCCCCAGCGGTTCGTAGCCCCGGGCCCGGAGCGGTGCGAAGAGGCCCACCGCGGCCTGCGGCAGGAACACATGGCGGCCGTCGCACACCGCGTTCAGCCCCAGCGCCGAGGCGTCCTCCTCGGTGGCGATCAGCGCGTCGGGGAAGAGCCGCTCCAGCACGGCCCGGCTGCCGGGCGAGAAGGCCCCGGGGTAGTACATGACCTCGTCGCCGTCGAGCACGGACAGCGCCGTGTCCAGGTGGTAGTAGCGCGGGTCGACCAGGTCGAGCCCGATCACCGGCCGCCCGAAGAACTCCTGCGCCTCGGGGTGGGACAGCGGGCTGCTGCGGAAGCCGCGCCCGGCGAGCAGCCAGGACGCGGTGACGGCGAAGTCCCCCTCGCCCTCGTTGATGTGCTCCGGTTCGAGGACGTCGCGGTAGCCGTGCGCGCGGAACCACTCCGCGTGGACGGCCGCCTCGGCGGCGCGCTCGGGATGGGCGAAGCGGGCGCCCAGGACCCGCCCGTCGACGACGGTGGCGCCGTTGGCGGCGTAGACCATGTCGGGCAGGTCGGGGCGGGGCTCCAGCTCCTCCACGGTGTGCCCGAGGGAGACGTACCGGTCGCGCAGGTCCTCCCACTGCGCGAGCGCGAGGCGCAGGTCGACCGGTTTGGCGGGATCCATCCAGGGGTTGATGGAATAGGTGACCCTGAAGTGGGCCGGGGGGCACATGAGATAGCGCCGCGGGGTGGCGGTCCGCCGGGGGACGGCGACTGCAGGAGGAGCGATACGCAAGGAGAGCTCCTTACGGTGGTGTGGGGCACGTGCGGCGTTGTGGCACGTGCCCCAAATCGTCCTCGCTCCAAGGGCTTTGGCGCATGAACCGTACGGGTGGTTTACCGCCGGCCCACTACGCGCCGGTTGTTTCGTCCCGTCCTTCCCGCAACTTCCGCAGCAGTTCCCGCTTCTGGGCCTGTGCGTCCGTGCCGCCCCCGGTGCGGCCGCCCCGGCCGTCGCCGCGGAGCGCGCCGCGGGAGAGGTTGCTGCGGGTGCCGCCGACTCCGAGCATGCTGCCCGCGCTGCCCCGGCTCATGGAATCTCCTCCCGATATGGCGAGACGTGCCGTCTCGCTTCACTCATAAGACTGAACGGGGTGCGATGGCTTGTCAAGACGATACGTCTCGCCTCGCGCGGTGCGGATGCTCGCTAGGATGCGGCCATGTCCCAGAAGGCACCCGCCCCCAAGAGCCCCGACGTCAGCCGCCGCAGCGAGCGCTCCCGCCGCGCGATCCTCGACGCCGCCCTCGAACTGGTCGGAGAGGTCGGATTCGCCAAGCTCACCATCGAGGCCATCGCCGCACGCGCGGGTGTCGGCAAGCAGACGATCTACCGCTGGTGGCCCTCCAAGGCGGCGGTCCTCTTCGAGGCCTGCGTCCCCGAGGGCCTCGACCCCTCCGCCATCGAACTCCCGGACACCGGCGACATCGAGGCCGACCTGAAGACCGTGCTGCGCGCCACCGTCGACGACCTCAACGACCAGCGCCTCGACGCCCCCACCCGCGCCCTGACCGCCGAGACGCAGAACGACCCCGAGCTCGGCCGCGCCCTCACCGAGAAGGTCCTCGAACCCCAGCTCCAGGCGTACGTCCGACGGCTGCGCGCCGCCCAGGAAGCCGGCCAGGTCGACCCGGACACCGACCTCCGCATCGCCCTCGAACTGCTGGTCGGCCCGCTCTTCCACCGCTGGCAGACCCGCACCCTGCCGCTCACCCACGCCTACGCCGACACCGTCGTCGACCTCGCCCTGCGCGGCCTCACGCCGCGCTGAGGGAGGCGCGGCGGGTGCGCGAGCGGCCGGTCTCACACCACCTGGATAGGTCCGACGGTCACACCAGGAGCAGGATGGTGGCAGCATTGACGGATACCGCGGTCGAAGTGAGGGGATAGATGGAACGCAAGAGCAGGTTCTCCCAGTGGCTGCGCCGCCCCAGGAGCGGAGCGGGCGGCGATACGGGTACCGGAGCGGCCTTCGAGGCCGCCCGCGAAGAACTGCTCCTGGCCGCGGCAGCCGCCGGCTTCCCGCTGGCCCCCGCCGCGCACCCGTCGGGCTACGGCTGTTCCTGTGAGCGCATCGGCTGTCCGACGCCCGGCCGCCACCCCGTCTCCTTCGCCTGGCAGACCCTCGCCACCACCGACGCCGAACAGGTCACCAAGTGGCTGCGGGCCCAGCCGGAGGCCAACTTCATCACCGCCACCGGCATCGCGCACGACGTCCTCGACGTCCCCGCCGAGGCCGGCCGCAAGGCCCTGGAGCGCCTGGAGGCGGCCGGCGTCGAGGTGGGCCCGGTCGCCACCGTCACCCCCGACCGCATGCTCTTCTTCACCGCCACCCGCGGCACGCCCGACGACGAGGACGAGTGGTGGCCCTGTGAGCTGGACTGCCACCCGGAGACGATGGACGAGCATCCGGGGCTGCGGTGGCACTGCCGGGGGAGCTATGTCCTGTTGCCGCCCGCGCGGTTGCCGTCCGACGGGGGCGTCGAGTGGCTGTACGGGCCTGAGCGTCCGCTTCCCGATCCGCTGTCTCTGCTGGAGGCGCTGACGGATGCGTGTGCGCGGTACGCGGGGGATCGGCCGGATCACCATGAGTCCGCGGCCTGGCCGATGAGCCGCTAGCCCTGCGGGCGCGTCCGCGCACCCGGGGCTACTCGCCCTTGACCGTCGTCACGCCCTCGATGCGGTTGAGGAAGACGACCCGGTCGTTCGACTTGGCGGGTGGTATTCGGACCGCCGACTCCGACACCTTCGTATACGTCACCGACCGCTTGAGGTCGCCGCTCAGCAGCGCCTTCATCCGCGGGTCGGTGATCGCGGGGCGCAGGCCCTCGGCCATGGTGCGCCGTTCCCGGTGGTGCGCGGTGAAGAACGCCAGCGCGCCGCCGTCCGCGGTGCGCAGCGCCGGTGCGGGGAAGCCGTCGGGGCCCTCCGGGGTGTCGATGAACTCCGTCCAGAACGTGGGCGTCCGCTTGATCTTGTCGCGGTCCTCGCGCAGCCCGGTGGTGCGCGGGCCCGGCGCGAACGTCCGCCCGGAGCCGGTCCGCAGGAAGTCGGTGTACGCGGCGCTCACCGCGTTCGGCGCGGTGGCCAGGGCCGGGTCCTCGCCCTTGGCGGCCGGCACGGCCTCGGCGTAGCCGTCCTTGTCGGTGGCGAACGCCGGCACCTTGTCGGGGCTGAGGATCGACAGATAGGCGGCCCGCCAGGGCTCCTTGACGCTGTCGCGCAGGAAGACCACGAACCAGCGGTTGCCGTCGCGGTTGCTGCGGGTGTCGGCGAGGAAGAACTTCGGCCAGCCGGCCTGCTTGGGGATCGTGAAGCGGGCGTCGTCGAGGACGAGGGGCGGATAGTTCGGGTTGCCGCCCGGCGTCAGCGCGCTCTGCGTCGTCATGTCGGCATTGCCGATCTCGGCGAGCGGACCGCTCTCGACCCGGGCTATGACACCCCGGTCGAGCTTGCGGTACGCCTCGTTGTAGCCCTCCGTGAAGCGCTGGAGGACCTTGGGGGCCTCAGCCCTGTCCACCGACGGGATGATCTCCCGTTCGCCGTGCACCGTCACGCACCCGGTCGCCGTCAGCAGCAGCGCCGACGCTGTCAGCACTGCCGGAGCGGTCGGCGGTCGACGGTGCGGCGGCCGGCGTCTCATGGGACTTCGACTCCTTGGTGGCGGCTCGGTTCGGCGCCACCCTACCCGGGGCGAAGAAGACCAGGAGGGTGGGTACCAGATACAGCGCCCACACCGCGACCTGGAGCCAGGTCGGGTCCGGCTGGAAGTTGAAGACGCCCTTGAGCAGGGTGCCGTACCAGCTGTCGACCGGGATCTGCTCGCTGATGTCGAAGGCCTTGTTCCCCAGGCCCGGCAGCGCGTCGGCCTCCTGGAGGTCGTGGAAGCCGTACGCGAGCACGCCCGCGGCCACCACGATCAGCATGGCGCCGGTCCAGGTGAAGAACTTCGCCAGGTTGATCTTCAGCGCGCCCCGGTAGAACAGCCAGCCCAGCACCACGGCCGTCAGCAGGCCCAGCAGCGCGCCGACCAGCGGCCGTACGCCGTCGTCGGTCGCCTGCACGGCCGTCCAGATGAACAGCGCGGTCTCCAGGCCCTCCCGGCCCACGGCCAGGAACGCGGTGACGACCAGCGCGGTGGTGCCCATCGCGAGCGCCGCGTCGAGCTTGCCGTGCAGCTCCTTCTTCAGGTGCCGCGCGGTGCGCCGCATCCAGAAGACCATCCACGTGACCAGGCCGACCGCGACGACCGACAGCGAACCGCCGAGCATCTCCTGCGCCTTGAACGTCATGCTCTGCGAGCCGAACTGCAGCAGCGCGCCGAAGCCCATGCTCAGCAGCACGGCCACCGCGATGCCGAGCCACACCGGGCGCAGGGCGTCCCTGCGGCCGGTCTTGACCAGATAGGCGACGAGGATGCAGACGACCAGGCTGGCCTCCAGCCCCTCGCGCAGGCCGATCAGGTAGTTGCCGAACATACGGCGTTCCCTCCTGTTTCCGCTGAAACGTCGATCACGCGAAGAGCGCCTTGCCCCACCAGTCGTCCTTGCCGCGGACGCCCGGCGGGACGGCGAAGACCGCGGAACCCACGTGCTGGATGTACTCGTTGAGGGCGTCCTTGGCCGCGAGCTGCGTCTGGAGCGGCACGAAGCCGTCCCGTACGTCCTTCTGGTACGCGATGAAGAACAGGCCGGCGTCCAGGCGGCCCAGGCCGTCGGTGCCGTCGGTGAAGGAGTAGCCGCGGCGCAGGATCGTCACGCCGTGGTTGCTGTCCGGGTGGGCCAGCCGCACGTGGGCGGTGTCCTTCATCGCCTTGAGGTTGGGCTCGTCGCGCTCGCGCTGCATGCCCTGCGGGGCGCCCTCGGCCTTGTCCCGGCCGAAGACGTCCTCCTGCTCCTTGAGCGAGGTGCGGTCCCAGGTCTCGATGTGCATCCGGATGCGGCGGGCGACGAGGTAGGAGCCGCCCACCATCCAGTCGGGGCCGTCCTTCTGCCCCACCCAGACGTACTTGTCGAGGCGGTCGGTCTCGGTGCCCGCGATGTTCCGGGTGCCGTCCTTGAAGCCCAGCATGTTGCGCGGGGTCTGCGCGTCGGGCGTCGTCGAGGACGTCTTGCCGAAGCCGAGCTGCGACCAGCGGATCGCGACCCGGCCCATGCCGATGCGGGCGAGGTTGCGGATCGCGTGCACGGCGACCTGGGGGTCGTCCGCGCAGGCCTGGACGCACAGGTCGCCGCCGCTGCGGGCCGCGTCGAGGTTGTCGCCGGGGAAGGCCGGCAGGTCGATCAGGGCCTTCGGGCGGCGGGACTTGAGGCCGAAGCGGTCCTTGCCGTCCTTCTCGAAGAGGCCGGGACCGACGCCGAAGGTCAGGGTCAGCCGGGAGGGCTTGAGGCCGAGGGCCTCGCCGGTGTCGTCCGGCGGCAGCTCGTCGTTGTCGCCGATCGCGCCCTCGCCGACCTCGTGACCTGCCGTCATCCGCGCGGCGGCGGCCGTCCACTCCTGGAGCAGCTTGACCAGCGCGGCACGGTCGGTGGTGGTCACGTCGAAGGACGCGAAGTGCAGGCGGTCCTGCACGGCGGTGGCGATACCGGCCTGGTGTTCGCCGAGGAACGGCACGGCGTCGCCCGCGGAGGCGGCGGGCGAGGCGTCGTCCTTGCGCATCACGGCCGCGGTGGTGCCACCGGCCGCGGCCGCGCCGAGCGCGAGCCCGGCACCGCCCCAGCCGAGTATGGAGCGGCGGGAAGGCGTGGCCTTCTTCTCGTCCGCGGTCTTCTGCTCTGTCGTCTTCTCGTCAGCCATGGAAGTCGTCCCCGATTACTTCGCGACGGCCGCGGCGAGCTTGGACAGCGGCTCGGAGAGGGCGTTGACGGCGTCGGACAGCTTCTTGCGGTCGTCCTTGCCGACCGTGTCGTACGACTTGAAGCTGTCGCCTTCGCGGTAGTCGCCGAGCGCCTTCTTCACCGCGTCGAACTGCTTGTCCAGTTCCTTGGTGAGCTCCGGGTCGTGCTTGGAGGCGACCGGCTTCAGCAGCCCGTACGCCTTCTCGGCGCCGTCGACGTTGGCCTCGAAGTCGATCAGGTCGGTGTGGCTGTAGCGCTCCTCCTCACCGGTGATCTTGTTCCGGTAGACCTCGTCGAGGAGTTCCTTGGCGCCGTTGGCCATGCTGGTCGGGGTGATCTCGGCGGTGCCGACGCGCTTCTGCCAGTCCTTGAGGTCCGTCATCAGCTGGTCGGCGAGCTTCTTGTCGTCGTCCGAGATCTTCTTGTCGTCCCAGAGCGACTTCTCCAGCTTGTGCCAGCCGGTCCACTTCTGGTCCTTCTCCAGGCCGTCCTCGCGGACGTCCACCTTCGGGTCGATGTCACCGAAGGACTCCGCGACCGGCTCGGTCCGCTCCCAGCCGGTGCGGGAGACGGCGTACTGCTTCTTCGCCTCGTCCAGGTCGCCGTTCTTGACCGCGTCCGCGAACTTCTGCGCCGCGGGGATCGTCTCGTCGGCCTGCTGCTGCACGTACTTGCGGTACTCCGCGACGGCCTTGTCCAGCTCCGGGTCGCTCTTCTTCTCGGCGCCGCCGCCCGTCACGGTGATCTTCTGACGGATGCCGTCGCCCTTCATGCCGGGCTTGCAGGCGACCTCGTACGAACCGGCCTTGATGGTGGCGGTGATCTCCGCCTTGGTGCCGGGGCCTATGTTCTCGCGCTCGGTCACGATCCGGTCGTCCGGGGCGTAGACGTACACCTCGGTGACCTTGGAGCCCTTGTTCTGGACATTGATCTTGACGTGCCCGGCCGGGAACGAGGTCTTGGAGAGCTCGCACTTGTCGTCGGACGCGGTGACGTTGACGGCGTCCGAGCCCTTGCTGTCCGACTTCTCGGCACAACCGGACACGGCGGTCAGGGCCGCTGCCGCCGCGACGGCGGTGACGGCAGAGGAGCGGAGGACTCGCATACGGGGCTCCAGGCATGCTCAAGGAGGGCGGAACTGAACTCGGAACTGAACTCGGCCGACATGGCCGAAACAGCATGGCCTAATTAGGCCGCCCTAACTTATCTGAGGCTTGCCTACCCTGTTCCCCAAACGGTGCGTGATTCTGCTCTCACGGGGCAAAATCTCGTCCCTCCCGTCTCGGTATCACCAAAGGGTCACCGGTGCGCGGATGATCGATTACCTCCACCGGCTGCATATAGACATGACTCAGCAATTCCGCGTCGAAGACCGCGGACGGCGGGCCCTCGGCCGCGATCCGGCCCCGGTGCAGCACGGCGACCCGGTCCGCGTACGCCCCGGCGAGGCCCAGGTCGTGCAGGACGACCACCACCGCGTCGCCCGCCGCGGCCCGCTCCCGGCACACCCGCAGCACCAGTTCCTGATGGCGCAGGTCCAGCGCGGCGGTCGGCTCGTCGAGCAGCAGCAGCGGGGCGCGCTGCGCGAGGACGCGGGCGAGCGAGACCCGGGCCCGCTCGCCGCCGGACAGCGCGGCGAAGGGCCGGCCCGCGAAGCGGGTCACCTCGGCGGCGGCCATGGCACTCCGCACGGCCTCGTCGTCCTCGTCCTCCGCGTCGGTACCGGCCCAGGGCGCGCGGCCCATCCGTACGACGTCCTCGACAGGGAAGGGGAACGACAGCTCCGCCGACTGCGGCAGCACGGCCCGGCGCAGCGCGAGGTCGGCGGGCGTCCAGGCGCCGGCGGGCCGCCCGTCGATCCACACCTCGCCCGACTCCGCGGGCAGGTCGTGGGCGAGCGCGGCGAGCAGGGTGGACTTCCCGGCGCCGTTCGGCCCGACGAGCGCGAGCACTTCGCCCCCGGCGACGGCCAGCTCGACCTCGGAGAGGACGGTACGGCCCCCGAGCCGCACCCGAAGGGCACGGGCCTCGGCCCGCACGGTCCCGATGGGGGAGGGCAGCGGCAGATGCCGCGTACGGGACCGGAAGAGGGAACGCATCAGGCCCAACCTCCTTGCTTGCGCCGCGTTTTCCGCAACAGCCAGCTGTGTCTTCCCGGGGGACAACCCCCGGACCCCCGGCCGGACCCCCGGTCGTCGCTGGCCTGATTCCGTCGGCAGCGAGTCATCAGGCCCAACCCCCTTGTCTGCGCCGCGTCCTGCGCAACAACCAGAAGAAGAATGGGCTCCCCAGCAACGCCGTCAGGACGCCCAGCGGGAGTTCCGCCGGCTGGGCCGCCGTGCGGGCCGCGAGGTCGGCGGCGACCAGGACGAGCGCGCCGCCCAGCGCGCTGCCCGGGACGAGGAAGCGGTGCCCCGGGCCCGCCGCCATGCGCAGCAGGTGCGGCACCAGCAGCCCCACGAAGGTGACGATCCCGGCCACGGCCACCGCGGCCGCCGTCAACAGCGCCACCACCAGCACCAGTACGAGGCGCAGCCGCTCGACGTCCACCCCGAGGTGACGCGCGGGGCGCTCGCCGAGGGCGAGGAGGTCCAGCTTCCGGGCGAACCACGGCGCGACGGCCAGTCCCACCACCGCGCACGGCAGCACGGCGAGCACTTTCGGCCACGTCGCCTGGGCGAGCGAGCCGAGCTGCCAGAAGGTGATCTGGGTGACCTGCGCGCTGTCCGCGAGGAAGAGGAACAGGCCGATGAGGGCGCCCGCGAACGCGTTCACCGCGATGCCGGTGAGGATGAGGGTCACCACCTCCGTACGGCCGCCGGACCGCGACAGCGCGTACACCAGCAGGACCGTCACCAGCCCGCCCGCGAACGCGCAGCCCGCCACCGTCCAGTTGCCGAGGAAGGTCAGCCCGAGCGCGATCGAGGCGACCGCCCCGACGGCCGCGCCCGCCGAGATGCCGATGACGCCGGGCTCGGCGAGCGGATTGCCGAACACGCCCTGCATCAGCGCGCCCGCGCACCCCAGCGACGCGCCGACGAGCAGCGCGAGGGCCACGCGCGGCAGCCGGACGTTCCACAGCACGCTCTCGCCGACCCGGTCCAGCGCGTGCCCGCCGAGGCCCGTGCGGTGGAGCAGCGAGCCGAGTACGTCGCCGACGGGGATGTCGTACGCGCCGAGCCCCGCCGACAGGAGACAGAGGGCGAGGAGGGCCACGGTCATGCCGAGGGCGAGGAGCACGCCCGTACGGCGGCGCCGCGGTGGGTCGCTGGTGATGGAAAGCTCGGGCGGCTTGGCCAGGAGGGCCACGTCAGGCCCCCTTCGGGTGGATCTGCTCGATCAGGGAGGCGAGCACGGTGTCGGTGCGGGGCCCGAAGTTCAGCAGCACGCCGTCGTCGACCGAGGCGACGCGGCGGTCCATCCCGGCGGGGGTCTGGGCGACGCCCGGGATCTTGAGGAGGCCGTCCACGCCGCCGACCGAGTCGAGGCCCTTGCTCATGACGAGTACGACATCGGGGGCCGCCTTGGCCAGTGCCTCGCTGGTGAGAGGAGTGAAGTCCCGCTTCAGACCCGACTCCTCGCCCGCGTCCACCCCGCCCGCCGCCTCGATGAGCGAGTCGGCGCCGGAGCCCGGGCCGCCGAGGAGATAGACGGACGCCGAGCCGCGCAGATAGAGGAACGCGACCCGCGGCTTCTTCCCGCCGTCGTGCGGGATGTTCTTCCTGGCGGCGTCGACGCGCTGATCGGTACGGTGGCGCAGCTCGTCACCGGCGGGGCGGACGCCGAGGGCGGCGGCCACCTTGTCGATGCGCGGCCCGACGTCGTCCAGCCGCTTCGCCGGGTCGAGCACGACGAGGGGGACGCCGGCGGCCCGGATCTGGTCGACGGCCTCGGCGGGCCCGGTGGTGGTCTCCGCGAGGACGAGCGTCGGCTTGAGCGAGAGGACGCCCTCAGCGGAGACGTCGTGGGCGCGGGTGACGACGGGGAGCTTCCTCGCCTGGTCGAAGGTGGCGGTGATGTCACGCGCCACGACGTGGTCGCCGAGGCCGAGCGTGAAGACGATCTCGGAGAGCGCGCCGGTGAGCGGGACGATCCGGTCGGTGCTGTGTACGGTCACGTCGCGGCCGTCGACGGACCTTATGGTGGCGGGGAGTTGAGGGCGGGGCGTGCTCGCGAGCGGTTCGACGCGGTCGACGGCGGCTGTGCTCGTCGACGGACTTCCGCTTTCGCTCTTCGAACAGGCGGTGAGGCCGGTGAGCGCGACCAGGAAAGTCAGCAGGGCGACGAGTGTGCCGATGCGGCGCGGGGTATGTATCGGAGGGCCCGCCGACTGCCGTTGAAGCACGGTTCCGCCTTTCGCTCCGGCCGGGGGTTTCCGACCTGATGGGATGTAGCTTAGGTTAGCCTTACCTAAATCGCTATGTGGTGAAGCTTGCTGACCTGCCCGAAAGGGGCCCTCATGCCGCTCCCGTCCAGACCCGCCCGCCTCCCGGCCCTCGGCCTCCTCACGGCGCTGCTGGCGGCGCTCACGCCGATGGCCACCGCACACGCGGCGGAGGCCCGGGAGATATCCGGCGGCCGGCTGGACTGGGGGATCAAATCCTCCTTCCAGAGCTATGTCACCGGACCGGCCGCGCACGGCAGTTGGGAGCTCCGGGACGGGGCGGCGACGGAGGGCGACAACCAGTTCCGCTTCCACTCCGCCAAGGGCTCGTACGACTCCGACGGCGGCGCGCTCGACGCGTCCTTCCAGGGCGGGGTGCACTTCACCGGCCACAAGAAGCCCGACGGCTCGTACGACCTCGACCTCACCCTCAGCCACCCGGCCGTCGGCGTCTCCGGCGGCAAAGGCACGCTCTACGCCGACATGACCGGCAAGGCCAGGGGGACGGGCGAGGTCACCACAGCCTCCCACGTACCCTTCGCCTCGCTCGACCTCTCCGGCGTGAACCTGCGCGGCGACGATGCCGCCGCCGTCACGCTGACGAACGTCCCCGCCACGCTCACCGCTGAGGGCGAGAAGGCGTTCGGCGGCTACTACAAGGCGGGGACGGCGCTCGACCCTGTGAGCATGTCCGCCGACGTCGGGGCCGCGTCGTCCGTCGAGACGCACGAATCGACTTCGTCTGATGGCGAGTTCAAGGACGCCGCCGTCGACTGGGGGGTGCGCCGCACGTTCCGCGAGTACGTCTCCGGCCCCATCGCCCAGGGCTCCTGGAAGGTGGGCGACGGCGCCCAGGACGGCGGCGCGCTGTTCCGCTTCCCGCGCGGCAAGGGCGCGTACGACGCGGAGAAGAAGGCACTCGACGCGTCCTTCGGCGGCACCCTCCGCTTCACCGGCAAACACCTCGACCTCACCCTCGGCGCGGTCAAGGCGGCCGTGAAGGACGGCAAGGGCACGCTGTCGGCGGACGTCACAGGCGGCAACGGCGCCGGCAAGGCCCTTCCGCTTGTCACCTTCGACGCGTCCGCCCTGACCGAGAAGAACGGCCTCGCCGCCGTCACCGAGGCCCCGGCCAAACTGACGGCCGAGGGCGCGAAGGCGTTCGGCGGGGTGTACAAGGAGGGCGCGGACATGGACCCCGTCTCGCTCGCCGTCCCCCTGGCAGCGACGGCGAAGCTCCCGCCGCTGCCGAACCTGGGCAAGCCCTCGCCTTCTGCTTCCGCGGCGCCTGCGCCTGAGCGGGCCGAGGCATCTTCCTCGTCCAACTCCTTCCCGGTGCTTCCGGTTGTGCTCGCGGGTGTGGGTGCGCTGGTGGTGGCGGGCGCGGTTTTCCTGGTGATCCAGCGGCGCCGGACGGCGCCCGCAACGGGGGCATCTGATTCCGTTTCAGGCGAATGACCGGCCTGCCCGGTGTCGTCCGTGACGTCCCCCCATGCGCCACGGCTGACCCGGGCAGTCCGTTTTCTACGTGGCGGCAGTGACTGATCACCACATAGGGCACGGACCAGGTAGTAATGAATCGGCCAAGTGGACGGACCGGCGCTGCTGGCCAGGTGAGTGCTCTGGCGGCCCCGGGCGTCGACGTGTGCAGTTACGGGCGGCGAGCCTCGAAGGTTTATCAACTCGCGTTGTTTTACGGTACGTTGACCCTCGCTTTTCGCATGGATGAATCGGCGGATGGTGAATTTGGCGCCCCGGGCTGCCGCCAAGGCGTGCGGCTTGGAATGCCGCGGACTGGTGGCGAGAAGAAGCCCATTGCGGTGTGCGGTATTTGCCGGATACGGTCTTGGAGACCGGCCTGGCTGGTCGGCATGCGGGAGGGGGTTGGCGGAGTGATGGCACTCCGTCATGCCATGCGTGCCCCGGGGAATTTGTTCACAAAGCTGGGGAGAGTTGTGAACCGCAAGTCTGTGTATTTGGCCGCGGCGACAGCCGTTGATGCTGTCGTGTTGGGGTTCGCCGAGCCATTGGCCTCGGCTGTCGGGACGCTCGGCGAGTAGAAGAAAGACATCCCTTCGAAAGCGGATGCTGTCGCCAATCAGGGCGGCTGTGTAGCTCCTTCGTTCATTCGCGGCTATGGGCTGAGAGGCGCTGAACGCCTACGCCGACGGTAGGCGCGTGCGATACACGCGACGGGCCGAGAGCCGGAGAAGCGGGGGCGGCTGCGGCTTGCGGCGAGGTGGGCCGAGGCCATCGCAAGCGAGCTTCGGTGGTGCCGCAATTGATGCGGTGCTGGAGGCATTCACGGGAGCAGGGTGTCGCGGCGGCGCTCTGTCTAAAGGGAGTGGCGTGCTGAGCATGGCTACTCCCTGATCAGGGTGGTTTGGCGGTCTTCACTGCCTCCGCCCTGCACACATCAGGTCGCCGGAGTGCGGCGGCAGAGGGGTACTGAAATCAGTATGCGCAAGAGACGCTTCACTTCCGCCAACATGCGACAGATCGTCACGCAAGGGATCGTCGCGACCACCGCGCTGGCAGCCGTTACCGGCGTCGTCGCACCGGGCACCGCCGTCGCTGTGCCGTCGAGCAAGGTGGCCGAAGCGGGCAGCATCGGGACCAACGACGAGCAGCGCGTCGCAGCGGCGGCCGTGGTCCGGCTCGACCCGAAGCCGGACGTACTCCTGCTCAGCGACTACGACTTCATTCACGCGCTGTGGCAGAAGGCCAGAGACGCGGGCGAGGAGTTGGGAGCAGTACGCACGGCCGCCGAGGAGGCGATGGCCAGCATCAAGGCCGAGGACCACGTGCGGTTCATCACGACCGGCATCCACCAGGCATACAAACTCGACCAGCAGCGGGAGAAGGACAAGGCCGACGTCGAGCGCGCGGCCAGGCTCGCCAAGTCCCAGGCGCTGCTCGCAGTTGGTATTCCGAGCAACCCGGACCTGCTGGCGCTCAGCGACGACAACTTCATCCGCGCGATCATGAAGCACGACGCCGCCGGGCCGGAGGTCCGGACTGCGGCCGCCAAGGCGCTGGCCGGCGACGCGGCGGCCTGGCGGGAGTTCATCGTCAACGGTGCCCGTGAAGCTCACCAGCGGGACATGGCCAACGAGCGCAAGGAGATGGAGGAGAAGAACCGCAAGGAGGCCGAGCGCCGCAAGGAAGCGGCTGCCCGCACGAGCGCTGCCGCACTGTTCCGCGTCACGCCCTCCGAGGCCATGCTCAACCTCGGCGACGACAACTTCATCCGCGAACTCCTGCGCGTCGCGCCCGACGACCTCCGGGGCACCGAGCTCTACGCCGCGGGGCAGAGGGCAGCGAGTAGCTCCGACCCGGCGGACTGGAAGCAGTTCATCCACACCGGGGCCGAGCAGGCGTACAAGCGCGACGATGAGGCACGGCGGAAGAAACTCGCCGAGGCCAACCGCAAGCTCGCCTTGCGTATCCAGGCCACGGCGGAGAACGGTGGGGTGAACCCCGGTCTGGTGGACGCCGCGAAAGGCGCGCTGGCCGGCAGTGACGACGACGTGGCCGAGTTCCTGAAGGAGGACAGTCAGTACCGGGCGCGACGGCAGTCCTTCTGGTCGAGTTTCGTCACCGACTCCGCTTGGTACCTCCGCCGGTCCGCCGCGGACGGGGACGGCGCCTACATCGCCCCCATGAAATTCGGCAGCAAGCAGGCCGACCGTGAGGACGCCACCTGGGTCATCGTTCCCGCGTTGGCCAGCAATCCCAGCTGCATCTCCTTCGAGTCGGTGAGTAAGCCCGGCTACTACCTAAGGAGCCAGCACGGCGGTGAGAATGTGCGAGTCGCCGGGGACGACGGCAGTCAGGAATTCCGGGCGGACGCCACCTGGTGTCCCCGTAAGGGTTTCAACGGCTTTGGGAAGTCCTTCGAGCTGGCGAGCAGGCCGGGCGTCTGGCTGCGGTCCTTCCAGGGTCAGCTCTACGCGCTCCCCCAGTACGGCAACGATTTCGACCGGGACTCCACCTGGCTTGTCGACTATCCGCTCGCACGCTGACCCGCCTTCCCCCGAGCCCTCACGAGAAGAACGGAACCCACGATGTCCCGGACCATCCGAGCCGCGCTGGCCACCGGCCTCGGTATCGCTGCGCTGGTCGGCGGCACGACCACCGCGTACGCAGACCAATCCACCGACACCTCCTCCTTTGTGCGCCTGCGGGCGGAGCACAGCGGTAAGTGCCTCACCATCGAGAACGCCCGTATCGGCAACGGGGCGTACGCCGTCCAGCAGTCCTGCGCCGATGACCTGGACAACCAGATCTTCGAGCTGGCCCCCACTGGCTCGGCCTCTTTTGAGGTGCGTGCCAAACACAGTGGCAGGTGTATGCGTTATAACGGCGGGCAAGGGGTCCAGCAGTTTTGGTGCAACGGGGATTCCAACGAGCGTTGGAGGGTTGTGCTGGTCGAGGTCGCCAAGGGTCTGTACGAACTGCGGCCCATGAGTGCCCCCGAGAATTGCCTGACCATCGACCCCGACGCTTCCGACAACGACGGTGCGCACGCAATAACCCTGTACTGCATCCAACACCCGATCCAGCGTTGGCGCGTTCAGCCGGTCACGTCCTGACATTCATCACCGAGAAGAAACGGATTTCATGATGGCACGGATCGTCCGAGCCGCGCTGGCTGTCGGCACCATTTTCACCGCGCTTGTCGGGTGCGCGGCCACTGCACATGCCGAGGGGAGTACTTCATTTTCTGTCGCCGCAACGGAGACGGTTGTACGGCTCGAAGCGTCGCACAGTGGAAAATGTCTGGACCTCAATAATGTTAATCCCGGAAAAACCAAGAATGGTGCGCATGCCTTGCAATGGGAGTGTGATGGCACTAACGGCCAGCAGTGGCGAGTGATTCCTGCGAATAACTCCTCCTTCGAGATTCGGTCGGTGGCCAGCGGCAAGTGCCTTGAAGTGGAGAACAGCGGCACTCAGGCCGGCGCCACTATCCAGCAATGGGACTGCAACGGGGGAAAGAACATGCGCTGGAGCATGGTCCTCGTCGATCAGAGACAGAAGCTCTTCCAGTTGCGCCCCACGCACACCGAGGAGCGTTGTCTGGATGTATATGACGCCGGGACGGGGAACGGTGCGACGGTGCAGCAGTGGTACTGCAACCAGACCGCCGCCCAGCTCTGGCGGATCCTGCCGGTCAGTTGACCGGTGCCGTGACCACAGCACCGTCCTTCCAGGAGTGAGAGCACTGCAATGCAGGTTGATTTTTTGAGAGATCCGAAGTGAGCCGTCAGCGATGGGTCGCGCAGGTGCTGATGGTCAGCATGCTGACCATCAGCGGAGCCCTCGCGGGAGCGTCGCCGTCATGGGCCGATACCCCCGTCCCGATCGTCACGCCAGCCGATCAGCCCTCGCTCATCGGGGCCGCCGCGGCTGAGGACGCGCGCAACCGCGTCCTCAAGATGGCCAAGTCGAACCTTCCCGCCGAGGTGCGCGTATCAGCGTGGAACGCGCTGCGCAGTTCCCGGGGCGACGCGGCGATCGCGGAGTGGCTGGCACCCGGCGGCGGCTATGACGCCGCCAAGCAGCGGATGAGGACCACCCGGTCCCGGAACGCGGCGTTCTGCGAACGAGTGGTGAGCACCCACACCGCAGAGTTCTCCCCCGAGGTGCGCGCCGCAGCCGAACGCGCCCTGAAGGGCACGGATGCCGACCGGGCGACCTTCGTCAGGACCGGCTACGCCGAAGCCCAGCAACGCGACCGATCTGCCAGGGAGGCCGACGCGCAGCACCGGCAGGAAGTCGCGGCAAAGGAACGGGACTTCGTGCGTACCCTCGCGGAGCGCGACCCCGGCGAACAGGTGAGGGTCGCCGCGCAGTGGGCGCTGCGGGCCGGATCCACAGATGCCGACGTCGCAGAGTTCTTCGGCTACGGCTGGTCGGCCGGCGCGGCTTTGGACCTGGAGGGCTACCGGTTGCGGGTCGCGGATGCGGAAGTACTGCGGCATCGGACACTGACGCTCCTGATCGAGAAGGCCACCGCCGCCGAGCAGGACCTGAGGAACGCGGCCGACACAGCCAAGGCCCGGGCCGAGGCCGAGCAGGCATGGAAGGCAGTGGCTGAGCACGCCGATGCCGCGCGGAAGGCGTGGCTGGCCGAGCAGGACACGGCCAAGGCGCAGGCGGAAAGCTGGCGGAACATCGCCAAGGCCGCCAAGGAGAGCGCGGACGGGCTCTGGAAGAACATCGCCGACCCCGCTGAGGCCAACCAGGACTCTTGGGCCAAGGAACAGACAGAGGCGGCCGGTTCGGCCGCGTTCTGGAAGGACATGTTCGACCGGGCCCAGGACAGTGAGATCCGCATGCGGGGCTGATTCCGTACGGCGAGGTGCATAGCCCGTCATCCGGGCGCCCCTGCCGTTCCCGCGGTTTCTCTTTCTTCATCCGATTCCCCCCTGCCCACACGCATAGGGCAGGGGTTTTCTTTTGCATTCCAGCAGGAGGTTCTCCCGTGAGGGACAGAAGATTCCGGCCCAGAGCCGGAGGTTTACGTGGTGGCGCACCCGCAGTGGTGAGCAAGGCCGTTTCCATAACGGTGGCTGTTGCGTTGCTGGGCGGCTTGACGGGTCAGGCCGCTGCCGCCATCGACTCGTCTGCCAAGGCAACCGGACTCAGCGCCCCGGCGCTTTCCGCCCTGGACCGTCTGAATGCCGCGCGGCAGGCGACGGCCAAGGCGCCGCTCGCTGCACCGAAGTCCAAACTGGACCAGATCAGTGATGAACGGGACCGGCAACTCGTAGAGGACTTCGCTGAGTTCGATGAAGAGGAGGAAGTCAAGGAGGCCGCGAAGAAGGCCCTGGAGAGCAGCGATCCGAACGCGATCCGGGAGTTCCTGGAGCACGGCGAGGCCGATGCCCGCAAGCGTGCGATGGAGAAGAAGGACGCCACCGACGTCAAGAATCGCCAGCAGATCGAGGCGATGCGCGGCACCGGCGGTCCGTACTTTCAGAAGGAAATCGACCGCGTCCTGAAGGGGTCGGCCCGGGACCGTGCCGACTTCCTGGCGTTCGGTGCCGACATCGCCCGGCAGCGGGACAAGAAGACCGAGGACAACGACCGCAAGCGCGCGGAGGAGAACCGCAAGCGCGTGGAGATGCTGGTCGGCGCCGGCGGTCCGGAGGTGAAGAAGGCCGCCCAGGCCGCGCTGGCCACCAATGACGACCAGAAGATCGCGGAGTTCCTGGAGAAGGGCTACCTGGTCGCAGCGCAGAAGGACGCCGACGACCGGGCAGCGCACGAGAAGGCCCTGAAGGAGGCCCAGGAGGCCGCGGACAAACTGCGGGACCTGGCCGAGAGGGCCGCCCGCGCGGCGGATGCCCGCACCAAGCTGATCACCGCGCACGGAGACGCCGTCAAGGCGCTCAAGATGTCCTCCAACGCGATGAGTTCGGCGGCGGCGGCCTCGCGGCAGGCCGACCGGATGCTCTCCGCCGACCGGGCCGGCAGGCGGCTTTCCGACTACGACCAGGTCAAGGCCGAGGTCGCCCGCCAGGTCGGGTATGCAAGCGACGCGGCCAAGGCGGCCGACGTCGCGGCACGGCAGGCCAAGACACAGGCCGACGTGCTGGTGGAGACCGGACTGACTCATGGCGTCCAGTGGGCCGAGGTCGCGGCGGGCATCGCTGCGGCAGCCGATGCGGCGGTCAAGGCGAGCGAGACCGCGCAGCACGCGGTGGACGCCACGGCTGCAGACGCGGCGGGGCTCAACGCCAAGAACCAGGCCGAGTTGCACGAGCAGCAGGCGAAGCAGTGGCGGGCCAACGCCGAGGAGCACGCCAAGGCCGCAGGACGCCTGGCCGATGCCGCGGGCAAGCAGGCGAAGATCGCTGAGACCGCGGCCGCTCGAAGCAAGCAGGCCCGCATCGACGCCGAGAAGGCTGAGGCGGCGGCCTGGGACCATGCCAAGAAGACCCGCGAAGCGCGGGTGGAGGCCCAGCGGCAGGCGAAGATCGCCGCCGAGCAGCGCAAGACCGCCGAGCACGAACGTGCCCTGGCGTCCGAGGCCCGCGCCCGGGCCGAGCGCGAGCGGGACAACGCAGCGGCGGCGAAGGCACGCGCGGAGGCCGAGGCCCGTACCGCGTCTGCCAAGCGTGCGGATGCCAAGGCGGCCGCCGCCGATGCGGCAGAGAAGCGGGCGGCCGCCGCCGAGCAGGAAGGAAAGGCCGCCGGCGCCGACGAACGGGCCCGTGGCGAGGAGACCAAGGCTCGCGAGGCCAGGAACAAGGCGTTCGACGCCGAGCAGGAGCACAGGGCCGCAGAAGCCCGGGTCAAGGCCGACGAGGCGATTGCGGCGTCCCTCAAGGGGACAGAGGAAGGTGCCCTGGCGCGCGCTCACGCGGATGCGGCGCGGCTCGATGCCAAGGCGTCCGGCGAGGCGGCCGACCGAGCCCGTACCGCTGCTGACGAGGCCGGTGGTGCGGCCACGAGGTCCCGCGCCGCAGCCACCGAGGCCGCAGGAGCAGCCGCCCGATCCCGGGCCGCTGCCGCGGAAGCCGGTGCACACGCTGCGCAGGCCAACGCCGCGGCGAACAACGCGGAGGCCGCCGCCTCCGCCGCCAACGCGGCGGCGAACAAGGCCACAGCCGAGGCCGCCGCCACGCACGCCTCGGCGCAGCGGGCCGACGCGAAGGCCGCTGAAGCCACCGCTCAGGAGGCCCGTGCGGGCATTGCCTCGTTTGAGGCGGCCCGGCTGGCCGGGCTGGCCGCGATCGAGGCCAACGGTGCCTTGCAGGCCGCGAACCGGACCAGGGACGAGGCCGACGGCGCGACCCGCGAAGCCGCGATGGCGCAGCTCCAGGCCGGTGTTGCGGTGCAGGCGTCCGCAGCGGCCAGGTCCACGGCGGCCGGCATCGCCGACCCGGCCAACACCGCCATCAACCTGACCGCTCCCTTCTCCGGCACGGATGTCGACGCCGACTTCGCGACCGAGGTGGCCAAGGCCGCTCAGGAGACAGGGGCGAAGCAGGTCGCCTCGGCCGATGCCAAGGCTGCGGAGGCGGTCAAGGCCGCGGAGGATGCCGAGACAGCTGCAAACCGGGCCAACGCACAGGTGGCTCCGGCGTTCAAGGCCGCCGCGAACGCGGCGCGCTCCTCAGCGGCTGCGGCTCGTTCGTCGGCCGCAGCGATGAAGTCTGCTGCCCAGGCGGCAGAGGACGGTGCCAAGGCGAGATCGGCCGCTGCGCGCGCCAACCAGGCCGACGCCCAGGCTCAGGCCGACGCGAAGGAGGCCGTCCAGGCCGCCAACGAGGCCTACGCGGACGCGGCGGCAGCACGCAATGCCGCAACTCAGGCCGAGGCAGAGGCGGAACGGGCACGAGGAGCCGCAACCGACGCGGAGAACCAGGCCACCGCTGCCAGCAGCGCCGCCACCCTGGCCGAGAAGGAAGCGACCGTCGCCCAGGACGCCGCGACCCAGGCGAAGAAGGACGCCACCGACGCCGGCAAGTTGGCCGACTCTGCCGAAGAGCACGCCAAGTCGGCCGAGGAAGCAGCGAAGAACGCCGGGAAATACGCCCGTGAGGCCGACGAAGCTGCCAAGAAGGCCGAGGACTACGAGCGCGAGCTGGAACGCAAGGCTCGCGAAGAAGCGGTCAAGCAGGACGGCGAGGGCATTGGCTCCGAGCTGACCCCGGAGGAAGAGAAAGAGCTCAGAGAACACGGCATTTCTCCGGAGCAGTACGAGGAGGACCGGAAGATTGCCGATAAGACGATCGATGATTACTTGATCGACATCGGCAGCGAAATCCTCCTTGAATTCATCCCGCGCGAAGAGATCAAAAAATGCATCCGTGAATTCGACGTCGTAAGCTGCGTCACCGCGCTGATCCAGCTCATCCCTGCATCCAAGCTGGCCAAGGCCGTGTGGAAATTGGATGAACTCTACGCCGCCGCCAAGCGCCTTTTGGGTATCGGGAAACTTTTGAAGAAGTCTTCCGATGCGAAGAAGCGCGTAAAGCAAACCGAGGAGATCATAAAGGAGGTCCGGAAGAAAATCCCCGACTGTGACGTTCAGTCCAATCGGGATAAGCCCGGACCTAAAAAGCTCAAGCGCGTCAGCTTCACGCTAGCGGGCGATCGAATCCTCAGGCAGAGCAAGGATGCTGGGGTCGACCACTCGTTGACCACTCGCGCGTACAATGTGCTGGCCGACGCCACGCCGGACTCGATGCCCAACTGCGGTGAAGGCGCCGTTCGAAACGACATAATCAACGAGACGAAGTCCACTGCCGAGGGTAATGTCGACATTGTGTTCCATAAGCGGAAGTCGAGCCTCATTAGTCAGTACGCGATCACCATGAAGGATGCTATGGCAACTGGGCGAGAATTCCTTGGCGAGGGTGCACGTGACATGAGCAATGGTAGGGGAATCTTCCGGAGCGCTGACGGCCGCCGCGGGTTCCGAATTGATCCCGCATCGCTTGCCGGAGGTCACTGGCCTGACGTGCCGCACGTGCACTTCGAGATCTTTGACGAAGCCAATAAGCCATTGGCCAACAACCATGTGCCGCTCTCGCTGAGTCGTAAATGACGAAAATCGAATTGGAGCGATACGGGCATATTCTGTCAGGGTTTTACGAGGGTTATTTCGTGAAACTCCACGACGATTCCAATGCTACGGGCGGATATTATATCTTCCTCGTCAATGATCTATCCGCACCGACGGACGGGGGTGACTACTGGGTGGAGGACATAGCGGCACTCGAATCGTTCGTCGAGTCGTCCCAGTGGGAGATCGAGTGGGTCGAGTGAGCGGCAAACGCCGTGGTTAGGCCCTGAGGCCTGGAAGTCGGAGCCCGGGACGGAACTGAAGGTTGATCGACAACACCAAGGACCTGGCTTGGCCTTCGGGTGACCGATCCGTCATCGCTGGCAGGATGTTCCGCGCCGGCATGACCGACGATCGGCTTGATCCGGCCCGGCTCAGTGCACGTGACGTGGATCTGGAGATCGCCCGAGTGCTGAGGGCGGCGATGGGCTGCTGATTTTGACCGTCGCAGTCGAGGAGGTCCCATCGGATTTGGCCCGGTGGGACCTCCTCAGTTCGACTTGGCCGCCACCGGTTCCTGACCGTACGAGCCTGGTGTTGCTTTGCGGTGCGGCATTGCGGCTACAGCTGCGCGCCCGTTGGCTGGTGCGGGTCGGTTGCGCTTGCACTGCCCGCGATCGTTTGCCGACGCGGTGCGATCAAAGTGCGCCTCGGAAGGCTCCCGCCTTGACCCCGGCCGTGAATGCCGACCACGTGTCGGCGTTGAAGATGAGCGCTGAACCATGGGGCGTCTTGCTGTCACGCGTCGCCACCACCTCACGTAGGAACGCGATCTCGACGCACTGCCCTTCGCCGCTGCTGTAGGAACTCTTTCTCCATATGACTTCGCAGAGGTTGACCGTGTTCATGACGGTATCTCCCCTATCACTGCTCCTCCTTGGCTAGTGTGGCGATCAATTGCGACGTGGCGTCAGGGCTCAAAGCCAAGGTGCAGAGCCTTTCGAAGATCGCCTCGTACCGACGCACCTCTGTTTCGGATTCGAGGAAGAGGTCACCGGCCATGCTGTCGACGTAGATAATCTCAGGGTCTTCTACGTCAGGGAAGCTCATCAGTACGAACGAGCCGGGCATCCCTGCATGTGCTCCGGCACTGAACGGGATGATCTGAAGCGCAATATGCGGCTCCTCGGCCATCGCTGTGAGGTGCTGCATCTGTTCGCGCATGACTCTTGGGCCGCCGACCATGCGCCGTAAGGCCGCCTCGTCCATAACCGCCCGCATCTGCAACGGTTCGTTCTTTGAGAGAACGGCCTTTCGCTCAACCCGGGCTTGGACTCGATGCTCGATTTCCCTGGCGGCGGCTGTAGGGAACGCGCTGTTGATCACGGCGCGGGCGTAGCCCTCGGTCTGGAGTAGTCCAGGGATGAACAGGGATTCGTAGTTGCGCACCTCCCGCGCCTCGGCCTCGAAGCTGATGTATGCGACGTACTCGTCGCGGAGTTCGCTGTGGATCGCCCGCAGCCCTCCCTGGCTGCCCACGTCCTGGATGAGCAGCAGGACCGCGCTACGGCGGGGCTCGGGCACCTCGTACAGGTCGAGCAGGGCGATCAAAGTTCGCCGCTGCGGCCGGGCGCGCGCCGTTTCGATCCGGTAGAGCGTTGCTGCGTTGATGCCCGTGTGCTCTGTGACATGTTCCCGGGTCAGTCCCGCTCCAGTGCGTATCCGACGCAACTCCGCGGCCAAGCGCCGGAGTCGGATCGTAGGCGTCTGCCGTCTGGCTGGCATGCCCTCCACCCTTCAATCTGCACCGAGGCTTCGAGATTCTGTCCGTCAACCCCCCTGTGCTGCAAGGCGAGTCCGCGTTTGCAATGTATGCGTTCTCACTTGTTGCGTGCGCCTGGCGTGTGGGTGCATCCTGGCCTCAACGGTTGCTCCGTGCGACGAATCCGTCACACAGGGGTGATCTTGGTGGCGTCATGCCCAAACGACAGACCCCGGCGGCCGCTGACACGGCCCCGGGGCATGGCCAACGCTGTATAGGAGCGCTGACATGTACGACCTTATCTGCCGATGGTTCGGGCGGCTGAGAGCGGTCTCCGCGCCTGGCACCTCCGGTTTCGACCCTCAAGCCTGTCGCGCCGTCCAGACGGTGAAGGCGCCCGCCTCACTATCAGTGAACCCGGCGCCGAGCGCGCCGCAACTCGCGGTTCCACCCATCGAAAGCAGCACCCACTTCCTGTGGGTCACGGCGCACGGAATCGACTTCCGACCTCGGCAGCCGCGCGGCGCGGAGGTGAGTCGATGACGGCCGGCGAGGGCGCCGCACGGGTGCCCGACGTCGGGGCGTTGGTCGTCGACGTCCGGCGGGATCGCATCGGTGAGGTGATGGCCTTCGCCGATGGGCGGCTGGCGTTGCGGCCCCCCGTTGGTGGGCGGGAGTGGGAGGCGTTCCCCTGTGACGTCCGTCCGGCCACCGTCAGTGATGGGCTGCGGGTGAAGGTGACCGAGGTCAACGACCGGAGCAGGCGAGAGCGGGGCCTGTCATGAGCGACAAGGTCACCGAACACGGAACCCCGTCCGAGCCCCGGCGCCCTCGGTGTCAGGGGTGCTGGGAGATCAAGCGAAAGAGGGCGCAAGCACTGGCGGACGGCGACCGTCAGACGGTCGTGAAGATGACCGAGGCCATGGGCGTTCACATCTGGGAGGCGCACGCATGATGACCCCGTGAGGGGACGTCGGAACATCTCATACCGACCGGCCACGCCCGCGCACTTTCCCACGGTGCGCGGGCGTGGCTTCGAGATGTGCCGCGTGCTGAAAACCACCGAGCCGGTGTCGGCCGTCCTTCTCCTCCGACTCCTTCCCCCGTGCTTCCGATTGTGGTTGCGGGGGTGGGTGCACTGATGGTGGCGGGCGCGGTTTTCTTGGTGATCCAGCAGCGTCGGGCGGCGCCCACAACGGGGGCATCTGATTCCGTTTCAGGCGAATGACCGTCCTGCCCGATGTCGTCCATGACATCCCTCGATGCGTCACGGCCGACCCGGGCCTTCCCCGGTCCCCGGCGACCTGATGTCATGGAGGTCAAACTCTGATCCCAGTTGTCTCAAGTTTCTCTAGGAGAACCAAACATGACCGTCACCGCACGCCGTGCCGCGCTCGCCGCGCTGGCCACGGCGACTGCCCTTGGGGCGACTGTGCTGACTGCGCCTGCGTTTGCGGCGGAGGCGCCGAGTGCTCAGCAGCAGGGCGAGGCGTCGGCTCCGGCGTCGGCTTCAGCCGATACATCGACGGCGGGCGGCGCCGCCCCGAAGTCGGTTGAGGTCCCGCCGTCGAGCGAGGCGCCGAAGGCGGGGCAGGAGCTCAAGGACGGCAAGCTCGAGTGGGGGGTGAAGCAGTCGCTCCGCGACGACATCAAGAAGGACGGGGAGATCGCCCGCACCGACGTCGAGCAGGCCAAGGACAACGGCAACTTTACGTTCGTCCAGGAGAAGGGCACTCGCGACGGGACGAGCGGCGCGATCACCTCGACCTTCAAGGGCGGCGTGCACTTCCAGGGGCACCGGAAGGCAGATGGTGCCTACAAGCTCGATGTCAAGCTCTCGCACCTGGAGATCGTCACCCCGACCAAGACGAAGGACGGTGAGATCAAGGCCGACGTCACCAAGGGCGGCGCGACTGTTCGCGTGGCCATCGCGACCCTTGGGCACGCTGAACCGAGCGTCACGGGTGGCGTCCACACCTTCCTGAACATACCGGCGACGCTGACGGAGGCCGGGGCGAAGGCGTTCGAGTACACGGACCAGGACAAGCCGGACAGCGAGAAGGAGGTGAAGCCCTATAAGAAGGGTGATGCCCTCGACCCGATCACCTTCTCGGCGAAGTCGGCGGCGAGCGGCCAGTCGGACGGTGGCGCGAACCAGGGCGGCGATAGTGCGGGCCAGGCCGGCGGCAACGAAGGCCAGGACGGCGGGGAGAAGCACAAGGCGGGTGGGCAGAAGGCCGACACCAAGGTCGTCGACGGCAACCTCGACTGGGGGCTGTCGGAGACCCTTCGTAAGTACGTCGACGATTCGAACGGCAAGGCCACGGTCTCCGGTGGCGCGGAGCGCTTCAAGGGGGGATACCGCTTCACCAAGGGCGAGGGTGCGTACGACGCCAAGGCGTCGAAGCTTGATGTCACGTTCAAGGGCGCGGTCCGCTTCATTGGCCACGGGGGCAAACTGGACCTCCAATTCACCGATTTCAAGCTCAACGTGACCGGCAAGACCGGCAAGGTCAGCGCCAAGGTCACGTCCGAGAAGGACACCGTCCTCGATAACAAGGTCACGCTCGCGGAGCTGACGGTCGTGGATCCCCTTGAGCTCAAGGACGGGGTGTTGGGTCTTTCGAAGCTTCCGGCGAAGCTGGCGGAGGGCGCGGGGGCAGCGTTCAAGTTCGGGGGCAGGGACATCGCCAAGGAAGGCGACGCCCTGGACCCGCTGACGGCCAACGTCGCAACAGTCAATGGTGCGAAGCTTCCTGGCGTGCCGTCGGATACGGGCTCGGACAAGAGCTCCGACAAGAGCACGGACACCACCGGCAGCACCGGAACGACCGCAACCAACACCACGTCCACCACGGGTGGCACCGGCTCCACGACCGGCGGCACGACCACCGACACCACCGCGTCCGGCTCGCTCGCGTCCACCGGTGCGAACACGCCCACCGGCCCGCTCCTCGGCGGCGCGGCCGCGCTGATCGCCGTCGGTGGCGGCGTGGTGTACGCGGCGCGGCGCCGCCGGGTGAACCAGCAGGGCTGACGTCTGAGTGGCGGGGCGCCGACGTTTGTTCCCCAGCCCCGCCTCTTCCCAAAGCTCGTAACGGGGTGTTCTGGGGTTGAGGCCCCGCCCGGTGTGTGACCAGGCGGGGCCTGCTGCTGTTCAGCAGGTGCGGATCACGTCGTCCGGGTGCGGGCCGAAGCCTACGTCCACTCGTTGCCGCAGTTCTGGCAGATGAACTTACGGCCGTCGGGTGTCCACACGAGCGGGCTGTTGCAGCTCGGGCAGTTGGTGTTCGCCAGGATCAGGAGCCACCGGAGTGCGTTGCGGAACTGTCGACCGTTCATGATCCCTCCATGCGATTACATGTACTCGTCGGGTTCCCCTCCGTGCTGGTCCATCGGCCAGGCAACCCGACAGTCCAGGCATGTGAGCCGCCATTGCATTTCACCAGTGCGCGGGTTCATCGCCTTTGTGGTGATGACCTTGTCGGGGTTCTGGCACTTGACGCACTTCACAGGGGGTTTTTGCGGCCCGCCGGACCGGTAGGCGTCGGGCCACTTTCCGTTGCCGTTGTTCATGGTTCTCACTGTGTCAGCTCGGGAGTGGCGGGAACCGCAATTCATTTCGCTGGTCGGCGACTTGATGGCGCCATCCCGCGCCGTCATGCGGTGGTGCACCCGTCCGGCCGGTGTCGTGACCAGCGACGGCCGGACGGGCGGTCTAAGGGTGCTGCGCTGATGTGGCCATCCATTGCCCACCGGAGTGCGGCAGGGAGAACAAGGGCGTGGGCATCAGTCCACGCTCCGCGGGCCGAGTCCGAGGGTGCGGCGCTCCTCATCAGTGGCCAGGCGGACGGCCGCCGCTGGTACCGTCCACCTCTCGGTGCTCCCGACCCCCGCGAGCGTGTACTTCTCGCCGTCGAATGCGTGGGACACGCCCAGCCGATCGGTGGTCTTGTCCACCAGCAGGGCGCCGGACCGGTAGCCGGTCCAGAGCGCCGCACCCGTCGTCTCCGTCATCGCGTTCGAGCCTCCGTGTGTCTCGCTCTTGGGGAGCGGGCATCAACCGTGAAGCTCAGATTCCACCGGCGCCGGTACGCTGACCAGGGCTCCAGCCATTCCAAACAGGGCTGGAATATGGGGAGTTGAACACATGAGCGACGAGTCGGGCTCGCCGGAGTCGCCAGTCAGGGCGTTCGGCGAGGAGATCAAGTACGCCCGTGAGGCGCGCGGGTGGTCGCAAGCAGCGCTTGCCGACAAGCTGTGCTGCCAACAGCCTTACGTCAGCAAGGTCGAAACAGGGCAGCAGCTGGCCAGCGCCCAGTTCGCCGAGCAGTGCGACAAGGTTTTCGGTACGCCGGGGGTCTACGCGCGGATGCGTCAGCGAGCGGCGGACGCGGGCAACCCGGTGTGGATGATCCCGTATCTCCAATTGGAGCGCGAGGCGGCTGATGTCTGCGACTACTCGCCCGTCCTGGTGGCAGGCATATTGCAAACTCCCGAGTACGCCGAAGCCCTATACCGGGCGGCCCGTCCAGGCGATGCGACGGCACAGATCAAGCAGCGCGTACAGGACCGCATGCGGCGCCGGGAAGTGTTCGATGGGTCCAAGCCCCCATCGTTCTGGGTCATCCTGCATGAGGCTGTGCTGTGGTCCGGTCTGGGCGGCGCTGACGTGATGCGTGGGCAACTCCGGCACTTGGTGGCGGTGTCCGAGCACCCGCGCATCACGGTCCAGGTTCTCCCCTTCGGTGGAGCTCCTCCCAGGGGAACGCCGTTTATCTTGCTCAGGCAGCAGGACAGAACCGAAGTCCTGTACGCGGAGAGCTTTGTGCAGGGGCAAGTGCATGACCAATCGGAAGCGGTCGCCGAAGCGCGCGGGACTTATGAGCGGATGCGCGCCAACGCCCTGTCGCTCGATGGCTCTCTATCTCTTATCCGGCATGTCATGGAGGCGTACGAATATGAGCACCACCCTCGACCTCACCCGCGCGATATGGGTGAAGTCCAGCTACAGCGACGGGAACGGCGGAACCTGCGTCGAATGGGCCCCCGCATTCACGGCCTCCGGCGTCGTCCCCGTCCGTGACAGCAAAACCCCGCAGAACCCCGTGCTCGTGCTCCCGCCCAGCGCCTGGTCCTCATTCATCTCCGCCGTCCGGGGCGACACGCTCACCGAGTTCTGACCCCCTAGCCGAGAGCGCGGCGCAGCGTCGTGACGACGTCCACCGGGGGCTTCGCCCCCAGCCTGGCCGGCGTTTGAGGCCGCGCCCGCAGGGCGCCCCCGCCGCAGGCGGCAATGAACCCGCACCCGATCACGGACAGATGCTTCGCAGGGCGCCCCACCGCAAGCGTCAGGTGAGGTTCTCCTGCGCCCAATGGGCAATGCCGCCGAGCCTGGCTGCCGCTGTGTTGATATCGCCGGTCCGGACGGGCTGATCGACCTCGTAGTCGTAGCCTTCGAGGCCGCTCTCCTCCTCGACCATCCGCGCGATCCGGTAGGCCTCCGCCATGATCGGCAGTGCTTGTCGTCCCGGATAGCGGTAGGGGATCTCGATGTCGGCCGAGTCCCCCGCGTAGTCCAGCTGCAGATGACCGGCGGGCCCGTCACGCCACAGGGTCAGGCTGTAGGGGTATTCCTCGGTGGTGACCGGTCCCACCTCTCGCGATATCCGCTGTATGAGCCTGTCCCAAACGGCACGCTGGTCACCGGTCAGGTTCATGGGCTCGAGGTCGGCGTCCGGGTCGTAGGTGGAGTTGATCTCCTCCAGGGTCTCGTCGAAGGTGCGGCCCGGGAGAACCCGCAGGAGCATGATGTCGTAGGTCACCGTCCGCAGCCTACGGGCCCGTGCCCGCTATGTCCGAGACCGCCGCCATGGCGCCGAAGTCCAGGCCCCTGGCCGCGCCCGCAATCGCAGAAGGGCTACGCGCTCAGCGGGAATTCCCGGCCCAGTTCAAGGAACACCCCGGTGTTCAGCGCGAAAGCGCGCTTGCACTCGTCCACCACGCGCTGCTTTTCCAGGTCATCCACCGGCAGTGCGTCGAGAAGCTCGCGATACTCCCGCTTGAATGCCGCGGGGTTGCCGATGCCCTCGAAGACGTAGAAGCGTACGCCGTCGCCCTTGCGGGCGAAGCCCCACGTCTTTTCGGCGGTGCCGCGGATGATCTGGCCGCCGGAGAGGTCGCCCAGGTAGCGGGTGTAGTGGTGGGCGACGTAGCCGGCGGGCCAGGTGCGGGCGCATTCCTCTACGCGGGCGGCGTACGCGGCGGTCGCGGGGAGCGGTTCCAGGTCCGTATGCCAGTCGGGTCCGCCGAGGTGGGTCAGGTCGCGCTCCAGCTCGGGTGTGCGGGCGAGCTCGGGGCGTATGAAGGGGCCCGCGACCGGGTCGTCCGCGAGGGCCGCCGAGGCGGATTCCAGGGCGCGGTAGACGAACCAGAGCTGTTCCGTATAGCGGCGGTAGGCGGCGACGCCGAGCCGCCCGCCGAGCATGTCGCTCATGAACGACGAGTTCTCGGCCTCCGTGTGCTGCTCGTGCGAGGCGGTGCGGATCAGCGTGGAGAACGGCGTGGTGGCGGGCGCGTCCAAGGCGGACCTCCGGAGACCGAGGGGCGGGAGCGGCGGGACGAGCGCGCGGGGGCGCGCCGACCTCACCGATTGTCTCTACTTAGGCTTACCTAAGTCAATGGTTTCCCGACGTGCTGTCGGTAAAACCTTACCGCCCCCGGGCGCCCTAAGGGAGGGTGAGGATCTCCGCCCCGGAGTCCGTCACCACCAGCGTGTGCTCGAACTGCGCGGTCCGCTTGCGGTCCTTCGTGACGACCGTCCAGCCGTCCGCCCACATGTCGTACTCGTACGTCCCCAGCGTCAGCATCGGCTCGATGGTGAAGGTCATCCCGGGCTGGATCAGGGTGTCGTGGTGCGGGCTGTCGTAGTGCGGGACGATCAGGCCGGAGTGGAAGGACGAGTTGATGCCGTGCCCGGTGAAGTCGCGGACGACGCCGTAGCCGAAGCGCTTGGCGTACGACTCGATGACCCGGCCGATGATGTTGATCCGGCGGCCGGGCTTGACCGCCTTGATCGCCCGGTTGAGCGCCTCGCGCGTCCGCTCGACCAGCAGGCGGGACTCCTCGTCCACGTCACCGCACAGATAGGTGGCGTTGTTGTCGCCGTGCACGCCGCCGATGAAGGCCGTCACGTCGAGGTTGACGATGTCGCCGTCGCGCAGCACGGTCGAGTCCGGGATGCCGTGGCAGATCACCTCGTTCACGGAGGCGCACAGCGACTTGGGGAAGCCGCGGTAGCCGAGCGTGGAGGGGTAGGCGCCGTGGTCGCACATGTACTCGTGCGCGACCCGGTCCAGCTCGTCCGTCGTCACGCCCGGGACGATGAGCTTGGCCGCCTCCTCCATCGCCCGCGCGGCGATGCGGCCCGCGATCCGCATCCGCTCGATCGTTTCGGCGCTCTGGACCTCGGGGCCGTCGTACGGCGTCGGAGTGTCCTTGCCGACGTACTCGGGCCGCGGGATCGAGGCGGGTACGGGGCGGATGGGGGAGAGCGTCCCCGGAGTGAGAAGCGACTGGCCAGACATGTCAGCGAGTGTATCCAGGGCGCATCGGGGAGCATGTGGGCGAGAGCTCGAAGAGCAATGGGAGACCTGATGGCACTGTTCAAGAAGCGCGCGGTCGGCAAGGCGGGCGAGTGGTACTACTGCCTCAAGCACGGCGCGGTGGAGGAGGGGCCGGAGTGCCGGGCCGCGGATCGGATGGGGCCGTACGAGACGCGTGAGGAGGCGGCTCACGCGATGGAGACGGCGCGGCAGCGCAATGAGGAGTGGCAGGAGGATCCTCGCTGGAACGACAACGGGGGGCGGCCGTCGGGCGAGTAGGTGGGTGCGGGTCGCTTGCTCCCCCAGCTACCGCTGGGAGGTGCCCCCAGCGGCGGGAGCGCCCTGCGGGCGCGTCCTCAAACGCCGGACGGGCTGGATTTCGCGAACCGTAACCAGTGGATCCAGCCCGCCCGCCGCAGGCGGCTACGCGGCCTCCGCCACCTCCGCCGCCTTGCGCGCACGCAGCCGCACCGCGTGCTCGTCCGTCCGCCCGTCGTAAGCCATCAGCTTCGGGAGGGCGAGAGCCAGCAAGCCGACCGAGGCCACGCATGCCACGCCGCCCGCCCAGACCGACGTCCGTGCGTTCGTAAGGGAGGCCATGCCGCCCGCGCGGACCTGGCCGATCTGGGGGCCCAGGGAGTAGGAGAGCATTTCTATGCCGGCCAGGCGGCCGCGGAGTTCGTCCGGGATGGTCTGGTCCCAGATGGCGGAGCGGAAGAGGCCGCTCACCATGTCGCAGCCGCCGGCCACCGCGAGGAAGAGCAGCACCAGCCAGACGTTGTGCATCCAGCCCGCGACGGCCATCGCCGCGCCCCAGCCGAGTGCCGCGTACACGACCATCCGGCCGTGCCGGTGGATGCGTGAGACCCAGCCGCTGGTCAGGCTCACGACCAGGGAGCCGACCGCGCCGGCCGCGTACATCAGGCCCAGCGCCCAGGGCGCGCCCAGGTCGTCCGCGAGGAAGGGGAAGATCGCGGTGGGGAAGGCGAACAGCATGGCGGCCATGTCGATGGCGTACGTGCCGAGCAGCTCCTTGCGGCTCCACGCGTAGCGGCCGCCCTCCAGGATGCCGCGCAGCGACGGCTTCTCCGCCTCGCGCGCGGCGGGGGAGGGCGCGAGGCGGAGGAGCAGCAGGCCGGAGATCGCGTACGAGGCGATGTCCAGCGAGTACGCCCAGGGGAGCCCCGCGAAGGCGATGATCAGGCCGGCCAGGGACGGGCCCACGATGGCGCCGATCTGCCAGCGCATCGAGTTCAGGGCGATGGCCGCGGGTAGCTGGTCGTGCGCGACGATGCGCGGCACGATCGCCTGCATCGCGGGGCGCTGGAGCCCGCTCAGGGCGCTGGTCAGCGCCGCCACCACGTACAGCGGCCAGATCATCGGGTCCGGCAGCAGCGTGTTGAGCAGCAGGATCACCGACAGGACCCCGAGCCCGGCCTCGGTCCACAGGATCAGCTTGCGGCGGTCGAGGGCGTCGGCGAGCGCTCCGCCGTACAGGCCGAAGACGATCAGCGGGACGAGCTCGACCGCGCCGACCGCGCCGACGGCCAGTGCCGAACCGGTCAGCTCCTTGAGCTGGAGGGGCACCGCGATGAAGGTCAGGAACGTGCCGAAGACCGTCACCAGCCCGGCCAGCCACATCCGGCGGAAGTCGGGGGAGGCGTGCCAGGGGGACAGGTCCGGCAGCAGCGCGCGCAGGCGGCGGCCCGGCTCGGGGACGGAAGGGGCGGAGGGTTCGGAAGGGGGGTCTTGCGCAGTCACGGGAGACCATGGTCCGTAATCGGGCCAGAGGGAGCAAACCGTTTTTGTTCGACTGGCTACCAGCGAGGCGGCGGTGGGGCCGTCAGCTGGTCCGCGAGCCGGGCGAGCCGGTCGCGGAAGCGGCGGCCGCGCGGCGTGGGCAGGCTGTTCTCCCCGGCGGCCGCGCTGACCAGGTGCTGCACGGTGTCGAGGTCGAGCTCCGTCGCCGTCGAGGACGGCGAGGCGGGTACGGTCAGCCGGTCGTGGGCGAGGGCGCACAGCTCGGAGTCCGCACCGTCGGGGGTGCCGTCCAGGGCGAGCACGGTCGCCCCGCCGCGGCGCACGTCGTGCACCCGCTCCAGCAGCTCTTCCCCGGGCCGCTGCGCCGTCACCACCAGCAGCGTCTCCCCCCGCCGGGCCGCCGCGAGCCGGCCGAGCCCCACCGACAGGTGCGCCGGGACGCCGGGCGGGACCCGGTGGCGCACGAGCGTGGGGGACAGCTCGGGCAGGCCGGACCAGGCGGCCTCGTCGTCCAAGTGGGCGGCCAGGTGCCAGGGTTCGTACTCCGCGGTGCCGACGAGGAGCAGGCCGCCGTGGTGGCGGGTGACCGAGGTACGGAGCGTGCTTGCGAAGCGGCGGGTGGACTGGAGCCATTCCGTTCCGGCGAGGACTTCGCGGAGGAGTGCGACGCGTACGGCATCCATGGGGTTGATTTTGGCGGGGGTGGGGGCGGCGTCGGTGTGCGAGTGCTTCGCTCTCACCCGTACGGGCTTCTCGGCGTTGCGCCTGCGGCGGGCTTTGTTCCCCTACCCCGCCCCTTCCCGGCTGTGTCGATTTGCGGCTCCGCCGCGTGGGGGGGGCTCCGCCCCAGACCCCGAAGCACGCTCCGCGCGCTGTCCTCAAACTCCCCCAGCTACCGCTGGGAGGTGCCCCCACGGGCTGGATTGCGCACCCTCCCGCCGGAGGCGCCCGCTCCGCAGCCACGTGACAGGATCGCCCGCATGACTACTTCTGACGACACGAAGAAGGCCCCCGCCAAGGACCCTTGGGACCTGCCCGACGTTTCCGGCATGACCGTCGGTGTGCTCGGCGGTACCGGTGACCAGGGGCGCGGGCTCGCCTACCGGCTGGCGAAGGCCGGGCAGCGGGTGATCATCGGGTCGCGTGCCGCCGAGCGTGCGCGGACCGCCGCCGAGGAGCTGGGCCTGGGCATCGAGGGCGCGGACAACAGCGAGTGCGCGCGGTGCAGTGACATCGTGATCGTCGCCGTGCCGTGGGACGGCCACGCGAAGACCCTGGAGTCGCTGCGCGAGGAGCTCGCCGGGAAGCTCGTGATCGACTGCGTCAACCCGCTCGGCTTCGACAAGAAGGGCGCCTACGCGCTGAAGCCGGAGGAGGGCAGCGCCGCCGAGCAGGCGGCCGCCCTGCTGCCGGACTCCCGTGTCACCGCCGCCTTCCACCACCTGTCCGCGGTGCTGCTGTCCGACCCGGAGATCGCCGAGATCGACACCGACGTGATGGTGCTCGGCGAGGCGCGGGCCGACACGGACATCGTCCAGGCCCTCGCCGCCCGCATCCCTGGCATGCGCGGCGTCTTCGCGGGCCGGCTGCGCAACGCCCACCAGGTGGAGTCGCTGGTCGCCAACCTGATCTCCGTGAACCGCCGCTACAAGGCACACGCCGGGCTGCGCGTGACCGACGTCTAGACGTACCTCCGGGCTGGAAGGCCACCCACCGGCGGGAGGGGGCGGGACGCGCAGGGTCGGCGCGGGACGTAAAGCGAAGCAGTCCCGCGTCGACCCGGAGCGGCACGGCCCCGCACCGTGGCAACGGTGACGAGCCCCAAAATCCAGCCCGGCCGGCGCTTGAGGCCGCGCCCGCAGGGCGCTCCGCCGCAGGCGGCACGGACAACGGACAGAACTACGAGCCGCCCGCAAAGCGCAGCGGATGCGTGGGGGACAATAGGGAACGTACGCACACGCGCCCCCGGACAGGAGCCGTCCCCCATGCCCCGCCTCGCCCTCTACGCCATCGCCGTATGCGTCCTCGCGACGGTGGCGGCCGTCGTCTCGTTCGCCCAGGGCAGCTGGCTCGGCATCGTCTGGGTCCTGCTGCTCGGCGTCTCGTCCAACATCGCCTGGTACTACGTGCGCAAGGCGAAGAACGACCGCGCCGCCGAGCAGGGCGCGGGCGTCAGCTGACGACGAGGTCGCTGATGCGCGGGATGTCCGGCGTGCCCTGCCAGAAGCGGAACAGCTGCCTTCCCCAGTAGGTGTCCCACTCCGTCACGCCCAGGCCGCGCAGCACCGAGTTGATCATGTCGAAGAAGGCGTGGTTCACCTCGGGGATCCACAGGAAGCCGAAGACCGCGAGCAGGCCGAAGGGCGCGAACGGCTCCACCTGCCGCCGGATCCTGTACGACAGCCACGGCTCGATCACGCCATAGCCGTCCAGGCCCGGCACCGGCAGGGCGTTCAGGATCGCCGCGGTGACCTGGAGCAGCACCATGAAGCCCAGCGCGTAGCGGAAGTGGTCCGGCACGCCGTCCATCGCGCCCAGCCAGAAGGGCGCCGCGACGACGGCTGCAAACAGGACGTTGGTAAGCGGGCCCGCCGCCGAGACCAGGCTGTGCCGCCAGCGGCCGCTGATGCGGTGCCGCTCGATGAACACCGCGCCGCCCGGCAGGCCGATCCCGCCCATGATCACGAAGATCACGGGCAGCACGATGCTCAGCACGGCGTGCGTGTACTTCAGCGGGTCGAGCGTCAGATAGCCCTTCGCCCCCACCGAGATGTCGCCGCCGAACAGGGCCGTGCGCGCGTGCGCGTACTCGTGCAGGCACAGCGAGACGATCCAGCCCGAGACGATGAAGAGGAAGACGGCGAAGCCGGGGCTCGCCGAGAAGTCCGTCCACACCGCCCATATGGAGACCGCCATGATGGCGACGAGGGCGAGGAAGACGGGGCTCACGCGCCGTTCGCCGCGGGTCGCTGTCGACATAGGTGTGCGCTCCTGAAGGTTTGGCCGGTGTTGCCGGGAATTCCAGTGCTGCCGGGAATGCCCCGGGTGTACGAACGTACGGGGCGAACCGTACTTCCTCCCCGCCCCCTCGGTGCAACGCCTGCGGCGGGCGGTGAAAAAACCCGGTGGACGGGCCGGGGGAGAATGGGTCCGTGCGTTACGGCATCCTCGGCACCACCCAGGCCCATTCCGACGACGGTCGTCCCACCGCCGTCGGCGGCCCCAGGCTGCGCGCTCTCCTCGCGGCGCTCGCCCTGCACCCGGGGCGCATCCGCACCACGGAGGCGCTGATCGACGCCGTCTGGGACGGAGAACCGCCCGCCGACGCGGCCGGGGCCCTCCAGGCGCTCGTCGGCCGGCTGCGGCGCGCGCTCGGCGCCGACGCGGTGGCCTCCGCGGACGGTGGCTACCGCCTGTGCGCGGAACCCGGCGACGTCGACCTCCACCGCTTCCGGCGGCTGGCCGACGAAGGTGCGGCGGCGCTCGCCGCAGCCGACCCGGAGCGGGCCGCCGCCCTGCTCGGCGAGGCCCTCGCCCTCTGGCGCGGACCCGTCCTGGCCGACCTGCCCGGCCGCTCGGCCCTGGCGGGGCGCTACGAGGCCGGCCGCCTCGACGCCCGGCGCGGGCAGCTCGCCGCCGAGGTCGCCCTCGGGCGCGCGGAGCGGATCCTGCCCGAACTGGCCGAGCTCTGCGCCGACCACCCCCTGGACGAACCGCTCCACGCCCTCCACCTCCGCGCCCTGCGCGCCGCGGGCCGCCCGGCGGAGGCCCTCGCGGCGTACGAGACGGTCCGCACGGCGATATCCGACAGCCTGGGCGCGGACCCGGGCCCCGAACTGCGCGCCCTGCACGCGGAGTTGCTGGCGGGTGTGGACGAGGTGCCGGCGGCTTCCGTGCGGGGCGGCGCGACGGCGCCGGGCGAGCCGTACCCTCCCTGGGGTGCCTTGGGCCCGGGTGCCGCACCCGAGGTGCCGGGCGCAGCCTCCGCGCCGCAAGGCGGCCCCGCGCCGGGTGGCGTGCCCCATGGAACCCCCGCGCCCCATGCGCCCCCCGGTTCGTACGGCCTGCCCGCGCCGGACGGCGGCCCCGCCCGTCACGGCAACCTGCGGGCCCGGCTCACCTCCTTCGTCGGGCGGGAAGGGGAGCTGGAGCTGATACGGGGCGATCTCGGGCGGCATCGGCTGGTGACGTTGCTCGGGCCCGGCGGGGCCGGGAAGACGCGGCTGTCGCAGGAGGCCGCCGAGGCGGCCGCCGCCGTGGACGGGAGCTGGCCGGACGGCGTCTGGCTCGCCGAGCTCGCGCCCGTCGACGACCCCGGCACCGTGCCCGAGGCCGTGCTCACCGCGCTGGGCGCGCGCGAGACCGTCGTGCGCGGCACCACCGCCGAGGGGATACGGGCCGCCGAGGCCGCCTTGCTCGACCCGCTGGACCGGCTCGCAGAGCACTGCGCGCCGCGCCGCATGCTGCTCGTGCTCGACAACTGCGAGCATGTCGTCGACGCCGCGGCCCGGCTCGCCGAGACGCTCCTCGCGCACTGCCCGGACGTGACGGTGCTGGCCACGAGCCGCGAACCCCTGGCCGTACCGGGCGAGTTGGTGCGGCCCGTGGAGCCGCTGCCCGACCCCGTCGCGCTGCGGCTGCTCGCCGACCGGGGCGCCGCGGCCCGCCCGGGCTTCCGTGTCGAGGCCGACCCCGAGGCGTGCGCGGAGATCTGCCGGCGGCTGGACGGGCTGCCGCTGGCCATCGAACTGGCCGCCGCCCGGCTCCGGATGCTCACCCCCCGCGGGCTCGCCGACCGCCTCGACGACCGCTTCCGGCTGCTGACCTCCGGCAGCCGTACGGTGCTGCCCAGACAGCAGACCCTGCGCGCGGTCGTCGACTGGTCCTGGGATCTCCTGGACGCGCCCGAACGGGCCGTCCTGCGCAGGCTGTCGGTCTTCTCCGGCGGCTGCGACCTCGCCGGGGCCGAGGAGGTGTGCTCGGGGGGAGCCGTCGGGTCGCGGGACGTCGCCGCGCTCCTCGGCTCGCTGGTCGACAAGTCGCTGGTCGTCGCCGCGCCTGCCACCGGCGGCGACATGCGCTACCGGCTGCTGGAGACCGTGGGGGAGTACGCCGCCGAGCGGCTGGACGAGGCCGGGGAGCGCGCCGCCGTCGAACGCCGCCACCTGGTCGCCTACCGGGAGCTCGCGCGCACCGCCGACCCGCTGCTGCGCGGGCCCGCGCAGCGCGTCTGGCTGGACCGGCTGGAGCTCGAACACGACAACCTCCGCTCCGCGCTGCGGCGCGCCGTCGCCGCGCGGGACGAGCAGGAGGCGCTGTGCATGGTGCTGTCCCTGGCCTGGTTCTGGCAGCTGCGGGACCACCGCAGCGACGTCCGCAGCTGGGCGGAGGCGGCCGCGGCCCTGGGTCCCGACCCCTTCGCCGACCCCGTGGAGCCGGCCCCTCCGCTGTATGTGGGCTGCACCGACGCCCCGCCTCCGATGTCACCCGAGCTGCTGGTCGAGGCCCGGCGCTGCGTGCGGATGATCGCGCTCGCCAACGTCGAGAGCAATATGCAGCTGATCGGCACGCCCGAGACCCGGCGGCGGGTGCGCGGCGTCCTGGAGGCGTACGGCGAGGGGCAGCCGCAGAACTGCCGTGTGCCGGGCTTCATGTGGTTCTTCGCGATCATGCTGTCCGGCGACTTCGAGGCCATGGACGCGGCCGTGAACGCGGGTGTGGAGCGCTGCCGCGAGCTCGGCTACGAATGGGAGCTCGCCCACAGCCTCCAGCTCCGCGCCAAGATCCTCAACGACCGCAAGGGGCGGCTCGAACAGGGCGCGCGGGACGCCGAGGAGGCCCTGGAGATCTTCCGGCGGCTCGGGGACGCCTGGGGCGTGGCCGAGGCGCTGTCGGGGCGCGGCGAGGCGTACGAGCGGCGGGGCGAGTTCACGCTCGCGGCGGACGCCTACCGCGAGGCCGTCGACGAGGTGCTGGCGCTCGGCGCGCCGGGCGAGGTGCCCGCGCTCCGTGGCCGGATGGCCGAGGCGCTGATGGAGTCGGGGGCCATCGACGCCGTGGAGGGCGAGCGGCTGCTCCGCCAGGCGATCGGGGAGGCCGACAAGGCCAACCCGGAGGCGTCGGCATTCGCCCGGGTCCAGCTCGCCACCTGCATCGCCCGCGGCGGCCGCACGGTGGAGGCGCGGGAGATCTTCGACGAGCTGATGGCCGACTTCTCCAAGGGTGTCCTCGCGGTCTTCCAGAGCATGATGCACGGCCAGATCGGCTGGCTCGACGTCCTGGAGGGCAAGCCCGCGGAGGCGCTGCCGAGGCTGCGGACCGGGCTCGTGATGACCGAGGACCCGCTGGCGCAGCTCGTCGTGCCGCAGCTGGCCGTGGTGCAGCTGAAGTACGCGGCGCTGGCGCACGCCGAACTGGGCGGTGCGGAAGGGGCCGTCACCGCGGCCCGCCTGCTGGGCGCCTCCGAGGGGCTGCGTCCCGTCGACTTCCCTCCGACGTCCTTGGAGCGCGAGGTCATGGAGCGCGCGGAGGCGGGGGCCCGCCCGGTGCTGGGCGACGCGGCCTACGAGCGTGCGTACGCCGAGGGCGGCGGCCTCACCCTGGAGGAGGCCACCGCCCTCGTATGACGCGACGCCCGGGGCCCGCCGGGTCAGGTCTTCCTGCGGAACCGGGAGACGGCCAGCGGCGCGGTCACGGCCGTGATGGCGACCGACCAGGCCAGGACCATCCACACCGAGTGGGCCACCGGGCCGCCCTTGATCAGGTGGCGTGCGGCGTCGGCGAGGTTGGACAGCGGGTTGTACTCCGTGAAGCCCTCCAGCCAGCCAGGCATGTTGGTGGTGGGCGCGAAGATGGAGCTGCCGAACTGCAGGGGCATCAGCACGATCATGGCGATGCCCTGGACGGCCTGCGGCGTCTTCATGGTCAGGCCGAGCAGGATGAAGATCCACATCAGGGAGGCGCCGAAGACCATGGACAGCACCACCGCCGCCAGCAGGTGCAGCACCGAGGTGCTGACGGTCAGGCCCAGGGCGAAGCCCATGCCCAGCAGGATCGCCGTCGCGATGAGCATCCGGCCGACCTCGACGACGATCTTCGCGACGAGGACCGAGGACCGGGCTATCGGCATGGTGCGGAAGCGGTCCATCACCCCCTTCTTGAAGTCGTCGTTGATGCCCGTGCCGACCGCCATGGAGATGTTCATCCCCATCATCGCCATCAGGCCGGGGACCAGGTAGTTCAGATACTCCCGCTCGTTGCCCTTGCCGCCGATGGAGCCGCCGAAGACATAGGTGAACAGCAGGATGAAGATGACCGGCATGAGCACGGCGTCGAACATCGACTCCGGGTCCTGCTTGATCTGGAGCATGTTGCGGCGCGCGAGCGCCCCGATGTGGCGGAGGTTGGCCCGCGGGCCGATCCGTCCCTCGCCGGCGGCGGCCTTCACGGGCGCCCCCGCCGTTGCCGTTGCGCTGCTCACGCGGCGACCTCCTGGAGTGCGTCCGTGTCGTCCTGCTCCGCCGGGGCGGATGCCTTCTGGCCGGTGACGGCCAGGAACACCTCGTCGAGGCTGGGCAGATGGGTGCTGATGTCGGCGACGGCGAAGCCCCGCTCGCTCAACAGGCCGATCACCGCGGTCAGTTGCTCGTCGCTCAGCAGCGGGACGCTGACCGTGCCCTCCGCCTCGTCGGCGCTCGCGCCGGTGATGCCGTCCAGCCCGGCCTGGGCCAGCGCGCCCACCATGCGGGGCAGCTCGCCGCGGTCGGCGGGCCGGATCACCAGGGTGCGGCCGCCGACCTTCGCCTTGAGCTCGTCGACCCGGCCGCCCGCGATCACCCGGCCCCGGTCGATGACCGTCAGCTCCTGCGCGAGCTGCTCGGCCTCCTCCATGTACTGCGTGGTGAGCAGGACGGTGGCGCCCTCGGTGACCATCCGCTGGACCTCCTCCCACACCTCGTTGCGGGTGCGGGGGTCGAGGCCGGTGGTCGGCTCGTCCAGATACAGCACCGCCGGCTGGCCGATCATGGACGCGGCCAGGTCCAGCCTGCGGCGCATGCCGCCCGAATACTGCATGGCGGGCCGCTTGGCCGCCTCCGTGAGGGAGAAGCGCTCCAGCATCGAGTCGGCGCGGCGCCGGGCGTCCTTGCGGGAGAGGTCGAGCAGCCGCCCGATCATGTAGAGGTTCTCGAATCCGGAGAGCTTCTCGTCCACCGAGGCGTACTGCCCGGTCATCCCGATCACCCGGCGCAGCTGCCGGGGCTGGGTGAGGACGTCGTAGCCCGCGACGCGGGCGGTGCCCGCGTCGGGCCTGATGAGGGTGGACAGGGCGCGGACCAGAGTGGTCTTGCCCGCGCCGTTGGGGCCCAGCACGCCGAGGACGGTGCCCTCGCGCACGTCCAGGTCGACCCCGTCCAGGGCCTTGGTCGCACCGAAGTGCTTCACCAGGCCCCGGACTTCGACGGCGTTCCCGCCGCTTCCCGAGGTGTTCTTTCGCGTCATGGGTCAACAGTCGCAGCACCCACTGACAACGCACCTACAGTCCGCCGACAGGCCGCCGACAGGGGCCTCTCGCCCCCGGGCCGGCTAGTGGAAGGCGTGCTCCTCAGCCGGGTACGCGCCGCCCACGACGTCCGCGCCGAACGCGCGCGCCGCCTCGCCCAGCGTCTCGCGCAGCTGCGCGTACTGCTTCACGAAGCGCGGCACGCGGCCGGACGTCATGCCCGCCATGTCCGTCCACACCAGCACCTGCGCGTCGCACTCCTGACCGGCGCCGATGCCGACCGTCGGGATGTGCAGGGTGCGCGTCACCTCCGCGGCGAGCTCCGCCGGGACCAGCTCCAGGACGACCGAGAAGGCGCCCGCGTCCTGGACCGCCTTGGCGTCGCGGAGCAACTGCTGGGCCGCCTCCTCGCCGCGGCCCTGGACCGGGTAGCCGCCGAAGGCGTTGACGGACTGCGGGGTGAGGCCGATGTGCGCCATCACCGGGATGCCCGCCTCGACGAGCAGCTTGATCTGCTCGGCGGAGCGCTCGCCGCCCTCCAGCTTGATCGCGCCGACGCCCGTCTCCTTCACCAGCCGGGTGGCGTTGCGCAGCGCCTGGACGGGGCCCTCCTGGTACGAGCCGAAGGGCAGGTCGGCGACGACGAGGGCGCGCTGGGTGCCGCGTACGACGGCGGCGGAGAGCACGGCGATCTCGTCCATGGTGACGGGCACCGTGGATTCGTAGCCGAGGTGACAGTTGCCCATGGAGTCGCCGACCAGCAGGACGGGGATGCCGGACTCGTCGAAGACGGAGGCGGTCATCGCGTCGTAGGCGGTGAGCATGGGCCACTTCTCGCCGCGCGCCTTGGCGGCGGCGATGTCGCGGACGGTGACCCGCCGGGAACTCTTCCCTCCGTACAGCGCCTTGGGGTTGGCGGGGCTGCTGTCTGGGGTGTTCGGGGCATGCGTCATGGCGGTGGCTCCTGTGAAGTCGTCTCGAGGCGCCCTGACGGCGTCCCCGGATCACCTCCATGCTGACACGGCCCGCGCGGGCAGACCAGAGCGGTCCTTCGCAAAGACTTTCCAATACGAGACGGGGTCGTATCGAAAGGAACGTACGCTGTTCCGCATGTCGACTGATATCCCGGCCCGCCGGGTTCCCGAGGCGGTCCATCGCAGACGGTGGGCGATTTTGACCGTGCTGCTGTTCAGCCTCCTGATCGTGGTTCTCGACAACTCGATCCTGAACGTGGCGATGAAGACCATCGCCTCCCCGGCGCCCACCGGCCTCGGTGCGACACAGAGCCAGCTCGAGTGGGCGATCAACTCCTACACCCTGGTCTTCGCCGGAATACTCTTCACGGCGGGACTGCTCGGCGACCGGCTCGGACGCAAGAAGGTCCTGCTCTTCGGCATGGTCGTCTTCGGCGTCGGCTCGGTGCTCTCCGCCTTCTCCGGCTCGTCCGGCGAGCTGATCGCCTTCCGCGCCGTGATGGGCTTCGGCGGCGCGTTCGTGATGCCCGCGACCCTCGCCATCATCATGAACGTCTTCGAGCGCGAGGAGCAGCCCAAGGCCATCGGCATCTGGGCCGGGGCCGTCGGGCTCGCCATCGCCATAGGGCCGATCACCGGCGGGATCCTGCTCGACCACTTCTGGTGGGGCTCGGTCTTCCTCGTGAACGTCCCGATCGTGATCGTCGGCCTGATCGCGATGGTGCTGCTCGTCCCCGACTCCAAGGACCCCAGACCCGGCCGCCTCGACCCGGTCGGCGTGCTGCTGTCCGTCGTCGGCCTCGTCCTGCTGGTCTACGGCATCATCAAGGGCGGCCAGCTCGCCGACTTCACCCGGCCCGAGGTCTACGGCACGGTCCTCGGCGGACTGGTGGTCCTGGTGGCCTTCGTCCTGCACGAGCGGCGCAGCGACCACCCGGCCATCGACGTGCGCTACTTCCGCAACCCCGCCTTCTCCGCCGCGGTCTCCTCCATCTCGCTGGTCTTCTTCGCGCTGATGGGCACCACCTTCTTCATCGTCTTCTACACCCAGAGCGTGCGCGGCTACACCCCGCTCCAGAGCGGCCTGCTGCTCCTGCCGCTCGCCGCCGCCCAGATGTTCTTCGCGCCGCGCGCCCGCCTGGTCGTCGACAAGTACGGCGCCAAGGCCGTGTGCACCGTCGGCATGCTGCTGGTCGCCGCCACCACGGCGGGCTTCCTGCTGCTCGGCACCGACACCCCGATCTGGGTCCTCGAGGTGCTGTTCTTCCTCCAGGGCACGGGGATGGCGCACATCATGCCGCCCGCCACCGTCTCGATCATGCAGTCGCTGCCCCGCGAGAAGGCCGGTTCCGGCTCCGCCGTGAACAACACCTTCCGGCAGGTCGGCGGCGCGCTCGGGGTCGCGGTGCTCGGCTCCGTGCTCTCCACCACCTACCGCGACGGCATCTCCGGCGAGCTCGACGCCGTCCCCGGCCTGTCCGACTCCGCGCGGCACGCCGCGGGCGAGTCCATCGAGGCCACCCTGGGCGTCGCCGAGAAGCTCGGCCCGCAGGGCAAGGCGCTCATCGGCCCGGCCAACGACGCCTTCATCCACGCCATGCACGTCACCGTCATGGGCTCCACGGCCGTCGCCCTGCTCGGCGCGGCCGTCGTCGCGCTCTTCCTGCCCGGCCGCAAGGCCACCCGCACGGACGGCGCGGACACCCGGCCGGACGCTCAGAAGGAACAGGCGGGGGCGGGCGCATGACCGACCGGGCACAGGGCGGTACGACGACCACGCCGGCAGCGGCGGCGCTGCCCGCCGAGCGGCGCGGCCGCCCGCGCAACGCCGCCGTCGACACCGCCGTCGTCGAGACCGTCCTGCGCCTCCTCGAGGAGGGCGTCACCATGGGCGAGCTGTCGATGGAGCGGATCGCCCGCGAGACGGGTGTCGGCAAGGCCACCCTCTACCGGCGCTGGTCCGGCAAGGAGGAGCTGATGCTCGACGTCCTGCGCTCCATGGAGGACGCCGACCCCGAGCTCCCCGGCACCTCGGCCCGCGACGACCTCGTCGTCCTCCTGGAAATGCTACGCAGGCGCGGCCTCGCCAAGCGCTCCTCCGCCGTCCTGCGCACGGTCATCAGCCAGGTCCAGGCCCACCCCAGGCTCTGGAAGGAGTACCACGAGACGGTCATCCTCGCCCGGCGCGAGACGGTCCACGCGGTGCTGCGCCGCGGCATGACCACCGGCGAGCTCCGCTCCGACGTCGACGTCCAGCTGCTCTCCGACCTCTTCGTCAGCCCGATGCTCTCCCGGGCCATGCTCCACGAGTGGCACGACCTGCCGGAGGGGCTGGCCGAGGAGATCGTCGACGCTGTCATGGAGGGCGCGCGGCCCAGGGCGGAGCGGCCCGCCGGCTGACCGCGCCCGGCCCGGCCGCGGCCCGCGAAGATCCGCGGGACAGCGGTGCGCGCTCGAATATGCCCGTTGTGTCACAGCCCGCCCGCACGGCCCGCCCACCGGAACCCGGGCGGGCCGCACACACGTCCTCCAGACCGACGCCCCACCCGGGGCGGACGGAACGTCCCGGCACCGGTGATCACCTATCGTCGTGCGGGGGCCACAGCGGATGATCAGTGAGGGCAGTCGATGGCGCAGGCGCACATGCAGGAGACGGGCCGAGACGGGACCGGTCCGGAGCGGGCCGGCGCCCGGGCCCGGCGCCTCATGGGCCAGTGGCGCGGCCCGGGCGTCTGGCGGCGCGGCCTGGTCGTCGCCGCGATCGCCGCCCTCCTCGGCCTGCTGATGCTGCTGCACACCCACCTCCCCAACCGGGTGGGCAACCTCGGCAGCCTCACCGAGACCTTCCTGCCGTGGCTCGGCCTCGGCATACCGGTGCTGCTCGTCCTCGCCGTGCTGCGCCGCTCCGCGACCGCGCTGATCGCCCTGCTGCTGCCGGCGGTCGCCTGGGTCAACCTCTTCGGCGGGCTGCTCACCGACAAGTCCGGCAAGGGCGGCAACTTCACGGTCGCCACCCACAACGTCAACGCCGAGAACCCCGACCCGGCCGGCACCGCCAGGGACGTCGCCGCCTCCGGCGCCGACGTCGTCGCGCTGGAGGAGCTCAAGGCGTCGGCCGTCCCGACGTACGAGCAGGCGCTCGCGAGCAGCTACAAGTACCACTCCGTGCAGGGCACGGTCGGCATCTGGAGCAAGTACCCGCTGCAGCTCGTCCAGCCCGTCGACATCCGCATGGGCTGGACCCGGGCGCTGCGCGCCACGGTCAAGACGCCGCAGGGCCCCGTCGCCGTCTACGTCGCGCACATGCCGTCGGTGCGCGTGAAGTTCAACGCGGGCTTCACCGCCGGACAGCGCGACAACAGCGCCGAGGCGCTCGGCGAGGCCATCGCCAAGGAGCCCGAGAAGAAGGTCCTCCTCCTCGGCGACCTCAACGGCACCATGAACGACCGCTCGCTCGCCCCCATCACCTCGCAGCTGCGCTCCGCGCAGGGCGCCGCGGGCGACGGCTTCGGCTTCAGCTGGCCCGCGAGCTTCCCGATGGCCCGCATCGACCAGATCATGGTGCGCGGCATGGACCCCGTCTCCGCCTGGACCCTGCCCAAGACGGGCAGCGACCACCTGCCGGTGGCGGCGCGGATGAAGATCTGACCGACCTGTTCACCTGATCGTTCGCAAAAGGGAACGACAGTGGGAACAACTGCCTGAGAGGCTTTGTTCTTCGGGGGAACTTTCCGTGGGCGGCAGGCCCACGTCCCCGCAGGAACACACCCCCTCGAAAGGCTGTCCCCTCATGCCCCTGGCGCTGCTCGCCCTCGCGGTCTCCGCCTTCGGTATCGGCACGACCGAGTTCGTGATGATGGGGCTGCTGCCCAACGTCGCCGACGACCTGGGCACGTCCGTCCCCACCGCCGGCTACCTCGTCTCCGCCTACGCCCTCGGGGTCGTCGTCGGCGCCCCGCTGCTCACCGCCCTCGGCTCCCGCGTCCCGCGCAAGCTCATGCTGGTGCTCCTGATGGCGCTCTTCACCATCGGGAACCTCGCCTCCGCGCTCGCCCCGACCTACGGACTGCTCATCGCCGGCCGGGTCCTCGCGGGCCTGCCGCACGGCGCCTTCTTCGGCGTCGGAGCGGTCGTCGCCTCCCGGCTGGTGAGCGAGGGCCGCCAGGCGCGGGCGGTCGCCACGATGTTCCTCGGCCTCACGGTCGCCAACATCGTCGGCGTCCCCACCGCCACCCTGCTCGGCCAGCACCTCGGCTGGCGCGCCACCTTCCTGGTCGTCGCGGTCATCGGGCTGGTGGCCATGGCCGCGCTCGCCGCCCTCGTCCCGCGGATCCCGCGCGAGCGCGGCGAGGGCCTCGGCCAGGAGCTGCGCGCCCTCGGCGACCGGCAGGTGCTGCTCGGCCTGCTCACCGCCGTCTTCGGATTCGCCGGGGTCTTCGCCGTCTACAGCTACCTCGCCTCGATGATGACCGAGGTCACCGGCTTCGCCGAATCCTCCGTGACCATCGTGCTCGCCCTCTTCGGCATCGGCATGACCCTCGGCGCGCTCGTCGCCGGACCGCTGACCGACCGGGCGCTGCGCCCCACGCTGTACGGATCGCTGGCCGCGCTCGCCGCCGTGCTCGTCGCCTTCGACTTCACCGTCCACGTGAAGTGGGCGGCGCTCGTCACCGTCGTGATCCTGGGCGCGGTCGGCTTCATGACCACCACACCGCTCCAGATGCTGGTCATGAACAAGGCGCGGCAGGCGCCCACACTGGCCTCCGCCTCCAACCACTCGGCGTTCAACCTGGCCAACGCGGGTGGCGCCTGGCTGGGCGGCGTCGCCATCGCCGCCGGCTGGGGCTGGACCTCCCCGACCCTGGTCGGCGCCGCGCTCGCCGTCGTCGGCCTGGCCGTCGCGGTGGCCGCGGGCCTGCTGGACCGCGACCGCCCCACCACCGCGGGCGGCTCCCGGGTGGTCGCCTCCGGCGAGCGGCAGGGCGACCGGGCACCGGAATCCGCCGGCATCCGTCACTGACAGCCCTTGGCCATGGGCGGCGGGCCGTCAGTGGTGCGCGGCACACTGGGAGCATGTGCCGCAGCATCAAGACGCTCAGACCGCCGGTGACGCCCGAGGTGGGCGACGAGGACATCCACGCGGCGGCCCTGCAGTACGTACGGAAGGTGTCCGGCTTCCGGGCGCCCGCCGCGCACAACCAGGCGGTGTTCGAGCACGCCGTGGACGCGGTCGCGCTGGCCACGAAGGCGCTGCTCGACGGGCTTGAGGTGCGCGGCGGCGCGCGGCCCCGAAGCGAAAAGGGAAGGAGTGGTCCCGTCAGGCCATGACACAGCCGACGCTCACCGAAGGACAGGTTTCAGAGATCCGCCAGTTCTGTGTGCGGGGCGGCATCCACCTGGAGATGTCGTCCGGGGTGCCGGTCGTCATCCCGGTGCGCAGTGGATTCCCCACGTGTCCCGCGTGCGGCCGGCTGCCGTCGTCCGTGATGCTGGAGCCGGGCACGCTCGCGGGCGGGCGGATCACCTATGAAGGATGCGGGCACGTCTTCAAGATCCCACGGGGGGAGCAGACATGAGCGGTGACGAACGCCAGCAGCAGCCGTGCCAGCACTGCGAGGGCAAGGGCCTCATCGCACAGCCGGACGGCTCGGTAGTGGTCTGCCCGGAGGCGAACGGGCCGGGTCACTACTGAGAAATTGCCGGACGGGCTGATTTCAGCCCGTCCGGCGTCCGAGGCCCCGTTACAACGTCTCGCGCCACTTATTGGTGATCGGCAACCGCCGGTCCTTGCCGAAACCCTTCGCGGAGATCTTCGTACCCGGCGGATACTGCCGCCGCTTGTACTCCGCGGCATCGACCATCCGCAGCACCCGCGTGACCAGCTCCGCGTCGAAGCCCGCCGCCACGATCTCCGCGCGGCCGCGGTCCCGGTCGACGTACAGCTCCAGGATCCGGTCCAGCACGTCGTAGTCCGGCAGCGAGTCCGTGTCCACCTGGCCCGGCCGCAGCTCGGCGCTCGGCGGCTTGGTGATGGAGCTCTCCGGGATCGGCGGGGTCTCGCCGCGCTCCTCGGCCGCCCGGTTGCGCCACTTGGCGAGCCGGAAGACGGACGTCTTGTAGACGTCCTTGATCGGCCCGTACGCGCCGACGGAGTCGCCGTAGAGCGTGGAGTAACCGCAGGCCAGCTCGGACTTGTTGCCCGGCGCGAGCACGATGTGGCCCTCCTGGTTGGAGACCGCCATCAGCATCGTGCCGCGCAGCCGCGACTGGAGGTTCTCCTCCGCGAGCCCGGTGAGCCCCAGCGCCCCCATGTACGCGTCGAACATCGGGGCGATCGGCACGGTCCGCAGGTGCAGACCGGTGCGCCGGGCGAGCTCCTCGGCGTCGGCGATCGAGTGCTCGGAGGAGTAGCGGGACGGCATGGCCACGCCGTGGACGTTCGCCGCGCCGAGCGCGTCGCACGCGATGGCGGCGACGAGCGCGGAGTCGATGCCGCCGGAGAGCCCGATCACGACGCTGCGGAAGCCGTTCTTGGTGACGTACGCGCGCAGGCCGGTGACCAGCGCCTCGTACACCTCCTCGGCGTCGCCCAGCCGCTCGGCGACCGTGCCGGGCCACTTCGCCCCGTACGGCGGGAGCGGGTCGGCGGAGAGCACGACGTGGTCGATGCGCAGGCCGTCGTCCACCACCCCGGCCGGCGCCTCGGCCGCGGCGGCCGGCAGGTCGAGGTCGATCACCACGCAGCGCTCCTCGAACTGCGGGGCGCGCGCGATGACTTGGCCGTCGCGGTCGACGACGATCGTGTCCCCGTCGAAGACCAGCTCGTCCTGGCCGCCGGTCATCGCGAGGTACGCGGTCGTGCAGCCGGCCTCCTGGGCGCGCTTGCGGACGAGCTCCAGCCGCGTGTCGTCCTTCTCGCGCTCGTACGGGGAGGCGTTGATCGACAGCAGCAGACCGGCGCCGGCGGAGCGGGCGGCGGGCACCCGGCCGCCCTCCTGCCACAGGTCCTCGCAGATGGCGAGCGCGACGTCGACGCCGTGCACCCGCACCACCGGCATGGTGTCGCCGGGCACGAAGTAGCGGAACTCGTCGAAGACGCCGTAGTTGGGCAGGTGGTGCTTGGCGAAGGACAGCGCCACCTCGCCCCGGTGCAGCACGGCGGCGGCGTTGCGCGGCGCGCCCGCGGGGCGGCCCAGCCGGGGCTGCGTCTCCTCGCTGCGGTCGAGGTGGCCGACGACGACCGGCAGTTCGCCGAGGCCCTCGGCGGCGAGCCGGGCGGCGAGGGCGCGCAGCGTCTCCCGGCAGGCCTCGACGAAGGAGGAGCGCAGCGCGAGGTCCTCGACGGGGTAGCCCGTCAGCGCCATCTCGGGGAAGGCCGCCAGATGGGCGCCCTGCTCGGCGGAGTGCCGCACCCAGCGGACGATCGACTCGGCGTTCCCGGCGAGGTCGCCGACACAGGAGTCGACCTGATTCAGAGCGAGACGAAGTTGAGCCACGACGTCCAGTGTAATCGTCTGTCTGACGCGATCTATGAGGAGCGCTGTGAGTGCGCTGTGAGCGGCGCCATATCGTGGCGGGCGCATGTGATCTTGTGACAAGCTTCGCCATCTGCCTGAGGCATATGCCTCAGGCATGTCTTGTCGAAGTTCTTCCTAGGAGACCGCGTTGAGCACGCAGCCGCCGCAGTGGGGCCAGCCCGCGCCGCAGAGCCCCTACCCCCCGGCCGTGCCGCCTCAGAACCCGTACGGTTCGGGCTACCCGCAGCAGGCGCCGATGGGCTACCCGGCCCCGGGCCCCGCCGCCTACGGCCTGGCGATGAAGCGCCGCAACCCCTTCGCCGCCTGGCTGGGTCTGCCGATCATCACCCTCGGCATCTACAGCATCGTCTGGCACTACAAGGTCAACAAGGAGATGGCGCAGTTCGACAGCCGGCGGCACATCAACCCCGCCATGTCGGTGCTGGCGATCACGCTGGGCGCCTTCCTGTTCATTCCGCCGCTCGTCTCGGTCTTCAACACGGGCGGGCGCATCTCCGAGGCCCAGCGCGCCGCGGGCCTGACGCCCTCGTGCAGCGGCGGCATCGGCCTGCTGCTCGCGTTCATCGGCTTCCACGCGCTCTACTACCAGTTCGAGCTGAACAAGGTCGTCGACCACTACGGCAAGGTCGAGCCCGGCACCCAGGTGCCGCTGGCCGTCTGAGCCACGCCGTACGACAGCCCGCGGGGCCCGCGTCCGGTACCGGACGCGGGCCCCGCGGTTCTTCGGTCGGTCGGAGGTCAGCGCAGGTAGCCGAGGACCGTCATCATCCCGGACTCCGCGTGGTAGACGTTGTGGCAGTGCAGCATCCACAGCCCCGGGTTGTCGGCGTCGAAGTCGACCGCCAGCCGCTGCCCCGGGCGGACGATCGCGGTGTCCTTGCGCGGCCCGCCGCCGGGCAGCGCGAAGGTGTGGCCGTGCAGGTGCATGGGGTGCCACATCGTCGTGTCGTTCACGAAGACGAGCCGGACCCGCTCGCCCGCCGCCACCGGATAGCGCCGGCCGGGCGCGTACTTCCTCGCGTTGATCGCCCAGTCGTACTTCGCCATCCCGCCGGTGAGACGGAGTGTGAGCGTCCGGTCGGGGCGGCGGTCCTTGAGCAGCACGCTCCGGTCGGCCTTCAAGCGGTCGGCGGTCAGCAGGGTGCCGTCCAGCTCCCGCGGGCGTACGGACGCGTCGGGCGCGGCGCCCCCGCCCGTACGCAGCACGGCGAGCGCCGCGGCCTTCTTGCCCTCCGCCAGCGCGACCAGCGGGAACACCCCGTCCCCCGCCTCGACCAGCACGTCGTACCGCTCGCCCATGCCCAGCAGCAGCGTGTCCGTCTCCGCATGCTCGACGGGGAAGCCGTCCGTGTGCGTGACCGTCATCCGGTGGCCGCCGAGAGACACCCGGAAGGCCGTGTCGCCGCCCGCGTTGAGGAAACGGATCCGGATCCGGTCGCCCGGCTTCGCGGTGAAGGTCTCCGGGGCGTCCGGCGTGCGCCCGTTGACGAGGTAGTGCGGATAGGCGACGTCGCCCGCGTCCCCGCCGAGGAGCGGACTGGCCGCCCCCATCATCATCCGGGGCGGGCCGGACGGGCCGGGCTTCCCGGTGCTCATCGCCATGCCCGGCATCTTCGACATGCCGTGCCCGCCGTGGTCCATGCCGCCCATGCCCCTGCTGAGTTCGGCGAGCACCGCGTCCGGCGTGCTGCCGTCCACGCCGTCGACCCAGTCGTCCAGGACGACCACCCACTCCTTGTCGTAGGAGAGCGGCTCCTTGGGGTCCTCCACGATCAGCGGCGCGTACAGCCCCCGGTCCTGCTGGACGCCCGAGTGCGGGTGGACCCAGTACGTGCCGGGGTGCGGGACGGTGAAGCGGTAGTCGAACGACGCGCCCGCGCGTATGGGGCGCTGGGTGACGCCCGGGGCGCCGTCCATGTCGTTGCGCAGCGCCAGCCCGTGCCAGTGCAGCGAGGTGGCCTCGGGCAGGTGGTTGGCGAGGGTCAGCGCGAGCGTGTCACCGGCGGTGACCCGGATCTCCCGGCCGGGCAGCCGGTCGCCGTACGCCCAGGAGTCGACCGTGAGCCCGCCCAGGTCGAGGCGGGCCGGGGTGGCCGTCAGGGTCACCTTCCGTACGGGCCCGGTGCCGCGCTTCGCCTCGGCGGCGGCGACCTCCCGCCCGTCCGGGGCGAGGTAGTCGGCGGAGGGTGTGGCGGCGGACGAGCCGCTGTCCGAGCCCCCGGAACAGGCGGCGAGCAGTCCGCTTCCGGCAGCGGCGAGCCCCGCGCCGAGCACGGCGCGGCGGGTGGTGGAACGCATGGGGAAAGGCACCTCGTGGTGTCGGGTCCTGCGGGACGTGGTCGCGGCGCGTGCCACTGCGCGCGGAAGCGCAGCGGCACGCGCTGCTACACGCGCAGTACCGACAGCCGGGCGAGGGCCTTGTGCCGTGGCGGGGGAGGGATCGGCCGGAGGACGGCGAGCAGCCGCGCGCGGACGACGGCCAGGGCCGGGGCGAGGCGCCGCAGCGCGGCCACGCCGAGCAGCGAAACGAGCGCCAGCAGGGCGGATCCGAGTACGGCGAGGCAGACGGACATAGGGTCCATGCCGTGGCTCTCGCCGTCGACGGAGGCGGCGCGGTGGTCGGTCGTCGTGTGCGGAGCGACGGCCGGATCGCCTGTCATCGGCGCCATCGCGTGCGACGCCGTCCCCCGACTCCCGCCGTGCCCCGCCGGGTGACCCAGCGTGTGCATGGTCACGATGCCCAGCAGCAGCGCGGCGAACAGCAGCAGGCGCCCGCACCAGGCGGTGGCCTTCCGCTGTCCGTCCATCACGCGTCTCCCGAGGCCCCTGCGACAACTCCGTCGCACCTTACCCCCTCGGGGTATACCTCCTCCAGGCGCCGTTGATGGGATCATTGGGGCGCACACGATCGACGCCCGCATAAAGGACGCTCCACCTCACATGACCATCACGGACCAGGTGAGGGACGACCGTCCCCTCGCCACGGGCGCCGCCACCCCGGGCGCCACCCAGCCGCAGTTCATCTCGTGGGTGACCCTCGCGATGATGACCACGGCGTCGGTCGCCAACCTGCGGCCCTCGCCGTCCATGGCGATCTACGGCCTCGCCGCCGTCTTCCTCTACGTCGTACCCGCCGTGGTCTTCCTGCTGCCGACCGCGCTCGTCTCCGCCGAGCTCGCCTCCGGCTGGACCGGCGGCGTCTACCGCTGGGTGAGCGAAGGGCTCTCCAAGCCGCTCGGCTTCCTGGCCGTCTGGTGCCAGTTCGCGATGACCATCGCCTACTACCCGAGCCTGCTGGCCTATGTGGCCAGCACGTTCGCGTACGTCATCGACCCCAGGCTCGCCGACAACGGCCTCTACATCGCCCTGGTCATCGTCGTCGTCTACTGGTCGGGCGTGCTGATCTCCTCGCGCGGCACGAAGGCGGTCGCCGGGCTGGCCGGGGCGGGCCTGGTGATCGGCACGCTGATCCCCGGCGCGGTCCTCGTCGTGCTCGGGCTGGTCTTCCTCGGCCAGGGCAACGCCTCCGCCGCACCCATGGACAGCGGCCACTTCCTGCCGCCGTGGACCGGGCTCGCCAGCCTCGTACTGATCGTCAACAACTTCCTGTCCTACGCGGGCATGGAGATGAACGGCGTGCACGTCGCCTCGCTGCGCGAACCCGGCAGGCAGTTCCCGCGCTCGGTCTTCGCCGCCACCGGACTCGTCCTGCTGATCTTCATCCTCCCGGCGCTCGCCATCAGCTGGGTGATGCCGGGTGAGGACCTCAGCCTGACCGCGGGCGTGATGCAGGCGTTCCAGGGCTTCTTCGACCACTTCCACGTGGGCTGGCTGACCAAGGTCGTCGGCGTGATGCTCGTGGTGGCCGCGCTCGGCGGCATGCTCGCCTGGCTGGCGGGCCCCTCGAAGGGCCTGCTGATGGTCGCCCGGCAGGAGGGCTATCTGCCGCCCGTCCTGCAGAAGCTCAACAAGCACGGCGTGCAGCGCAACATCATGGTCGCCCAGGGCGTGCTCACCACGCTCATCGCGCTGCTCTACGCCTTCATCCCCGATGTCTCCAGCGCCTACTGGATCTTCTCGGTGATCACCACCCAGATCTATCTGGTCGTCTATCTGCTGATGTTCGCCGCCGTCGTCCGGCTGCGCACCACCCAGCCGGACCGGCCCCGCGGCTTCCGCGTCCCGGCTGTGCGGCTGGTCGCGGGCGTCGGCTTCGCGGCGTCGCTCGCGGCCATGTGCATCGGCTTCGTCCCGCCGGACCAGTTCGGCGGCGGGCCGCTGTGGCGCTACGTCCTCACCGTGGGAGGCGGCCTGCTGGTCATCGGCTTCCTCGCGCCGCTCGCCCTGCTGAAGTTCCGCAAGCCGCACTGGGTGGCGCCCGAACACCGCGAACCGGAGCAGGGCGCACCGCAGCGGCCGAAGGCGGACGCCGGGGTGTGACGACCCGCCCCCGACTGCGTGTACGTGGCGAACAGGCCGGTCGGCCGAGGGGGTGTGGCGCGGGCACCCGCCGCGCGCCGGTACGGTCGTCTCGTCGCGCTCCGGCCGGTGGGCTTCCGCCCCCGGCCGGCGGGTGTCTTCCCGGCGGGCGCGGTGTGGACGGACGGCGACAAGGGGGACAGTGTGGACGGTATGGAGCGGCCACCAGGGCACATGCTGAGGGTCGGCGGGGTGCCGCTGCACGTGGTGTGCGAGGGGTCGGGGCCCGTGTGCGTGCTGAGCGCGGGGCTCGGCATGGGCTGGTTCGACTGGGAACCCGTCGTGCCGCTGCTCACCGACCACCGCACCGTCGTCCGCTTCGACCGGCCGGGGCTCGGCTTCAGCGCGCCGCCCCTGGAACCGCCCACCGCCGCGGGCGAGGCCGCGCGGATAGCGGGCGTCCTCGACGCCCTGGGGCTGAAGGAACCGGCGACGGTCGTCGGGCACTCCCTCGCGGGCTTCCACGCGGAGGCGTTCGCCCGGCTGCACCCGGAGCGCACGACCGGGATCGTCCTCGTCGACAGCAGCGTGGAGGACGAGCCAAGACCCGCACCCGCCCGTGAGCTCCGCACCACCGCCGCGCACGCCCGGGGCCTGGTGCTCGCCGCCACGGGGCTGCCCCGCGCGCTGGGCCCCTCCCTGCGCAAGCTGACGGTCCGGGCCGCCTCGGTCACCCGCCAGGACCCGGCCTCCGCCGAGCTGGTGCGCCGCACCTACGGAACCGGCCGGGTGCTGCGCGCCCTGCTGATGGAGAACGCCCGCTACCGCGACGTGGCCGCCGAGCTCCACGAGCTGCGGGACCGGCACCCGATGCCGCCCGTGCCGGTGACCGTCCTCGCGGCCTCCCCGGGCACCGGCTCCGCCGTCGAGCGCCGCTGGCTGGAGCGCCAGCGCGCCCTCGCGACCCGCCTCGACGGCCGTTTCGAGGCAGTGGCACCGGCGGGCCACCTGCTGATGTACGACCGCCCGCAGTCGATCGCGGCGGCGGTGCTGGCCATGCCGATGGTGCCCGACGGCACCTGAGGGGCAGGGGGTGCGGTCGCTCATGGGCGCCGCACCCGGGCTCCCCTTTCAACCACTGGCGAAATAGCGTGCGTTGGCTGGCCGGTATTCATGGCCGATGTTCGCCCGTGTCCGAGGCGGCCGTATTGACTCGGTGGTCACCGCTCGATTCTCCTTGTACGGCTGCGGAGTTCGTGGATTTCGGGTGGTCATGCATCTGATCAAGGACGGCGGATTCGTCGAGTGAATTTTCGGGCGATGGTGCGAGGCGTGGAGTACCGCGATCCCGGGCCGAATTCGGGGTGTCATCCTCCCGAACTCCGCGGCCCCTGCGCGTCTTTGCCGTAGTCGATGCCGCTGGAGCGCGGCGGTTTCTCCTTTCGCGTTCCCGATTCCCCGAGGCATGCCCGGAATTCCCCTGCGCAGCAGCCCACTCCACCCTGACAGGAGACCGTGATGACCACGAACGCCAACGCGTCCGCCTTAGCCGCATCGCCCTACCCCGACGGCACGATCGTCACCGTGGCCGGCACCGGCACCGCGGGATACGTCGCCGACGGCGGCCCGGCCGCCGGCACCAGCCTCTACTACCCGCGTGGTGTGGCAGTGGACGCGGCGGGCAACCTCTACATCGGCGACCAGAGCAACCACCGGGTGCGGAAGGTGTCCCCGAACGGGATCATCACCACGGTCGCGGGCAATGGCACCGCGGGCTTCGTCTCGGACGGCGGGCCCGCGCTGGGCACCTCGCTCAACAACCCCATCGGTCTGGCGGTGGACGGCGCGCGGAACCTCTACATCGCCGACACCAACAACCACCGGGTGCGGAAGGTGTCCCCGAACGGGATCATCACGACCGTCGCGGGCAATGGTCAGGCCGGGTTCGTCTCCGACGGCGGGCCCGCCGTCGCCACCAAGCTCAACAGCCCGCAGGGCGTAGCGGTGGACGCGGCCGGGAACCTCTACATCGCCGAGGCCGGCAACCACCGGGTGCGGAAGGTGTCCCCGAACGGGATCATCACCACGGTGGCGGGCAACGGTCAGGCGGGCTTCGTCTCCGACGGCGGCCCCGCCATCGCCACCAGGCTCAGCACCCCGACCGGGGTGGCGGTGGACGCGGCCGGAAACCTCTACATCGGCGAGTGGGGCGGCCACCGGGTGCGGAAGGTGGACACGAACGGGATCATCACCACGGTCGCCGGCAACGGCGTCGCGGGCTACGTCTCGGACGGCGGCCCCGCCGTCGCCACGCGGCTCAACGTCCCCGGGGCCGTGGCGGTCGACGCCGCCGGGTCCCTGTACATCGCCGAGTACAGCAACCAGCGGGTGCGGAAGGTCGACACGGACGGCATCATCACGACCGTCGCGGGCGACGGCGTCGCGGGCTATGTCGCGGACGGCGGTCCGGCCGTGGGCACGCGGCTGTACGGCCCCATCGGCGTGGCGGTGGACACCGCCGGGTCCCTGTACATCGCCGACTACTCCAACCACCGCATCCGCAAGGTCTACGGCGCCGCCGCCGTCGTACCGCCCACGCCCCCGGCGGCCGACCTCTACGGCGAGGTCGTGCACCCCGTCTCCGTGCCGCGCGGCCAGGAGTTCGACCTCGGTGCCCGGATCCGCAGCCGGGGTCCGGCGACCGTCGACGGCGGGGACGTGACCGTCGTCCTCACCCTGGCGGAGGGCCTGCTCGGCGGACCCGGCACCAGCGGCCGCCGCCTCACCCGCACCTTCACGGGTGCACAGCTCTTCCCCAACGCCGGTTCGCTGGACGGGGTGTTCCGGGTGACCGCTCCCAACGGCCTGATCCCGGGCACGTACGAGTCGACGCTGGAGATCCAGTACGGCGGCGAGCTCAACCTCAAGGACAACACCTACACGCTGCCCGTCTCCATCGTGGTGCCCGCGCCCGTCGGGGACGAGACCGCACTGACGATCTATCAGGAGACCGTCCCGGAGGCCGCGCCGGGCCAGAGCGCGCGCGTCGACCTGCGCTTCCTGTCGCCGACCAGCCGTCCGGTCAACCCCGGGGTCGTCATCCAGCGCTACACCGCCCCGACCGGATTCGTCTTCACCGGCAAGCCGGTCTACGCGTACCACACCGCCTCCCACGGGGTGATCTCCGGCGACCTCGACTTCCAGGTCATCGACGGCGGGCGCACGCTGATCATCGCGGCCAATCCGCACCTGAACACCACCCCCACCGACACCGGCTCCTTCGTCTACTCCATCCCGCTCCTCGCCCTGCCCGGCTCCGCCCCGGGCCTGCGGACGGACGGCTCCGCGACCATCGGCAAGCGGCAGCCGGTGCAGATCGCGGCCAAGGTCACCAGCGCCTCCGCCGGGAGCGCCCGGGTGGAGCAGCTCCAGCGGGACCGGGCCAAGGTGCGGCGCGGGCAGCAGTGGGTGTATCCGGCGGTCTTCAAGGTGACGAACACCGGGCAGAGCCGGATCGGCACCCAGCAGATCGTCCTCACCGCTCCGGAGGGCCTGCGGTTCACGGAGAACCGGCTGGTCATGACCCGGCAGGACGACGCACCCAGGGAGACCGTCAACGTCGCCGAGCGGTCGGCCGACAGCCGCACCCTGACCGTCCGCGCCTCCGCCTTGGAGCTGGACCCGGGGAAGACGGCGACGCTCTACCCGGAGCTGGAGGTCGACCCGGCGGCCCCGCTCGGCGTGGTGTCGGTCGGCTTCCAGCTGGGCAGCCCGGCCTTCGCCTCCGGAGCGGCCGCCGTCACCGTCGAGGCGTAGCGCCCGGATCCCGTGCCATGAGGGGTGCCG
>NZ_BAAABW010000025.1:0-42494 GCF_039521185.1 Streptomyces blastmyceticus | reverse complement strand
CGGCCGTTACACGGACGAGGAGCAGCAGGCAGTATGGGCAGTGAGGCACCCCGCACGGGCCGAGGCATTCAGACGCGCGTACGCAACGCACTCGAAATCGTGTGGTGGGATGCTCATGTGCCCCCGATGTGCCCCGCGGCTTGGGAAGGGGCGGCCTGACCGAGGATAGGTGGATTATGGATAAGCAGCAGGAGTTCGTGCTCCGTACGCTCGAAGAGCGCGACATCCGGTTCGTACGGCTGTGGTTCACCGATGTGCTGGGCTATCTGAAGTCCGTGGCCGTGGCCCCGGCGGAGCTGGAGCAGGCCTTCGACGAGGGCATCGGCTTCGACGGCTCGGCGATCGAAGGATTCGCTCGCGTGTACGAATCCGACATGATCGCCAAGCCCGACCCGGGCACCTTCCAGATCCTGCCCTGGCGCGCCGAGGCGCCCGGCACGGCCCGGATGTTCTGCGACATCCTGATGCCGGACGGCTCCCCGTCCTACGCCGACCCGCGCTACGTCCTCAAGCGCATCCTCGCCAGGACCTCCGACCTCGGATTCACCTTCTACACCCACCCCGAGATCGAGTTCTTCCTGCTCAAGGACAAGCCGGTCGACGGCACCCGCCCGGTGCCCGCCGACTCCTCCGGCTATTTCGACCACACCCCGCAGAACGTGGGCATGGACTTCCGCCGGCAGGCCATCACCATGCTCGAATCCATGGGCATCTCGGTCGAGTTCAGCCACCACGAGGGCGCCCCCGGCCAGCAGGAGATCGACCTGCGCTACGCCGACGCGCTCTCCACCGCCGACAACGTCATGACCTTCCGGCTCGTGATGAAGCAGGTCGCGCTGGAACAGGGCGTGCAGGCCACCTTCATGCCCAAGCCGTTCTCGGAATACCCCGGCTCGGGCATGCACACCCACCTCTCCCTCTTCGAGGGCGACCGCAACGCCTTCTACGAGTCAGGCGCCGAATACCAGCTCTCCAAGGTCGGCCGGTCCTTCATCGCCGGACTGCTCCGGCACGCCGCCGAGATCTCCGCCGTCACCAACCAGTGGGTCAACTCCTACAAGCGCATCTGGGGCGGCTCGGCCCGCAGCGCCGGCGCCGGCGGCGAGGCACCCTCGTACATCTGCTGGGGCCACAACAACCGCTCCGCGCTCATCCGCGTGCCCATGTACAAGCCCGGCAAGACCGGCTCCGCCCGCGTCGAGGTCCGCTCCATCGACTCCGGCGCCAACCCCTACCTCACCTACGCCGTGCTGCTGGCCGCCGGCCTCAAGGGCATCGAGGAGGGCTACGAGCTGCCCGCCGGCGCCGACGACGACGTCTGGGCGCTGTCCGACGCCGAGCGGCGGGCGATGGGCATCGAGCCGCTGCCGCAGAACCTCGGCGAGGCGATCGAGCTGATGGAGCGCAGCGAGCTGGTCGCCGAGACGCTCGGCGAGCACGTCTTCGACTTCTTCCTGCGCAACAAGAAGCAGGAGTGGGAGGAGTACCGTTCGGAAGTGACCGCGTTCGAGCTCCGCAAGATGCTTCCGGTTCTGTAGCCGTTGTCCGGGGTTCTCGCCGTCGTCGGCTCTCCCGCCGTTGCCGCCTGCGGCGGGAGCGGCCTGCGGCCGCGTCCTCAATCGCCGGACGGGCTGGAATCGGGCACCGCCCGGCGTTCGGCGGCCGGGACCGAACACGCGCGGGGAGGAAACAGATGACCGTGCCGGATGGGCGTCGTCGCAGTTCCTACAGCCGGTTGTTGCGGCACGGGTTCAGCGACGCAGCGGGAGCCGAGCGCCTCCTCGACACCCCCGTCCTCGCCCCCGTGCGCTCCGACCCGCTCCTCCTCGACGCCCTCGGCGCCACCGCCGACCCCGACCTGGCCCTCCAGGGGCTCGTCCGGCTCGTCGAGGCCACCGGCACCGCCGAGCGGCAGACGCTGCTGGACACCCTGGTCACCGCCAAGCCCCTGCGCGACCGGCTGCTCGGCGTGCTGGGCGCCTCCGAGGCGCTCGGCGACCACCTCGCCCGCCACCCCGGCGACTGGCACGCCCTCGTCACCTACGAACCGGCCGATCTCAACCCCGCCACACCGGAGTTCGAGAAGGCCCTCACCGAAGGGGTGCGCGGGGAGCGGGGCGCAGGGATGGCGCCCGCCGACGCGCTGCGCGCCGCCTACCGGCGCTGCCTGCTCACCATCGCCGCCCGCGACGTCTGCGGCACCTCCGACGTCGCCCAGACCGCGGCCGAGCTCGCCGACCTCGCCACCGCCACCCTCCGCGCCGCCCTCGACATCGCCGCCGAGGAGCACCCCGAGGACGCCGCGGCCTGCCGGCTCTCCGTCATCGGCATGGGCAAGTGCGGCGGCCGCGAGCTCAATTACGTCTCCGACGTCGACGTCATCTTCGTGGCCGAGCCCCGCGGCGGCACCACCGAGGGCGCCGCCGTGCAGGCCGCCACCCGGCTCGCCTCCCGGATGATGCGCGTCTGCTCGGACGTCACCCCCGAGGGGACCATCTGGCCCGTCGACGCCAACCTCCGCCCCGAGGGGCGCAACGGCCCGCTCGTGCGCACCCTCTCCAGCCACCTCGCCTACTACCAACGCTGGGCCAAGACCTGGGAGTTCCAGGCCCTGCTCAAGGCCCGCCCGGTCGCCGGCGACGCGGCACTGGGCCAGGAGTACCTCGACGCCGTCTCCCCACTGGTGTGGCAGGCCGCCGAGCGGGAGAACTTCGTCGCCGACGTCCAGCAGATGCGCCGCCGCGTCATCGCCTCCATCCCCGCCGGACAGGTCGACCGCGAGCTGAAGCTGGGTCCCGGTGGCCTGCGCGACGTCGAATTCGCCGTCCAGCTCCTGCAGTTGGTGCACGGCCGCAGCGACGCCACGCTGCGCGGCAGCGGCACCCTCGACGCGCTGACCGCGCTCGCGGCGGGCGGCTACGTCGGGCGCTCGGACGCCGCCGCCCTCGACGCCGCGTACCGCTTCCTGCGCACCCTCGAACACCACATCCAGCTCTACCGGCTGCGCCGCACCCACCTCATGCCCGAGGACGAGACCGACCGGCGCCGCCTCGGCCGCTCCCTGGCCCGCGCCTTCCAGTGGCCGCCCGGCACCGAACCGGTCGCCGAGCTCGCCAAGGCATGGAAGAAGCACGCCCGCGAGGCCCGCCGGCTGCACGAGAAGCTCTTCTACCGCCCGCTGCTGGACGCCGTCGCCCAACTGGAGCCCGGCGAGATCCGGCTGAGCGCCAAGGCCGCCGGCCACCGCCTGGAGGCCCTCGGCTACGCCGACCCCGCGGCCGCCCTGCGCCACCTGGAGGCCCTCGCCTCCGGGGTGAGCCGCAAGGCCGCCATCCAGCGCACCCTGCTGCCCGTACTCCTCGGCTGGTTCGCCGACTCTGCCGACCCCGACGCCGGACTCCTCAACTTCCACAAGGTCTCCGACGCCCTCGGCCGGACCCCCTGGTACCTGCGGCTGCTGCGCGACGAGGGCGCCGCCGCCGAGAACCTCGCCCGCGTGCTGTCCGCCGGCCGCCTCGCCCCCGACCTGCTGCTGCGCGCCCCCGAGGCAGTCGCCCTGCTCGGCGACCCCGAAGGGCTGCGCCCCCGCAGCCGGGAGGCCCTGGACCAGGAGGTGCTGTCCGCGGTGGGCCGCGCCGAGGGCGCCGAGGCGGCGATCGTCGCGGTCCGCGGGGTGCGCCGCCGCGAGCTCTTCCGCACCGCCGCCTCCGACATCATCGGCGCGTACGGACCCGCCGGGAGCGGCAACGGCACCTCCCTGCCCGGCCGCACCCCCGAGATCAAGGACACCCACCACCGGGTCGACGCCGTCGGCGGCGCCGTCTCCGACCTCAACGCCGCAGCCGTCGCCGGGGCCCTGCGCGCCGCCGTGCGCGCCGAGTGGGGCGACACCCTCCCCGCCCGGTTCGCGGTCATCGGCATGGGCCGCTTCGGCGGCCACGAGCAGGGCTACGGCTCGGACGCCGACGTGCTGTTCGTCCACGAACCCCGCGAGGGCGTCGGCGACGAGGAGGCCGCCCGCGCCGCCTTCGCCGTCGCCACCGAGATGCGCAGGCTCCTGCAACTGCCCACCACCGACCCGCCGCTGATCGTCGACGCCGACCTGCGGCCCGAGGGCAAGTCCGGCCCCATCGTGCGCAGCCTCGCCTCGTACGCCGCCTACTACCGCCGCTGGTCGCTGGTGTGGGAGAGCCAGGCCCTGCTGCGCGCCGAGCCGGTCGCGGGCGACGCCGGACTCGGGCGGCGGTTCATCGAGCTGATCGACCCGCTGCGCTACCCCGCCGAGGGCCTCGGCGAGGACGCCGTGCGCGAGATCAGACGCCTCAAGGCCCGCATGGAGTCCGAGCGGCTGCCGCGCGGCGCCGACCCCACGACCCACACCAAGCTGGGGCGCGGCGGCCTGTCGGACGTGGAGTGGACCGTACAGCTGCTCCAGATGCGGCACGGCTGGGCCGAGCCGGGGCTGCGCACGACGCGCACCCGCGAGGCCCTCCACGCGGCCTGCGCCGCCGGGCTGCTGAGTGCCGAGGAGGCGGCCATACTGGATGACGCGTGGGTGCTCGCGACGAGCGTCCGCAACGCGGTGATGCTCGTGCGCGGTCGGGCGGGGGACACCTTCCCCTCGCACAGCCGCGAGCTGGCCGCCGTCGGCCGCTATCTCGGCTACGAACCGGGCCACGTCGGGGAGATGCTCGACGACTACCGCCGCACCACCAGACGCGCCCGGGCCGTGGTGGAGGAGCTCTTCTACGGCTCCTGACGGAGCCGCGCCCCCCGCCTACGCCTTCGCCACGTGGCGTGCCAGCCGGTAGGGGAACGAGCGGTACCAGGCGTACGACAGCGCGAAGCCGAACGCGAGGCAGAGCAGGCCGCCCACCGCGTCCAGCCAGAAGTGGTTCGCGGTGGACACGATCACCACCAGCGTCGCCACCGGATACACCGCCCCCAGCACCCGCACCCACACCGGCCGGGCCAGCGTCGCGATGGTGACACCGCACCACGCCGACCACCCGATGTGCATCGACGGCATCGCCGCGTACTGGTTCGACATGTCGGCCAGATTGCCCGAGGCCATCGAGCCCCACGTGTGGTGCACCACGACCGTGTCGATGAAGTTCACATTGTTCATCAGCCGCGGCGGGGCCAGCGGAAAGAGGTAATAGCCGAGCAACGCGACGCCGGTGGTGGCGAAGAGGACCAGCCGCGCCGCGGCATAGCGGCCGGGGTGCCAGTGGTAGAGCCACACCAGCACCCCGATCGTGAGCACGAAGTGCAAAGTGGCGTAGTAGTAGTTCATCCCCACGATCAGCCACGTCACCGAATTCACCGCGTGGTTGACCGAGTTCTCGACGGCGATGTGCAGGGTGTTCTCGGTGCGCCAGACCCAGTCGGCGTTGCGCAGCGCCGCCGCCCGCTGCTCCGGCACGGCGTTGCGCACGAGGGAATACGTCCAGTAACTCACCGCGATGAGCAGCACCTCGAACCACAGGCGCGGCCGACGCGGCGAACGCGGCTTCCACAGGCCGACTTTTCGCCCGGTGGCACATTCCGCCGACGGCCGGTCCGCTCGCTCCTCGGTGGGTGGCGGGGCGGCCGTGCGGCCTTCCAGTTGCCTTACTGTCGCTTCACCCATAGCCAACCAGTCTGCCAGAAAGCGGCCTGGGGCAGATCATCCCCAAGACTGGTCTTCGCCGCTTTCCGCCCGGTTCGCCACCACCGTACGAGCGCCCGTACGCGTGTCTGTACGGGCCTGTTCGGGAAGCGGCGTGTCCGCGCCGACACGGGCCGTGCCCGGGGCCGAAGCCGTTGAACCCCGGACCACCAGCTCAGGCAGGAAGACGAATTCGCTGTGCGGCGCCGGCGTACCGCCGATCTCCTCCAGCAGCGCCCCCACCGCCGCCTGCCCCATCGCCTGCACCGGCTGTCGGATCGTGGTCAGCGGCGGGTCCGTGAAGGCGATGAGGGGCGAGTCGTCGAAGCCGACCACCGAGACGTCCCGCGGGACCTCCAGGCCGCGCTGACGGGCCGCGCGCACCACGCCCAGCGCCATCATGTCGCTCGCGCACACCACGGCCGTGCAGCCCCGGTCCAGGAGCGCGGAGGCGGCCGCCTGGCCGCCCTCCAGGCTGAACAGCGAGTGCTGGACCAGCTCACCCGCCTCGGCCTCCGCCACCCCCAGCTGCTCCCGCACGGCCGCCAGGAAGCCCTCGATCTTCCGCTGCACCGGCACATACCGCTCGGGGCCCAGCGCCAGCCCGATGCGCCGGTGGCCCAGTGCGGCCAGATGGGTGACGGCGAGCCGGACCGCGGCCCGGTCGTCGGGGGAGACGAAGGGCGCCCGCACCTTGGCCGAAAAACCGTTGATGAGCACGAACGGCACGCCCTGGGCCCGCAGCCGCTCATAGCGCTGCATATCCGCGGAGGTGTCCGCGTGCAACCCGGAGACGAAGATGATCCCGGCGACCCCCCGGTCCACCAGCATCTCGGTCAGCTCGTCCTCCGTGGAGCCGCCGGGCGTCTGCGTGGCCAGCACCGGCGTATACCCCTGCCGGGTCAGCGCCTGCCCTATGACCTGCGCGAACGCCGGGAAGATGGGATTGTCCAGCTCCGGGGTGATCAGCCCGACCAAGCCCGCGCTGCGCTGCCGCAGCCGCACCGGACGCTCGTAGCCCAGCACGTCGAGCGCGGCCAGCACGGACTGGCGGGTGGAGGCGGCGACCCCCGGCTTCCCGTTGAGGACGCGGCTGACGGTTGCTTCGCTGACACCCGCCTGCGCTGCGATATCGGCAAGCCGGGCGGTCACAGGACTGGACCTTACCGGTCGCATCTCAGACTGCCCACCAGACGCAGGTGTCCGAGGGCACGCGTACCGTGCCGCCGCCGAATTCGAGCGCCGACGTCGCCAGCACCGGACGCCCCGGAACCGGCAGCTCCACCTCCTCGCCCAGCGTGTTGAGCGTGCAGAGGAAGCCGGGCCGCGAGAACGCCAGCACCCCCTCGGGCGCGTCCAGCCAGACCATCTCCCCGTCGCCGAGCCCCGGCAGCTCACGGCGGAGCGTCAGCGCCGAGCGGTACAGCTCCAGCGTCGAGCGCGGGTCGCCCGACTGGGCCGCCACCGACAGCTCCCGCCACTCCTCGGGCTGCGGCAGCCAGCTGCCGCCCGGCCCGAAGCCGTACGGCGCCTCGTCGCCCGACCACGGGATCGGCACCCGGCAGCCGTCCCGGGTGCCGTCCTGGCCGTCGCCCCGGAAGAACGCCGGGTCCTGGCGCACCTCGTCCGGCAGGTCCACGACCTCCGGCAGCCCCAGCTCCTCGCCCTGGTAGACGTACGCCGAGCCCGGCAGCGCCAGCATCAGCAGCGCCGCCGCCCGCGCCCGCCGCAGCCCCGGCTCGCCGGCGCCGTAGCGGGTGGCGTGCCGCACCACGTCGTGGTTGGAGAGCACCCAGGTCGTCGGCGCGCCCACCGACAGCGTGGCCGCCAGCGACTCGTCGATCACCGTGCGCATCGCGTCCGCGTCCCACGCGCACGTCAGGAACTGGAAGTTGAACGCCTGGTGCAGCTCGTCGGGGCGCACGTACAGCGCCAGCCGCTCCGAGGTCGGCGCCCACGCCTCGGCCACCCCGATCCGCTCGCCCTCGTAGGAGTCCAGCAGCGCCCGCCACGAGCGGTGGATCTCGTGCACCCCGTCCTGGTCGAAGAACGGCAGCACCTGCGCGCCGATCAGCTTCGCCTGCTCCTTGCGGCCGATGTCCGGCAGCCCGGGCGCCTTGACCATGCCGTGCGCCACGTCGATCCGGAACCCGTCCACGCCCAGGTCCAGCCAGAACCGCAGCACCGACTCGAACTCCTCCCGGACCTCCTGGTTGTCCCAGTTGAGGTCCGGCTGCTCGGGCGCGAAGAGGTGCAGGTACCACTCGCCCGGGGTGCCGTCGGGGAGCTGCGTACGCGTCCAGGCCGGGCCGCCGAAGACGGACTCCCAGTCGTTGGGCGGGAGTTCCCCCGAGACGCCCTTGCCCGGACGGAAGTGGTAGCGCTCGCGGGCCGTCCCCCCCGGGCGGTCCGCGAGCGCCGCCCGGAACCACGCATGCCGCTCGGACGTGTGGTTGGGCACGATGTCGACGATGACCCGCAGACCCAGCCGGTGCGCCTCCCGCACCAGGTCGTCCGCGTCCGACAGATCCCCGAACAGCGGGTCCACCGCGCGGTAGTCCGCGACGTCGTAACCGCCGTCCGCCTGCGGCGACGCGTAGAACGGCGTCAGCCACACCGCATCCACCCCCAGCTCCGCCAGGTGCGGCAGCCGCTGCCGGATCCCCCGCAGATCGCCGATGCCGTCACCGTCGCTGTCGGCGAACGAGCGCACGTACACCTGATAGATGACGGCGCTGCGCCACCAGCCCTCCGCGTGCGCGGACGAGGAGTCGGCGGCCGGGCGGACGGAGGGCGCGAGATCCTGGGTCATGTACTTCCCTAGGTCGAAAAGTGCGGTCACGGAAGAGGCGGTGCGAAGGGCCGTACGAGGCGGTGCGGGCGGTACGAACATGTCAACGCGCGGTCGACGCGTCCGGTGACGCACCACGGGCCGGGGTCAGCCCTTGGTGCCACCTGCGGTCAGCCCGGCGACCAGGTGCCGCTGGGCGAGGAAGAAGACGGCGGCTGCGGGGACGGTGATGAGGACCGCCGCGGCCGTCATCAGACCCCACTCGGCCTTCTGCTGGCCGACGAAGGTCTGGAGCCCGACCGCGAGGGTGTAGTGCTCCTCGCTGCTCATGAACTGGGTGGCGAAGGCGACTTCGCCCCAGGCGGTGATGAAGGAGTAGAAGGCGGTGACGGCCAGACCGGGCCGGGCGAGCGGCAGGATCAGCCGCCAGAAGGTGCCGAACGGGCTCAGCCCGTCCACCCGGCCCGCCTCGTCGATCTCGGCGGGAATGGTGTCGAAGTACCCCTTGAGCATCCAGGCGCAGAACGGCACGGATACCGAGCAGTAGGTCACGATCAGACCGGTGTAGGAGTCCAGGAGTTCGAGCTCACCCAGAATGTTGTACAGCGGCACGATCAGCACCGCCATCGGGAACATTTGCACGATCAGAAAGGTCCACATCAGCGACCGGTGCCCGGGAAAACGCATCCGCGACACGGCGTAGCCGGCCGTCGCCGCGACGAACACCCCGAGCACGGTGGCGCCCACCGCCACGATCACCGAATTCCCGAACCACGTCAGGAATTTGGTGTGCCCCAGGATGTGCGTGTAGTTGGAGACGTCGAAGCCGACGAACCGCGTCGGCTCCTGCCAGCCGTCCCGGCCGCGCAGGGAGACGAAGACGACGAACAGCACCGGGAAGACCGCGACCAGGCTCGCGAGGGCCAGCGCCGTGTGCAGCGCGGCCGAGGCGCCGCGCGACCGCTCGCCGCGGGCCCGGGGGGTGGTGGAGCTCATCGCGTGGACTCCTGTCGGGAGAGCATCCGGCGGTAGAAGACGGCGAAGACCAGAAGCAGCGAGAGGATGAGGATGCCGTACGTGGCCGAGCCCGCGTAGTCGCGCACACCCTGGAAGGCCAGGCGGTAGGCGTACGTCACCAGGATCTCGCTGTCGGAGCTCGCCCCCTGCCCGATCAGCAGGTAGATCACCTGGAACATGTTGAACGTCCAGATCACGCCCAGCAGGATCACGGTCCCGCTCACCGGCCGCAGCCCCGGCAGCGTCACGTGCCGGAACCGCTGCCAGGGCGAGGTGCCGTCCATCTCCGCCGCCTCGTGCAACTCCCGCGGTATCGCCTGGAGTCCGCCGAGTATCGCCACCATCATGAACGGCACGCCCAGCCACACATTGACCGCGACGGCCGACACCTTCTGGAGCGTCGAGTCCCCGAGCCAGTCCACGGGGTCCATGCCCAGCTTGGTGAGAAAGGCGTTGAGGACGCCGTACTTCTCGTTGAACATCAGCCGCCACGAGAACGTCGCGACGAACGCCGGCACCGCCCACGGCAGGATCAGCAGCACCCGGTACAGCGCCCGGAACCGCATCGGCCTGTTGAGCAGCAGGGCCAGCCCGAGGCCGATCGTGTAGTGCAGGAACACGCACGAAGCGGTCCAGACGACGGTCCAGCCCAGCCGCGAATAGAAGTGGCCCTCCTGCCCCGAGAGCACCTTCCAGTAATTGTCGAGACCGACGGACTTGTACGTCGACGCGATGTGGTTGACGCCGATGGTCCGCCCGACATTGGCCTCGTTGGCGTCGGTGAAGGAGAGATAGATCCCGCGCCCCAGCGGATACCCGACCAGCACCGCCAGCACGACGACCACGGGCAGCACCATGGCCCAGGCGTACCAGTGCGTGTCGAAGGACCGCCTGAGCCGGGTGAACAACGTGGGCGGACTACCGCTCGGGGAAACTGCTGTGGTCATTTCGAAGGGCTTTCGTCGAGGGACGCGGCACGATCTTTCAGCCCGTCCGGCGGTTGAGGACCGGGGTCCGGGGCGGAGCCCCTCACGCGACGGAGTCGCACATCGGATGCAGCGGGAAGGGGCGGGTAGGGGAAAAATCCCCCGCCCCACTACTCCTGCACCGACCAGTCCTTCAGCAACGCCCCCTGCCAAGCCTTCGCAGTAGCCGCCGTCCCCTCCTTGGGCGACTCCTTCAGCGTCAAAATCTTCGTGTAGTGCTGGAGCCAGTCCGTGAACAGATCCCCGCCCTGCGGAATCGGAGGCCGCGCATGCGCCTTCCCCAGCGCCTCGTAGAAAGACTTCCGCACCGGATCGGCCAGCACCTCCTTCGTGTAGGCCGACTTCCGCGTCGGCAGCACCCCGATCGCCGACGACACCGACTCCTGCTGCGCGGCCTCGGTCATGAACCGCGTGAAGAGGTAGGACGCGTCGAAGTTCTTCGACCCCGCGTAGACGACGAGGTTGTGCCCGCCGACCGGCGCCCCCGCCGTCCCTGTCGAGCCCGCCGGGATCGTCGCGATCCCCAGGTTGTCCTTCGACTTGTACGCGTCGCCGCCGAAGATCTCCTTCGTCGCCCACGGCCCGTCGACCATCATGGCCAGCTTGCCGTTCTTGAAGTCCGTCTTCAGCGCGTTGTAGCCGTCCGTGCCCGCCGGCTTGGGCGCGGCACCGGACTTGACCAGGTCGACGGCCGTCTCGATGCCCTTGACGGACGCGGCGTCGGAGATGGTGATCTTCTTGCCGGCGACGTCGACCATGTCGCTGTTCTCGCCGTAGAGGAAGGGCAGCGAGTAGTAGCTGTCCGGGCTGAGGCCGATGCCCCCGGCGCCCGTCCTGTCCTTGATCTTCTGGGCGGCGTCCTTGACCGCGTTCCAGTCGGCCGGGGGCGCCTCGATGCCCGCCTTGTGGAACAGGTCCTTGTTGTAGAGCAGCGCGAGCGTGTCGGTGACCTGGGGGACGCCGTACGTCTTGCCCTGGTACGCGGCGTTCTTCAGCGGCCCGTCGAGGAAGTCGCCGGCGTTGTCGAGCGCCGGCGTGCCGGTGAGGTCCTTGAGGTAGCCGAGCTGGGCGAAGCCCGGGGTCCAGCCGACGTCCGAGCGCAGCACGTCGGGCGCGCCCTTGCCCGTGGACGCCGCCGTCTTGAACTTCTGCTGCGCCTGGTCGAACGGCACATTGACGTAATCGACCTTGATCTTGGGGTACTTCGTCTCGAAGGCCGACACCAGCTTCTTGAAGGCCGGTGCCTCGTTGGTGGCGTCCGAAGTGTCCCACCAGGTGACCGTCCCGCTCACACTGCCCGGGTCGTTCGCCGCCTTGGAGCCGTCGCCGCCGTCGCCGCCGCTGTCACCGCCGCAGGCGGTCGCGGTCAGGGCCAGCACGCCGACGACGGCCGCAACCGATATGCCTCTTCGCATATGGATCTCCTCATCAAGGAGGCCGACCAGTCGCGGACGGCCCGAGCTGTGGAGGAAGTTAACAGGCTGCAATCTCTTGCGAAAGGGTTTGCAAGAACGAAACAGCGAGATTTCCGGGTCGTAACCGGACCGTGTCCCAAGGGTTGACCGGCGGCGACGGGCCTCGTACGGTCTCGTGCGCGGCTGTTGCCGCGGTCGTGCGGACAGAAGTTGCAGCAAGAACAGCAAGAACCTTCATCGGCCCTATGGGTGCGACGTGTTGCCATATGAGGCTGTTTTGTCCCGGTTCATCAGGAACCGGCCACCCCCCCCCAGGAGGCGCCATGCCCCCCTTCGCCCTGCCCGGAACCACCCGAAGAGCGCTGCTCGCCGTCGCCGCCCTCGTGGCCGGCACCCTCACCTGCGCCCCGCCCGCGCGGGCGGCCGCACCCGGCGAACGCGACGTCACCGCCGTGCTCTTCGAGTGGAGCTACGCCTCCGTCGCCAAGGAGTGCAAGGACACCCTCGGCCCGGCGGGCTACGGATACGTCCAGGTGTCACCGCCTCAGGAACACATCCAGGGGCCGCAGTGGTGGACCTCCTACCAGCCCGTCGGCTACCGCGTCGCCGGTCGGCTCGGTGACCGCGCCGCCCTGAAGGGCATGGTCGACGCCTGCCACTCGGCCGGGGTCAAGGTCGTCGCCGACGCCGTGATCAACCACATGGCCGCCGGTTCCGGCACCGGCACCGGCGGCACCCCGTATACGAAGTACGACTACCCGGGCACGTACCAGGACCGGGACTTCCACGGCTGCCGCAAGCCCATCGGCGACTACCGCGACCGGGGCGACGTCCAGAACTGCGAACTCGTGGGCCTCGCCGACCTCGACACCGGCGCGGAGCACGTGCGCGACCGCATCGCCGCCTACCTCGACGACCTGCTCTCCCTCGGCGTCGACGGATTCCGCATCGACGCCGCCAAGCACATCGCCACCGACGACCTCGCCGCCATCAAGTCCCGGCTGAGCAGACCCGATGTCTACTGGAAACAGGAGACCATCTACGGCGCGGGCGAGGCCGTCCAGCCGGAGGAATACCTGCGCAACGGCGACGTCCAGGAATTCCGCTACGCGCGCGACCTCAAACGGGTCCTCACCGGCGAACGGCTCGCCTATCTCAAGAACTTCGGCGAGGGCTGGGGCTATCTGCCCGGCGGCCAGGCATCCGTCTTCACCGACAACTGGGACACCGAGCGAGGCGGCGACACCCTCAGCTACAAGGACGGCGCGAACTACACCCTCGCCAACGTCTTCATGCTCGCCTGGCCCTACGGCTCCCCGGACGTCCACTCCGGCTACGAATTCACCGACCGCGACGCGGGACCGCCCAATGGCGGCTCTGTCACTGCCTGTTGGCAGGACGGCTGGAAGTGCCAGCACAAATGGCCCGAGATCAAGTCCATGGTGGGATTCCGCAATGCGACGCGGGGCGCGGCGGTCGGTGACTGGTGGGACAACGGCTACCAGGCGATCGCCTTCGGGCGCGGGAACAAGGGCTATGTGGCCATCAACCACGAGTCGTTCGCGGTGAGCCGCACGTTTCGGACGTCGTTGCCGGGGGGTGATTACTGCGACGTGCAGAGCGGACGGCGGGTGTCGGTGGCTCCGGACGGCACGTTCACGGCTTCCCTGGCCCCGAACACGGCGCTGGCGCTGCATGTGGGTGCGCGCGAGTGTGCCCCGTAGGGCTTGTTCCCCTACCCCGCCCCTTCCCGCAGTGTCTGATACGCGGCTCCGCCGCGGCCGGAGCTCCGCCCCGGGCCCCCGCTCGGGTGCGGCCCGGCGGGCTTTGTTCCCCTGCCCCGCCCCTTCCCGAAACCGGGGGAGACCCCCGGACCCCCAGCGCCCTGCGGGCGCGTCCTCAAACGCCGGACGGGCTGAATTGCGCACCCCGGGGGTCTGGGGGCTTGCCCCCAGTTTCGGGAAGGGGCGGGACTGGGGCAAAAAACCGTCCACCCACCCCAGCGAAGGAGCCCCATGAGACGCCTCGCCCTGAGCGCCGCCTTCCTCTTCCTGCTCCCACTGACAAGCGCCGCTCACGCCGAACCCCACCCCACCCCACCGCCCAAAGCCACCGTTCAATGGATCGACCGCAACACCCTCGCCTGGCCCAAAAACCTCGGCACGCCCGGCCACCCCCACCGCCTCGTACACGACACCGGCACCTTCACCCTCACCCAGCAGCCCGGCGGGCTCACCCCCGCCCAGCGTGCGAAGTTCCCCCACCTCGCCGCCTATGACGCCTTTCAAGTGGCCGCCGCCGACCGGAGCCGCGTGCCCGACGCCCTGAGAGGACGGGTCGCCGCCGTCACCGACGACATCACCACCAGTGTGCAGATACCCGGCGTCCTCGACGACCTCTACGCCGCGTCCGCGCCCAGGGCCGAGCTCGGCCCGGTCTTCCGGCGCGGCCGTCCCACCCTCTCCGTCTGGGCACCCACCGCGCGCCGCGTCGACCTCGAACTCGACGGCCGCACCGTCTCCATGCGGCGCGACGCCGCCAGTGGTGTGTGGAGTGTGACCGGCCCCCGGGAGTGGGCGGGCAAGCCCTATCGCTATGCCGTCACCGTCTGGGCCCCGACCGTGCAGAAAGTGGTCACCAATCTCGTGACCGACCCCTACTCCACCGCGCTCACCACGGATTCCGCGCGCAGTCTGGTCACCGACCTCGCCGACCCCGCCCTCGCCCCGCCGGGCTGGCGGGATCTGCGCAAGCCCCGCGCCGTGCCGCTGCGGGACGCGCAGATCCAGGAGCTGCACATCCGTGACTTCTCCGTGGCGGACCGCACTTCGGCGCACCCGGGGGAGTACCTCGCCTTCACCGACCGCGCCTCGGCCGGCATGCGGCACCTGAAGAGCCTCGCCGACGCGGGCACCTCGTACGTCCACCTGCTGCCCGCGTTCGACTTCGCCACCGCCCCCGAAAGGCGCGCCGACCAGGCGACGCCCGCCTGCGACCTGGCCGCGCTGCCCGCCGACTCCGAGCGGCAGCAGGAGTGCGTGGGACGGACGGCCGCCCGGGACGCGTACAACTGGGGCTACGACCCGCTGCACTACACCGTCCCTGAGGGCAGCTATGCCTCCGACCCCGAAGGACCGCGCCGGACGCTCGAATTCCGGCAGATGGTCCAGGGGCTGGCCGGGGCCGGGCTGCGTACGGTCATGGACGTCGTCTACAACCACACCGCCGCGTCCGGGCAGGATCCCCGGTCCGTGCTCGACCGCATCGTCCCCGGCTACTACCAACGGCTGCTGGACGACGGCAGCGTCGCCAACTCCAGCTGCTGCGCGAACACCGCGCCCGAGCACGCGATGATGGGCAAGCTCGTCGTCGACTCGGTCGTCACCTGGGCCAGGGCCTACAAGGTCGACGGCTTCCGCTTCGACCTCATGGGCCACCACCCCAAGGCCAACATCCTGGCCGTGCGCAAGGCTCTCGACGCGCTCACGGTCGCCAAGGACGGCGTCGACGGCAAGGCCGTGATCCTCTACGGCGAGGGCTGGAACTTCGGGGAGGCCGCCGACGACGCCCGCTTCGTCCAGGCCACCCAGAAGAACATGGCGGGCACCGGCATCGCGACCTTCTCCGACCGCGCCCGCGACGCCGTCCGCGGCGGCGGCCCCTTCGACGCGGACCCGCGCGTCCAGGGCTTCGCCTCCGGCCTCTACACCGACCCCAACGGCGCGACGCCCGGCACCCCCGACGAGCAGCGCTCCCGCCTCCTGCACGCCCAGGACCTCATCAAGGTGGGCCTGACCGGCAACCTCGCCGCGTACCGCTTCACCGACTCCACCGGCCGCGGCGTCCGTGGCTCGGACGTCGACTACAACGGCTCACCGGCCGGCTACGCCGCCGCCCCCGGGGACGCCCTCGCCTACGTCGACGCGCACGACAACGAGTCCCTCTACGACGCCCTCGCCTACAAACTGCCGCAGCGCACCACGGCGGCCGACCGGGCCCGGATGCAGGTCCTCGCGATGGCCACCGCGGCGCTGTCCCAGGGGCCGGCCCTCTCCCAGGCCGGTACGGACCTGCTGCGCTCCAAGTCCCTGGACCGCAACTCCTTCGACAGCGGGGACTGGTTCAACGCGATCCACTGGGACTGCGCCGACGGCAACGGCTTCGGCCGCGGCCTGCCCCCGGCCGGGGACAACGCGCCCAAGTGGCCCTACGCCAGGCCCCTCCTGGCCGACCCGGCCCTGCGCCCCGGCTGCCCGGCCACGGAGGCGGCCTCCGCCGCCTACCGCGACCTGCTGCGGATCCGCACGACGGAGAAGGCGTTCAGCCACACCACGTCCGAGGGTGTCCAGGCGGACCTGTCCTTCCCGCTCTCCGGCAAGGACGAGACACCGGGGGTGCTCACCATGCGCGTGAACGACCTGCTCGTCGTCCTCAACGCCACCCCCGAACGCCGCACGCAACACGTCACGGCCGTCACGGGAACGCCCTACGCCCTCCACCCGGTCCAGGCCCGGGGAACCGATCCGGTGGTCAAGTCGGCGTCGTACGACCGCGATTCGGGAACGTTCTCCGTGCCGGGGAGGACGGTGGCGGTCTTCCGGCGGGCGGGCTGAGGCGGCTCGCCCCGGACCGTCAGGACGGCTGTGGCTGCGGCTGGGGCGTCAGCACCGCGAGGCGCGTGATCAGATCCAGGAACGGGCCCCGGTCCGACTCGTCGGCGAGCAGGCGGCGCAGGACCTCCGCCATCTCCTCGTCGTAGGCCGCGCTCACCGCGGTGAGTGCGGCGAAGTCGTGGACCAGCTGGCGTTCCAGCTCGGCGCGCGGGATCCGGCGGCCGTCGAGCCAGAGCAGGGCCGTCGTCTCCGTCAGGGAGATCCAGGAGCGGACGGCGAGTTCGAGGCGAGGGGACGGCGACTGCACGCCGAGGTGGTGGAGCACCTCCTCGTACGCCGCCTGCCGCACCCCGTCGATCACGGCGCAGGTCCGGCTGCTTCCCGCAGCCGGACCGCCGCGCATCAGGGCGGAGAAACCCGTGCCGTGCTCCTCGACGAAGTCGAAGAACCGCCGCATCACGCGCGAGAGCCGCTCGCCCAGCGGGCCTTCGCGCGGCTCGTCGAAGAGCGCCGCGAGCTCGTCCGCCGCCCGCCGCAGCGCCGCCTCGTACAGGCTCTGCTTGCCGGGGAAGTAGTGATAGACGAGCGGCCGGGATATCCCGGCCGCCGTTGCGATCTCGTCGATGGAGACGTCGTCAGGGCGGCGATGGCCGAACAGGTCGAGGGCGACCGCGATCAGTTGCTCGCGTCGCTGCTCGACCGCCATCCTGCGCCGTACCCCGTTCGTCATGGCGGTCATACTAATGCCAGCCCGCAGGGGCCCCGGGCACGCTCAGAACCCGGGCGGGCGAGGGTCGTTGCCCCCTGGGGGGGGCTGGCCTGTCACCCCGTACCGGAGGACGCTCTGGCGTTCAGGCCGGGGAGGAGTCTGGCTTCTCGCACAGCGGGGCGGGGATAGCCGATTTACCACCGGGTGAATCGGCGTTCACTGGGGGAGTGCGGCGGGTGACCTCCAGTAGGTGGAAGATCTGTGAGTTGAGGGACCGCCGGTCTTAACGGGCCTGGGTATTCAGCTAGTTGTGGAGTTCTTCGGGGATTCGGAGTGTGAGGCGTACGTGATCCATGCCCGCTATGCTGACACCGTGACGACACCATATGAAGCCGGGGATGCCGGGCACGCCCGGTACACCTACCGGCTTCGTCTGTCGTCTGCTGCGCTCGCTGCGCTGACATCCGAATGGGGCCGGTGTCGCTGGGTGTGGAACCAGTGCGTCGCCGAATCCCGTGCCGCGCACAAGGCCGGGGAGAAGTGCGGCCCGGCGCGGCTGGACAGGATGCTGACCGGTTGGCGTACCGGGCATGAGTGGCTGCGGGTTGGTTGTTCGGTGCCGCAGCAGCAGATCATCCGGGACTTCGCCAAGTCCCGCGCCAAAGCCCTCAAGGACATCAAGGCGCGGCTGTCGGTCAGGCGGCGGGCGGGGATGCCCAGGTTCAAGAAGAAGGATCTGGCGGAGCCGACGCTGAACTACACCCGGCGCGGATTCCGTCTCAAGGACGGGCGTCTGCACCTGGCCGGGGGCATCGTCTTGACGGTGGTGTGGTCGCGGGGCCTTCCCGCCGATCCGTCCAGTGTGCGCATCTACTGCGACAGTCTGGGTCACTGGTATGCCTCGTTCGTCGTCAGAGCCGGAGCCCAGCCATTTCCCGCGTCCGACCGGTGTATCGGTATCGACTGGGGCGTGAAGGAGACCGCGACCACCACCAGCGACGGTCACGACCTCCCGCATGCCGGGCACGGGAAGAAGGCCGCCGACAAGCTCGCCCGGTACCAGCGGATGATGGCCCGCAGGAAGCCCGGGCGCGGCCAGGCCGCATCGAAGCGATATCGCAAGGCGAAGCGGCAGGCTGCGAAGGTGCACAAGAAGATTGCCCGGCAGCGGCAGGACACCGCCCGCAAATGGGCAAAGCGCGTCGTCTCGGACTTCGGTCGGCTTGCGGTAGAGGACTTCCGGCCGAAGTTCCTCGCGAAGTCCACCATGGCCCGCAAGGCCGCCGATGCGGCGATCTCGGCCACCAAGCACGAGCTGATCAACATGGCGCGCAAGCACGGCCGGGACCTCTACCTCGTGCATCCTGCGCACACCACCATGGACTGCGGACGTTGCGAAGCGAGAACCAAGCACGCACTGCCGCTGTCGGAACGTACCTACACCTGCACCGCGTGCGGAGCCGTCTCGCCCAGGGACAAGAACTCCGCACGCGTGATGCTCGTCCGGGCTGGTCTGGACCCGGCTGGCGCTGATCGCGGAAGACCTGACGGGCCGCCGGTCCGCCAGGCGGCGTGAGCCAGGAATCCCCCGGCTCACGCTGGGGGAGCAGTCAATGGATGGCGGTCAGCTTCTTCCCGTCCGTCAGGCGCGCGGTGAGCGCGCTCCGGGCGCCGGGCTTCGCCGGTACGGCCAGCAGTCGGCCGGAGGCGGTCGCCTGCACCGCGCCGGTCGCGGCGATCGACTCCACGTCGTCGCTGCCCGCCGCGAGCGCGTACCAGTTCCCGGCGGGCGACTTCCACAGGACGCCCGCCAGGGCGTGCGGGTCGTGGGCCCCGCACGCGGGGGAGTCCTCGGCGCGGGCGACCGGCGGGCTCGCCGCGCCCGGCCGGGCCCCCGGCGGCTGGAACAGCGCCAGCACCCGGCTCCCCGCGCCCCGCCAGGTCTCGGCCCGGGTGCACAGCCACTCCGCGCTGCCCGCCGCGCCACCGGGCAGCGGCTGGGTCGCGAAGGTCCAGGAGTTCACCGAGCGCACGCCCTGCGACCGCATGGTCTGCAGGTGGCAGGCGGTGTGCGCCCAGTCGGCGCGGGCCGCGGGGCCGGTGACGTCGTGCTGCCCGTCGGGGGCGCCGACGGTGAGCCGGGCCGGGGTCAGCTCGCCGAGGTCGGTCACCAGGCGGCCGCCCATCTGGAGCGCCGGCCAGCTGCGGCAGTCGTTCGTCGGCGCCGGGCTGATCGTCGGGTCGGTCACCCCGTCCGCGGCCGTGCGCAGGGGCTGCGCGCTCTCACCGGGCTTGAGGAGGTCGCGCACCGCGACCTCGCTCACCCAAGGGGCCGTCAGATAGCGGACGTTGCCGTCGGCCCGGCCGACCACGACGGCGGTCGCGGAATCCCCGTCCGCGGCGTCCGCGCGGGCGAAGTCGAGGGCCGCGCCGCCGGTGTCGCCGTTCTTGGCCTCCGCGTAGCGCACCAGCCGCAGCCCGTCGTGGAACACCACGACCGTTGCCTGGCCGACCTCGCCCGCGTACAGCAGCTGCGGGGGGCCCGCCGCGGGCCCGGTGGCGGTGCCAGGCGTGGACGTCACGCGCACGCTGCTCCCCGGCCGCGCCCAGACGGCGAGGGCCCGGCGCAGCAGCTCCTGGTCGTCGGTGCGGTCGCCGCGGGCGGGCCAGACCGCGAAGCCGGAGCGGTCCGCGCGCTTCCAGGTCCCGGTGCTCGCGCGGGTCAACTTGGCGGGATCCAGTGCCTGTTGGGCCGCGGCGTTCTGCGCGTACGGGGGAGCGGCCGCGCCGTCCGGGCCCCAGCCGCTGCCGGGCAGCACCAGCAGCGTCCCGCACACGGCGGCCGCGGCGGCGGCCGCGAGGGCCGCCCGGGCGTGCTGGCGGCGGCGCATCAGGTCCGTCGGCCGGGCCTGGAGGGAGCACGGGTCGAACTCCATCGACTCCAGCAGCGACGCGTCCCGGCTCCCGGCGGGCGTGCGCAGGCCCGACGCCTCGACGACCGCCGCCGCCGGATCCTCGACCCCGGCGGCCTTGAGCACCTGCCGCACGTCACTGTCGGACGGCAGCTCCAGGACGCGCAGCACATACGCGGCCCGGCCGGGTCCGGAGAGGGCGGCTAGCGCCTGGTCCAGGGCGAGTTCGTCGGCGCCGCCCGAGCGGGGGAAGAGCCGCAGGCCCCACACCTGCGGCAGCAGCGGGGGGAGCTGGCCCGGCTTCGGCAGCTGCCACCGCCCGCGCGGCCGCCCCGCCTCCAGCGCGGCCCGCAGCACCCGCTGCCGTACATACGCGTAGCCCGGGTCGGCCGGGGATCCGGCGCCGCCGCGCGGGGCGGGCACGGCCAGCCCGGTGAGCTCCGTCGTGGTGACCCTGTTGCGGGGCAGGGCGCGCTGGACGAGGGCGTGCGCGGTGAGCACACGGCGGTTGCGGCCCAGGGCGGGCGGCAGCACCAGATACCCGAGCCGTACGAGACGCGGGTAGTGCTCGATGAGCGCGGCCTCCGCCTGCTCGACGTCGACGGGCGGAAGGGGCCGGGGGGCTGTCGCTTGCTGCTCCACGATCCGTAGAACGAGTGAATCGTGAGATGGTCACCTCACCCCCGCCCGGCGACGGGAGTGACCCGTGGGGTCATACGTGACAGCAGTGACCGGTGGGTCCGGAGGTCATGGCCCGGTGTTCACGCCACGCAACGGGCGCGGATGCGGTCGACCGCCTCGTCCGGGATGCCGAGCCCGTCGCGCACGTACGCCTCCACCCCGCCGTACGCCCGCTCCATCTCCTCCAGCGCCGCCGCCAGATACGCGGGCCGCACCCCGAGGATCGCGTCGGCGATCTCCGGGTCGCCGCCCGCCGCCGTGAAGCGGTCGATGATCGGTGCGAAAGCGGCCCGCACGGCCGGGTTGACCGAGAGGTACTCCTCCCGCACGGTGGCCTCGTCCGCGCCGAGGAGCAGCAGGATGACGGTGGCCGCCCAGCCCGTGCGGTCCTTGCCCGCCGTGCAGTGGAAGAGGAGCGGGCCGCAGTCCGGTTCGGCGAGCGCCGACAGCAGGAGGCGGTACGCGTCGCAGGCGGACTCGGAGGTCACGAAGGCGCGGTAGGCGTCGCAGAGCAGCTTCTCGGCCTTGCCGTTGCCCAGGTGCTCCTCCGCGACCGCGGGGTTGCCGAGCACCGAGTCGAGCTTGGCGGGCACGCGCTCGGCGCCCGACATGCCGGCGGCCATCACGTCCGCGACGATCAGCCGGGCACCCTCGGGCACCTGGTCGGGGCGCTCGTGCCGCTCGTGCTCGGTGCGCAGGTCCACGACCGTGTGGATGCCGAGGGCGGCGACCGAGGGGTCGAGCTCCGGGTCGAGCCGGTCGAGCTGGCCGGAGCGCAGCAGCAGACCGGGGCGGACGGCCGAATTGCCGGCGAGCGCGATGCCGCCGAGGTCGCGAAGATTAATGATCGTAGAGGCGTCGAACTGCGGCATGGGCGCGTCTCTCCTTGTCGGATTTCTACCGTTATTGTGCCGAACGGTAGCCGAGGGCGCGCCCGCACCCCGCCCAGCCTGCCTCATGCCCGCCGTGACCGTCCGCGCGCGGTGGCCTTTCCCGGGCGGGAGGGGACCGCTCAGGCCAGCCGCCACCCGCTGAACTCCGCCAGGCCCCGCGCGCCGCTGCCGTCGTTGCCCGCCGTCAGGAACAGGCCCACGTCCTGCGCCGTGGCCGTGCCCGGCACCCGTACCTCCGCGACCACCCGCCACGTCCCGCCGCCGTCCGAGGAACACTCCCCCCGGAAGACGTCCGGGGCGATCCGGCCGAGCCGGAGCATCACCGGGGCCCGTACCCCCGTGACGCGCCGGTACGTGTCGAACGCCCCGGAACCACGCGCGTCGTACGACAGCACCACCCCCTGCCCCGGCGTCACCGCGAGGTTCACCGCCCCCGGCGACCGCGCCGCGAGGCCGTTGCGCGCGATGATGCCCGTACGCGCCCAACCGCCCGTGTCCGTCTGGCCGTCGACCCGCACGGTCGCGGTGCCGCCCGCCGTCAGCGCGCCCTCGCGGTAGAGAGCCCCGAACTGCTCCGTGCCCTTCCACAGGTCGGCGCCGGAGCCGTCGATCGCGAAGCGGTCGGTGCCCAGCTGGCCGAAGACGGCGGCGTTGTCGTCGACCGTGCGCCACCCGGCGGCGAGCGGCCCGGCCAGGAACAGCGCGTCGCTCCGTACGCTCCGCACCCGCTGCTCGCCCCGCGGGCCGTAGAGCGCGCCCGCCTCGTACGGCAGCCGGCGCAGCGGGCGGTCGAGCGGCGCGGCGGGCGCGGTGACGCGCCAGCGGGCCGTGCCCGTGCCGCCGGGGGCCAGGCCGGGCAGCGAAGTGGGGCCCTGTGCCGCGGCCTTGAGGCCCGTCACGGCGAGGTCGACGCGTCCGGTGGCCCGCAGTCCGTTCACATTGGTGAGGGTGACGGTGACCGTGGCGGTGCCGCCCGGCGGCACGGCGGCCGGGCGCACGGCGGTGGTCAGCGCGCCCTGGTACGGGGCGGCGGCCAGCGTGTCGCGTACGCGTACGGCCGTGCGGTGGGCGTCGGCCACCGGCCGCAGCGGGTGCGCCGTGCCGTCCCGCGTCCACGGCTCCTCCACCGCGAACCAGTCCACGGCCCGCGGCGGCCGCCCCTCGCGCAGCGCGTCCTCCAGCTCCTCCAGCCACCGCCGCCAGCGCGGCAGATAGAAGCCGCCCATCAGGCCGTGCCAGTCGCGGTTGGCGTAGTCGTGCAGCTTCCCACCGTCGGAGGTCGCCCGGCCGCCCCATATGGTCAGCAGCGCCCGCCCCGTGCGCACCAGCTCGTCGGCCTCCTCCGGCTCCGTGGCCATGGCGCGCGCGGCGGCGTCCCAGGGCCCCAGCAGGAACGCCCGGTGCGTGCCCGCGACGTCGTCGGCCAGGCCCATCAGCTTCAGCCACAGCGCCGCGAGCGCCCGGAAGGCGGTCAGGTCCCGGCGGTCGTGGGCGGCGCGGAGCTCGGGCAGGAGCTGCCTGCTGCGGTGCGCGAGCGCCTGGCGGGCGACGTCGGCCAGGTCGTAGCGGTAGGTGTCGCGGTCCCGCAGATCCGCGCCGACCGCCAGCAGGGCGCTGAGCGCCGCGTCGAAGCGGGCCGGGTCGTAGGACAGGGCGTTCGGCGCGTACTCCCCGGCCCGGTCGGTGGCGAGGTCCGGGCGGGCGGCGAAGAGGCTGTCGTGCGGGTCGCTGCGCTCGGGCGCGTGCTGCCGGTACGCGGTGTCGCGCAGCGCCGCCCACGCCTCCCGCGCCGCGGCGTCCTTGCGGCCGTAGCGGAAGTCGGCGTACGCGCCGAACCACTGCGCCCGGTCCGGCGCCGTCTCCCGCCACGCCAGCTCCGAGAAGTGCTCGAAGGCGGCCGGGTCGCGGTCGGCGGCCTCCGGCAGATACGCGGTGCCGGCCAGGGCGCTGCCTGGTTTGTCCCGCCACGCGAAGAACTTCTCCTCCCACACATGGGTCTTCGCGCCCAGCGTCGTGCGCCCGCCGAAGTTCGGGATGCTGCCGAAGGCGTACGGGGTGCCGCCCCAGTCCTTCTCCCGGTCGGTGATCCCCTCGAAGCGGTCGGAGATGCCGTCGACGATCAGCATCCGCTCGCGGTCGACGGCGGCGAGCAACTCGGGGAGCGGGTTGTTCTCCCAGCCGAGGATCACCCAGGTCGCCTCCGGGTGCGCGGCGCGCAGCGCCCGTTCGACGCTCCGGGCGGCGGCCGCGACGGGGACCCCGCCCGCCGTGCCCCCCTCGTGCAGCAGGTCCATCTTGAAGTGCGCGGCCTCGCCGAACAGTTCGCGCTGGTGCCGGTAGAAGGAGGCCGCTGTGCGGGCGAAGGCGCCGGTGCGCGGATCGAGCCAGTCGGGGCGCTCGAAGCCGTGCCACACGCCCTGGGGGACGACGCGGGCGCCGGGATTCCGCTCGGCGAAGCCGTCGGGCACACAGCCGTAGTAGCCCGGCAGGACGGGCGCCATGCCCAGCTCGCGCAGCCGGTCGCAGATCCGCCTGCCCAGCGCGGCGCGCCCGGCGATCAGCGCGGGGGAGAGGGGGCCGCCGTACCCGCTCAGGTTCTGCAGCAGCCACCACGGCTGGTGGGAGGGCGCGGGCAGCCAGGCGCGCGCCTCGGCGTCGTCGTACCCGCAGTCCAGCAGGGTGCGGTGGTGGACCGCCTCGTGCCCGGCGATCACCAGGACCTCGTTGCAGCCGTGCAGGGCGAGGATGTCGATCATCCGCTCCCAGTACGGCCAGTCGGCGTACGGGAAGGTGTAGCCGTCATTGGTGTCGTTGAGCGCGAAGCGGTGCGGGAGCGCGGTCGCGCGCCGCAGCGGGGCGCCCGGCGCGGGGAGGGCGGCCGGGAGGTCGAGGTGGCGGGCGCTCCAGGTGATGTGGGCCCCGCACACGTACTTCAGATACCAGTGCACACCGGTCAGCAGCACCGCAGGGCTCGTGCCCGCCACCTCGATCCGGCCGGCCGTTCCGGTGACCTCGAAGCGGTCCTGGCCCGGCGGCAGCGGGGTCAGCAGGAACTGCCGCGCGTGGTCGGGCAGCAGGCGCCCCAGCGCGGCGTGGGCGGGTGAGGGATCGAAGGGGGCGGGGCGCCGGGACGCGGAGGCGGCCGCGGGGGAGGCACCGAGGGCGGCTCCCGCGCCGATCGCTCCGACGGCCCCCAGCACCGCGCGTCTCGACGGCGACGGCCTCGGCAGCTCGGTCATGGCGCTCCCCACTGTGCGGTACGCGACAACGCACACGTGCGAGGCGCACGCTAGCGGGGGCCATCAGGGGGAGCAACGGCGGCCGAAGGCCCGCGGACGGCGGACGACCTCAGCCGCGGTCGAGGTACGCCAGTACGGCGAGCACCCGCCGGTTGTCGTCGTCCGACGGCGGAAGGCCGAGCTTCGCGAAGATGTTCGACGTGTGCTTGGTGACGGCCCGCTCCGTGATCTGCAACTGCGCGGCGATCGCGGCGTTCGACCGCCCCTGGGCCATCAGCTCGATCACCTCCCGCTCGCGCGGCGTGAGCCGCCCCATCGGCGTGTCCTGCGACCGCCGGGTCAGCAGCTGCGAGATCACCTGCGGATCCATCGCGGTGCCGCCCGCCGCCACCCGCCGTACGGCGTCGACGAACTGCGCCGCGTCGAACACCCGGTCCTTCAGCAGATACCCGATGCCCCCGGTGCCGTCGGCGAGCAGCTCCCGCGCGTACAGCTGCTCCACGTGCTGGGACAGGACCAGCACCGGCAGCCCCGGCGTGTGCCGGCGGGCGGCCAGCGCGCACTGCAGGCCCTCGTCGGTGAACGACGGCGGCAGCCGTACGTCCACGACCGCCACGTCGGGATTCAGCTCGGCGAGCGCCCGGGTGAGCTCGGGACCGCTCTCCACCGCCGCGGCGATCTCGAAGCCGAATGCCTCCAGCATCCGGACCAGGCCGTCCCGCAGCAGGAACAGGTCTTCGGCGAGCACTACGCGCAAGGGGAACTCCATGGGATGGTGACGGAGCGTCAGCGGAGGATGCAGGGGATCTCCATCGTGACCATGGTGGGCCCGCCCGCCGGGCTGCTGACGGCCAGGACGCCGTCGAAGGCGCCGAGGCGGCGCTCGATGCCGAGGAGACCGGTGCCGCCCGCCTCGCCCCGCCCGCCGGAGGACGGCGCCGCGCCGCCGCGGCCGTTGTCGGTGACGGAGATCCGCAGCGCCCCCTCGGCATGGCGCACGTCGAGCCAGACCCGCCGGGCGCGGGAGTGCTTGGCGGCGTTGGTGAGCACCTCGCTGACCGCGAAGTACGCGGCCGACTCGACCGGCTCCTCGGCCCGGCCCGGCAGCTGGACCTCCACCTCGACGGGCAGCGGCATCCGCAGCGCGAGGGCGCGCAGGGCGTCACCGAGACCGCGCTCGGCGAGCACGGGCGGGTGGATGCCGCGGACGAGGTCGCGCAGCTCGGCCAGGGCCTCGGCGGAGTCGGCGCGGGCCGTGGCCAGCAGCCGCTTGGCCTGGGCGGGGTCCTGCTCGATCAGCGCCTCGATCGTGCCCAGGCTCATCCCCATCGCCACCAGCCGGGCCTGCGCGCCGTCGTGCAGGTCGCGCTCGATGCGGCGCAGCTCGGCGGCGGAGCTGTCCACCGCGTCGTGCCGGGTATCGGTGAGGTGCTCGACGCGCAGCGCGAGCTCGCGCTCCCGGGTCGGCTGCAACAGCTGCTTGGCGAGCAGGAAGTGCGCCCGCAGGAGGTACTGGTTGACGAAGATCCCGAGCACGCCGAACGCGAGGCCGGTGGCCGCCGCCAGATTGGCGGTGAACTGGTCGGTGACGGGCACGAACGCGAACCACTGCACGTCATTGACCCGGACGATCGGCTTCCACACACCGAGGGCCAGCACCAGGCCCCAGAAGACATAGACGATCAGCGTCGCGGGCAGCAGCGCGAGCACCGCGCCCGCCGACAGGTCGACGAACAGCCACTGCACATCGCGCCACGTCGCCTTGTCCTTGAGCAGGGTGAGGCAGTGCTCCACCTGCCCCGCGAACCCGCCGCGCCGCGCGGGCAGCTTGCGGTACGGAGCCGGAATGCGCACCCCCGACCACGCTTCGGCCTGGCGGCGCCGCTGGTCGGCGTGGGACCGCACGGCCGACAGGACGACCGGGGTGGTGAAGAAACCGATCCCCAGCATCATCAGCACCAGGGATATCAGCGTGAACGCGAAGAGCAGCGTCGACATCACCAACCCGAAGACCGTCAGCCACAGCCCCCGAGCCGCGGCCAGCAGAGCGTTGACGATCTTCATTCCGGTGTCCCCCGTGCGCGTCATCCCGGGACCGTGGCTCGGCCCCGAACTGACTCTAGTCTGCGCACGCACACCCGCCCGGTCACTGGGGTCACCACCCCGGCCATGGTGTACCTAACCCCCCTGACCTCGGACGATCCCTTTTCGGGGACGGTCCGAGGGGCGCTGCTCAGTAGCCGGCGGGAGGCGCGTACTTATAGCCCACGCGACGCACGGTCACGATGGACGCGCGGTGCTCCGCGCCCATCTTGCGGCGCAGCCGGGCGACGTGGACATCGACCGTGCGGCCGTCGCCCACGTGACCGTAGCCCCACACCGTGGTCACCAACTGGTCGCGCGTGTGCACCCGGTGGGGGTGCGCGACGAGATGGGCCAGCAGCTCGAACTCCAGGTAGGTCAGATCCAGCGGCTTGCCCGCGATCCGGGCGATCCGCTGCTCGGGGTCGATGCTCACCAGAGCATCCCCCCGGGTGGTGGCCGCAGCGGCCTCGGGGGCGGGCTGCTCCGCCGGCACGAGCACGAGATACCCGATCATCGGCGGCTGGCCGGGGAGCGTGGGCACGGTGTGCTGGGGCGCGGGCAGCCAGGTCGCCGCACCGGAGTGCAGCAGCTCGGCGACCGGCGGCACCTCGTCGGGGGCCACGGCCCGCAGTCGGTGCCGGTGCGCGCCATGGGCGGCGGTGGGGGTGCCCGAGGATGCCGGGGCGGGCGCGGCGAGGGTACGGAGGTTCGTCATGGAGAGCTCAGCTCTTTCGCGCGGGAGACCGTCGAGGGACGTGCGTTGCGCGGGCCGTTGGCCGGTACCGGTGACCGGCGGCTGACTTCGACGTGGGGGTCAGCGAGGGGAGTGGGCCTGCGCGGAAGTCGCGCGGCAACACACTCGGTCGAAGTCGTGGTGCTGGCGGGAAGGCCAGAAGGGCTCGAGGTCGCTGCGACCCGTCGCGGTGTTCTGGAAGCTGGCCATGCGCCTATTGAAGCATGACCCGCGACGGGAGAGCAGGGGTTACCGCAGGTTGTTGCCGCGTTCCGAACGCGGCGCGGGCACCGTGAAGGCCGCGGCCCGGGGCGGAGCCCCCGCTGCGAGCCCCACTGGGAGGCCCCGCGAGGCTCGCACGCCCGGCGCTCCGCGCCGAAGGCTCAGTGCTCCATCACCTCGGGCTCCATCACCTCCGGCTCCGCCTCCAGCTCGACCGGCTCCCAGTCATAGCCGTCCGCCCAGCCCTCCGCGCCGCGCGCCCACGCCACGAAGACGGCCACGACCTCCTCCGCGTCCGCCATCCGCACCCCGAAGTGCCGCTCCGCCGAGCCGTCGCGGTACTCCACCTCGTACGGCCCGTCGCCCTCGTGCCACGTCTGGATGTAGTGGTCGCCCTCGCGCCCGTCGGCTATTCGCTCGACCACCACGAAGCGGTCACCGTCCGCGCCCAGCCGGCCGATCAGGCGGGCCAGCTCCTCGGCGTCGATCCCCGAACGGACCTCGCCGGGCTCGGTGTTCACGGTGATGGGCAGCATGGTTCCCCCTCGCTCCGGGGACCGCTCGCGATCAGCGGCCCGCATGGAGGAATCTTGTCACCCCCCACTGACATCCCGGCGACGGCGGGGTGGCGCGGGAGAAGTCCCGCACCGGGCCCGCCGTCGCGCGGCTCACCCGTTCCCGGCGATCAGCGGATAGTGGTCCGAGAGGTTGGTGTACGTGTACTCCTTGCCCCAGCTGGAGACCGTCCACGGCGCGGACCGCTCCTTGACCACCGTGTTCCGCCAGTTGTCCGGCCGTACGTGGCCGTTGCGGTGCAGCACGTAGTCGAGATCCTCCCGGCCGTCCGTCGGATAGCGATAGGACGCGATGGAGTTCTCCTTGGTGTCGAAGGAGTACGGGTGGCCGGTGCGGGCCGCCGCGGGCGCGAGATCGGCGTTGGCGAGCATCGACGCGTATTCCGTGCCGTGCGAGTCCACATTCAGGTCACCGGCGAGCATGACCTGCTCGTTCGCCGGGATTTTCTTCGCGTCCAGAAAGGCGTCGGTCTGCCGGAACTGCTTGGCGCGGTCCGCCACCGCCTCGCCCGCCTTGCAGCCGCTGTCGGTGGACTGCGTGTGGGTGCCGACGAGGTGCACCTTGGTGCCGTTCACATTCAACACCACATAGGCGAAGCCCTTGTTGGACCACCAGTCCGAGCCGCACGCGTCCTGGTAGATCACCTGCTCCTTGTGGACGATCGGCCATTTGCTGAGCACGGTCACGCCGCCGTCCTCCGGCGTGGTGGAGGAGTAATTCCCGCCCGTCGCGTCCCAGCCGTCCTTGCTCCGCCCGACGACCGGCGTCTGGTACGGGTACTGCCCGGCCGCATTGACCTTGAGGGCGTCCGAGGAACTGTTGTCGAATGCCTCCTGGAGCACGACGACATCGTTGCCCTGGAAGAAATCGGCGGCGGCTATCGCCTTGGCCCGGTGGTCCTGACCCCAGTTCGGATAGAGGTTCTTGCTCATCAAGAAGGTGTTGTACGTCAGCACCTTCAGCTCCGGCACCGAGCCGTCGGCGGGCGCTGCGGCCCGAGCCGACTGCGGCATTGCCGTGGACACCGCCACCGCGGCGAGCGCCGTGGCGAATGCGGAGACGATTCTTGCGGACTTCACGGGCTTGATGTGCGGCACTGCATCTCCCTGGGGGGTGAGGGACGAATCAGACGGGCCGTCAACATCAAATCAGAAAGGGTTACTTCCGGTTAGCCCCCAGGTGATCGAATCGCTTACGGAAGAAGTCGAAAGCGCTGGGCCTCGGCGGTCAGGGAGTGGACCTGGACAGAGCCACTCGTACCGCCTCGTCCGTGCGGGCCACCACCGCCGATCCGTCGTCCGCCGTGATGATCGGCCGCTGGATCAGCTTCGGATGCCCGGCGAGCGCCGCGATCCAGCGCTCCCGCGCCTCCGCGTCCCGCGGCCAGTCCTTCAGCCCGAGCTCCTTGGCCTCCGCCTCCTGCGTCCGCGTGATGTCCCACGGCTCCAGCCCGAGCCGGCCGAGCACGGCGCGGATCTCCTCGGCGCCCGGTACGTCCTCCAGGTAGCGGCGGACGGTGTAGTCGGCCCCTTCCGCGTCGAGCAGCGACAGCGCGCCACGGCATTTCGAACAGGCGGGATTGATCCAGATCTCCATGCCCGCCACCGTATCGCGAGACCCCTCAAGTGCGGTCTGACCTGGGCCGATTGTCAGTGCCCGGCAGTAAAATAGGGGGTGTTGAGCGAGGGCTCACACACGCGTCAGGAGGATGTCGATGGCCATAGCCGCACCACCTCACCCGAACCTGCCCAGTCTCCCGACCCTGCCGAAGAAGCGCCTGCCCGCGGGCCGGCCACGCGAGTGGTACGAGACGCACAACCGCCGCCTGAAGGCCATGCGCCTCGCCATCGCCCTGCTCCACTCGGGCGTCCACACCCAGGACCGCGCCGACAACCGCCGAATCCGCGTGGCCGCGACCCAGATAGGCGTCCACGTCCCATCCGACACCACATGCAGCCTGGTCCGCTCCCTCATCCACCCGAGCGCGGGCTGACCCACGACGCACGGGTCCCCTTGCCTCTCGTGGAGGCAAGGGGACCTGACGGGCTCGGCTCTCGCTCAGCCCGTGAGCGACGCCCGCATGCGGTCCAGCCCGCGCAGCACCTCGTCGCGGTTCTTCGCCTGCTTGATCCATGCCGGGAGGCGGCCGATGAGTCCCATCTTGCGCCAGGGCTCGTGCCAGGGGTCGTGCTCGCGCAGTGTCGCCTGCACGTACTGCCGCAGCAGGTCGAGGTGTTCGGCGTTGTACGCCCACAGGAGGCCGTGCCGGGTCCGCGTCCGGAGCCACAGCGGCACCTGGAAATAAGGGTCGCTCATCTCGGGATCGCCGTACCAGCGGAAGGTCATCGTCTGCTCGTCCCGCTTCCGGGACAGCCCGCAGTGGCGGCACACGAGCCGCCGCTCCGCGGGCCACCGGGGCGTCGCGCTGTCGGCGTCGCGGGGCACCGGGACGACCTGCGCCTGCCGCTCGCACTTCGGGCAGCGTACGAGCACCCTGTCGGTACAGGCGAAGTGGTACTTGTCGTGTCCGGGATCCCGGAAGCGGAGGGGCGGAGCGGAGGGTGCGGGCATCGTCCCAGGTTAAACAACGGCTGAGCCCCGCCGCTGCCCATGAGGCAGCGGCGGGGCTCAGCCGAACGAACCGCGCGATCTAGAGGTCGAAGTACATCTCGAACTCGTGCGGGTGCGGCCGCAGCTGGATCGGGGCGATTTCCTGGGTGCGCTTGTAGTCGATCCAGGTCTCGATCAGGTCGGAGGTGAAGACGCCGCCGGCCTGGAGGTATTCGTTGTCGGCCTCGAGGGCCTCCAGGACCGCCGGGAGGGAGGTGGGGACCTGGGGGACGCCCGCGTGCTCGTCGGGGGCGAGCTCGTAGAGGTCCTTGTCGATCGGCTCGGCGGGCTCGATCTTGTTCTTCACGCCGTCGAGGCCGGCCAGGAGGAGGGCCGAGAAGGCGAGGTACGGGTTCGAGGACGGGTCCGGGGCGCGGAACTCGACGCGCTTGGCCTTCGGGTTGGAGCCCGTGATCGGGATGCGCATCGCGGCGGAGCGGTTGCGCTGCGAGTAGACCAGGTTGACCGGGGCCTCGAAGCCGGGGACCAGGCGGTGGTAGGAGTTCACCGTCGGGTTGGTGAAGGCCAGCAGCGACGGGGCGTGCTTGAGGATGCCGCCGATGTAGTAGCGGGCGGTGTCGGAGAGGCCCGCGTAGCCCTGCTCGTCGTAGAAGAGCGGGACGCCGCCCTGCCACAGCGACTGGTGGACGTGCATGCCCGAGCCGTTGTCACCGAAGATCGGCTTCGGCATGAAGGTCGCGGTCTTGCCGTTGCGCCAGGCGACGTTCTTCACGATGTACTTGAAGAGCATCAGGTCGTCGGCCGCGGCGAGCAGCGTGTTGAACTTGTAGTTGATCTCCGCCTGGCCGGCCGTGCCGACCTCGTGGTGCTGGCGCTCGACCTGGAGGCCGGAGTTCTCCAGCTCCAGGGAGATCTCGGCACGCAGGTCGGCGAAGTGGTCGACCGGCGGGGCCGGGAAGTAGCCGCCCTTGTAACGGACCTTGTAGCCACGGTTGTTCTCGACCGCACCGGTGTTCCAGGCGCCGGCCTCGGAGTCGATGTGGTAGAAGGACTGGTTCGCGCTGGTCTCGAAGCGGACGCTGTCGAAGACGTAGAACTCGGCCTCCGGGCCGAAGTACGCGGTGTCCGCGATGCCGGTGGAGGCGAGGTAGGCCTCGGCCTTCTTGGCGATGTTGCGCGGGTCGCGGCTGTACTGCTCGCCCGTGATCGGGTCGTGGATGAAGAAGTTGATGTTGAGCGTCTTGTCGCGGCGGAAGGGGTCGAGGCGCGCCGTCGACAGGTCCGCGCGGAGCGCCATGTCGGACTCGTGGATGGCCTGGAACCCGCGGATCGAGGAACCGTCGAAGGCGAGCTCCTCGGCCGGGTCGAACGCCTTCGCCGGGATCGTGAAGTGCTGCATCACGCCGGGCAGGTCGCAGAAGCGGACATCGACGAACTTGACGTCCTCGTCCTTGATGAACTTCTTGGCGTCGTCGCCGTTCTGGAACATCCAACTCCTCCTAGCCCGGCCGCGAGCGGTCGGGGTTGCTTCGGTGGCGCGGCCCATGCGGTTTCGTGCACGTTCATATGCGGGTCCATATGCAGCGCCGCGCTGAGCCGACCCTAGAGAGACGGGATTTCCCAAGCATGACCCATTTGTTTCGCCGAGGTTAACCGGAACACGGCTCGAAGCGGGGTCGAAACGGCGAATACCGGACCCGGACGGAAGCGAACGTATGCGGTCGCAGTACCGTGGTCAGGTGGACAACAGGCAAGCAATGGGCTCATGGCTCTCCGGACCGCGCGCGGCCGCCGAGGAGATGGGCGTCGACTTCGGGTACCGGGGCGAGCGCCTCGGACTGCCGGAGAGCGGACCGGGCTCGATCGCACGGCCCGGGCGGCGCATCGCGGCAATCTTCATCGACTGGGCGCTGTGCATGCTCGTCGCCTACGCCTTCCTGGCGGACGGCAAGGCCCAACACACGAGCAACTGGGCCCTGCTGATCTTCTTCGTACTCAGTGTGCTCACCGTCGGTACGATCGGCTGCACCCCGGGCAAGCGTCTCCTGGGGCTGCGCGTGATCGGTGAGGACGGCGGCCGGCTCACGCTCCCGAAGGTCCTGCTGCGCAGCGTGCTCCTCGTGATCGTCATCCCGGCGATCGTCTGGGACCGCGACGGCCGCGGCCTGCACGACCGCTTCGCCCGGGCCGTCCAGGTCCGTATCTGAGGAGAGCGGCACACAGGGCGTACGACAACGAACGAAGGCGGGGCGGAACCTCTCGGTTCCGCCCCGCCTTCGTGTCGTATCGGGGGTCCTACGGGCGCCTCAGCGGCCCTTCGGCATCCGTGTGCCCTTCGGCATCGGCCCCTTCGGGATGGGCATGTTGCTGAGCAGGTCGCCGAGCGCCCGCAGTCGGTCGTTGACGACCGTCACCTGGGCGCCGGGCAGGACCCGGGGGAGCTTGAGCAGCGTCGTGCGCAGCTTCTTGATGGGCACCTGGCCCTCGCCGTCGCCCACCAGGATGTCGTGCACCGGGACGTCCGCCACGATGCGCGCCATGCGCTTCTTCTCGGCCGCCAGCAGGCCCTTGACCCGGTTGGGGTTGCCCTCGCCGACGAGCACGATGCCCGCCTTGCCGACGGCGCGGTGCACGACGTCCTGGTTGCGGTTCATCGCGACCGCGGGCGTCGTGGTCCAGCCACGGCCGACGTTCTCCAGGACCGCGGCAGCGGCGCCCGGCTGACCTTCGAGCTGCCCGAAGGCGGCGTGCTCGGCCCGGCGTCCGAAGACGATCGCCATCGCGAGGAAGGCCAGCAGGAAGCCCAGGATGCCCAGGTAGACCGGGTGGCCGATCCAGAAGCCGATGGCGAGGAGCACACCGAAGGTGACGATGCCCACAGCCGCGACGACAAGACCGACCTTCGAGTCGACCTTCTTGGTCATCTTGTAGGTCAGGGCGATCTGCTTCAGTCGCCCGGGGTTCTCGGATGTTTCCTTCCTCGCCATAAGGCGAAGTTTACGTGGCCTGCGGACCCGGGGTGGCCACGGCCTCCAGCAGGTGCTGCGCCTCGCGCCGGGCCTTGGCCCGGCGGCGGTCCTCCAGCACCGCGGTCCAGGCGTTCCGGCGGGCGGTGCGCTGACCACCGCGCATCAGCAGCCCCTCCAGGGCGCGCAGGGCCCCCGTGACGGACGGTGGCCTCACGGAGAGGGTGGCGGGCAGTGCGGAGGGCGGAGCGGAAGAGGCGCGTACCGGCGCGGCCTGCATGTCATGGTCCCCTCGGAAGCGGAATGGGATGACTGAGCAGCGGGGGGCTGGCGGTGCGGAGTGCGGGAGCACTGCTGCGGTGCGTACTCCCATCGTCACTGAACGGTGTTACCAATGGATGACCAGTTGGTCAAACACCTATGAAACGTTGACGCGGCCGATACCGTGCCCCCTTTCGGGTGGGCGGGTACCGGCCGCGTCGGGGTGCTGCGGGGCGGGTCGCTCAGACCGCCTGCGCCGAGGGGGCGGCGGCGCGCCGGTCCATCGCCTGCTGGAAGAGCCGGCCCGCGCGGTACGAGGAGCGGACCAGCGGCCCGGACATCACACCGGAGTAGCCGATCGCGTCGGCCTCGTCCTTGAGCTCCACGAACTCCTGCGGCTTCACCCAGCGCTCGACGGGGTGGTGGCGCGGGGTGGGACGCAGGTACTGGGTGATGGTGATCAGCTCGCAGCCCGCCTCGTGCAGGTCGCGCAGCGCCTCGCTGACCTCCTCGCGGGTCTCGCCCATGCCCAGGATCAGGTTGGACTTGGTGACCAGACCGGCCTCGCGCGCCTTGGTGATGACCTCCAGGGAGCGCTCGTAGCGGAAGCCGGGGCGGATGCGCTTGAAGATGCGCGGCACGGTCTCGACGTTGTGGGCGAGCACCTCGGGGCGGGAGGAGAAGACCTCGGCCAGCTGCTCGGGCACCGCGTTGAAGTCGGGGATCAGCAGCTCGACCTTGGTGTGGCCGCCCTCGCGCTCCGCCGTCATCGCGTGGATCTGCCGGACCGTCTCCGCGTAGAGCCAGGCGCCGCCGTCCGCCAGGTCGTCGCGCGCGACGCCGGTGATGGTGGCGTAGTTCAGGTCCATCGTGACGACGGACTCGCCCACGCGGCGCGGCTCGTCGAGGTCCAGCGCCTGCGGCTTGCCCGTGTCGATCTGGCAGAAGTCACAGCGCCGGGTGCACTGGTCGCCACCGATGAGGAAGGTCGCCTCGCGATCCTCCCAGCATTCGTAGATGTTCGGACAGCCGGCCTCCTGGCACACGGTGTGCAGGCCCTCGCTCTTCACGAGGTTCTGCATCTTGGTGTACTCGGGGCCCATCTTCGCCCGGGTCTTGATCCACTCGGGCTTGCGCTCGATGGGGGTCTGGGCGTTCCGGACCTCCAAGCGCAGCATCTTGCGTCCGTCGGGTGCGACAGCGGACACGTCCGGCTCCCTATGGCTTCGATTCTTCGGCGGACACCAGGGTACGCCCGTTAATTCGTACGTGTTTACGCGTATGGGGTGCGCGTGTGGGTTACGGGTGGGACAACCCGCGGCCGGTGGGGGCCATTCCCCCGTGCCGCCGGGCCGTCCCGGGGGAGCCGCTAGACGGCCCTCGGCAGCGGCTCCGCCGCCTCCAGGACCTCCCGCAGCCGCTTCTCCACCACGGGCACCACCTCGCTCACGGGCACCCGGCGCCCCAGCTCATTGGAGAGCGAGGTCACTCCCGCGTCCCGGATGCCACAGGGCACGATCCGGTCGAACCAGGTGTTGTCCGGGTCACAGTTCAGCGCGAAGCCGTGCATGGTCACGCCCTTGGCGATCCGGATGCCGATCGCCGCGAGCTTGCGGTCCTCGCCGCGCTGCCCGGCGTTGGACGGGGCGTACTCCGGGCCGTTGAGCCGCGGGTCGAACTCCTCGTCCGCGAGCCGCGGGTCGAAGTCCAGCTCCAGCCCGCCGGCCGCCGGCTCCGCCTCCCGGGCGTCGCCCAGCACCCACACGCCGCTGCGGCCCTCGACCCGGGTGGTCTCCAGTCCGAAATCCGCGCAGGCGCGGATCAGCGCCTCCTCCAGGCGGCGCACGTGGGCTATGACGTCCACCGGGCGGGGCAGCTTGAGGATCGGATAGCCGACCAGCTGGCCCGGGCCGTGCCAGGTGATCTTCCCGCCGCGGTCGACGTCGACGACGGGGGTGCCGTCCAGGGGGCGCTCGCTGTCCTCCGTGCGCCGTCCCGCGGTGTAGACCGCCGGGTGCTCCAACAGCAGACAGGTGTCCGGGACCTCGTCCGCGAACCTGGCCGCGTGCACCCGCCGCTGCTCCTGCCACGCCTCCTGATACTCGACGGCGTCCGCCCCGAAGCCCAGGTGGACAAAGCGCAGCTCACTCACGGCAGCTCCTCTTCGAACCTTTTCGAACCTTGCAGTGCACGGGTGGGTGCTCCCCGTGCGTCCCACGCCGTCTCACGGCCGTTCCGCACGCTGTCACTCACGCCCTTGCCACTGTACGGCGGACCGCCGGCACCGCCGCAGGCGGCCGGTCGGCGGCGGACCGGCCCCCTGGGCACCGGGAGCGCCTTCCATGCGTATTTGATCTGTCCTCACACGATCGGATGAATGCGGGGCGAAGGCGGCGATCGGGGCGTTGCGCGGCCGCTAAGTTCGCGCCGTTCCACAACGCGATCAGGGAGACCGGCAGGCTGATGACGGAACGACCCCCGCAGCGCATCCCCAATCGTCAGCTCGCCGCGCTGATCGCGGAGGCTGGCTTCTCCAACGCAGGGCTGGCTCGGCGCGTCGATCAGTTAGGGCTGGAGCACGGCCTCGACCTGCGCTACGACAAGACCTCGGTCACCCGGTGGCTGCGTGGCCAGCAGCCGCGCGGCACGACACCGGCGCTGATCGCCGAGGTCTTCACCCGGCGGCTGGGCCGACGGCTGTCCGCGCAGGATCTCGGGCTCGACGCGTGTGCGCCGGTGTACGCCGGGCTGGAATTCGCCGCCTCCCCGGAAGAGGCCATTGACATCGTCAGCGGTCTCTGGCGCAAGGACTCCGGGAGCCACACCGAGCTACGGAAGATCGCCTTCACCCCGGCGGGGCTGGTGGTGCCGAGCCGGGACTGGCTGATCGGCCGGGCCGACGAGCGCGTGGCCCGCGGCGCGGCCCCCGTGCCCGTCACGGACGGCGGCGCCCGGGTGCCCGCGCAGGCCCGCGGGCTGCCGCCGCGCCAGCGGCACGCCGAGCGCGGGCCCGGCGGCCGGGTCTCGATGGGCGACATCGCGGCGCTGCGCTCGGTCGGCGAGCTCTTCCGGACGCTCGACCACGCGTACGGCGGCGGGCACGCCCGGCAGGCCCTGGTGCGCTATCTGGAGCACGAGGCCGAGCCGATGCTCCGCGGCACCTACGGCGAGGCGGCCGGGCGGCGGCTCTTCGGCGCCGTCGCCGACCTCACCCGGCTCGCCGGGTGGACGTCGTACGACATCGCCGCCCACGGCCTGGCGCAGCGCTATTTCGTGCAGGCGCTGCGGCTCGCCCAGGCGGCGGGGGACCGGCCGTACGGCAGCTATGTGCTCGTGACCATGAGCAGGCAGGCGGTCTATCTCGGGCACGGCCGGGAGGCGGTGCAGCTGGCCCGGGTGGCGCAGCAGGGCGTGGGCTCGGGCGCGCCGTCCGTGGTGCAGTCGCTGCTGCACGCGGTCGAGGCCCGCGGGCACGGGGTGCTCGGCGAGGTGCGGGCCTGCTCGGCGTCGCTCGCGCGGGCGGAGCGGGCGCTGGAGAGCGCCCGGCCCGGCGACGAGGTGCCGTACTGGGCCCGGTTCTTCGACGAGGCGCAGCTGGCGGACGAGTTCGGGCACTGCCACCGCGACCTCCAGCAGTACCGGGCCGCGGCGCAGCACGCGGAGCGGTCCCTGCAGCTGCGGAGCGCGGCGTACGCCCGCAGCCGGCTCTTCTGCCGGGTGGTGCTGGCCACGGCGCGGCTGGGGCTTGGCGAGCTGGAGCAGGCGTGTGCGCTGGGCGCGGAGGCGGCGGCGCAGGCGGCCGAGATGCGGTCGGTGCGGGCCCTGGAGTACGTCCGCGACTTCGAGCGCCGGCTGGAGCCGTACCGCGACGCGGCGGCCGTCCGCGGGTACCGGGAGAAGGTCGCGATGCTGTGAGCGGGCCGGGGGCGGGCTGGGGTCCTGCCCCCGCCCGCCCCAAGAGGCCTTACGCCGCCTGGAGTTCGTCCGTGTCCTGGGGCGCGCGGATGCCCAGGTCGCGGAGGACCGCCAGCGCGGCGCGGCGGCCCGAGAAGAGCGCGCCCTGGACTGTGCTCGTGTCGCGGTGGTCGCCGCAGACGTAGAGGCCGGACAGCAGGCGGACCGGGCGGCGCACGTCGTGCGGGGCCGGCATGGCCGGGACCGCGTCGGCGTCGTGGTGGGCGGCCAGCAGCTGCCAGTCGGTGGTGGACGTGCCGTAGACCCGGGCGAGTTGGGCGCGGGCCGCGCGGTCCAGCTCCGCGGTGGGCAGCCCGGCCGCGGCCCCGAGCACCGTCGAGGTGATCAGCGCCCGGCCCGCGGGCGCCCGGGTGGGGTCGACCTCGCTGGCCACCATGGTGTGCGCGACGGGTCCGCGCCGCCCTCCGGCGATGATCAGCGATGCCTCGCGCAGCGGTGGGTCCACGGTGGTGTGGTGCAGCACCGTCACCGGGTGGAACCCCGGCATCCGCAGGCCCGGGATCAGCTCCGCCGCGGCCCGGGCGCCCGTGGCCACCACCACCGAGCGGCAGCGGAACCCGCCGTGCCCGGCCGTGTCGACGGAGGTGGTGCAGGCGGCCTCGGCGCGGACGCCCGTACGGACCGTGCCGGGCGGCAGCAGCGCGGCGAGCAGCTCGGGGACGGTGTCCGCGCCGCCCTCGGGCAGACAGAGGCGGCCGCGGGCGTAGCCGCGCAGCACCAGGTCGGCGCAGCGGCTGGAGGTCGTGAGGTCCGGGTCGCACAGCAGCGACGCCAGCAGGGGGCGCAGGAAGCCCTCGACCGTGCGGGACGGCAGGCCGCGCCCCGCGAGGGTGTCGGCGGTGGGCCGGTCGGGGCGGGCGAGGACCCGGTGGGCGGGCAGGGCGGCCAGCCGGGCCAGGGCGGTGCCCAGCCGGGCCTGGTCGAGGCCGCCGACGCGGGAGGCGCGGGCGGCGGTCGCGAGGGCGCGGGCCGTGGTGAACGCGCGCTTGGTGTGGCCGGGTTCGCCGGTGCGCTGGTTGCGCCCGTCGGCGTGGACCAGGACCCCGGGGGCGAAGGGGCGCAGGGTGAGCGCGTCCAGGCCCGGGGTGCGGAGCAGTTCGGGGAAGGCGGTGTTGAGCAGCTGTGCCGTGCGGTCCAGCCGGAACCCGTCGATCTGGCCGGTCGTCATCCGTCCACCGACGTAAGGGGCGGCCTCCAGGACGGTGACCGTTACCCCGGCGGCGGTGAGCCGGTGCGCCGCGGAGAGCCCGGCGAGGCCGGCTCCCACGATGACGACGTCGGCGTCGTGTGCGGTGTCGCGTGCGCTGCTGAGCACGTGCCCTCCTGGGGTCGGTCCGCTCGCTCTGGGGCCTGATGCCCTCAACGGGCAGCGGCAATGCGCGATTTGCCTCGACCGTAGAGAGAAATTCGGTCAACAACAGTCGCGCACGGACAGAGCACGGTCGCACGGCGGTAGCACGTCCTGGAGGGCCGTGCCGGGGCCGTGTTCAGCGTGTGTCGGTCAGCGCCGCGCGTACGGCGCTTTCGACGTCGGGGAACGCGAAGGAGAAGCCGGAGTCCAGCAGCCGCCGCGGCAGCACGCGCTGGCTCGCCAGCACGTCACCCGCCATCTCGCCCAGCGCCAGCCTGAGCGCGGGCGCGGGGGCGGTGCAGAGCGTCGGCCGGTGCAGCACGCGCCCCATGACCGCCGTCACCTCCCGGTTGGTGACCGGCCGGGGCGCGGTCAGGTTCACCGGCCCGGACAGCGTCCCGGTGTCCAGGAGGTGGCGCAGGGCGGCGACGTGGTCGTGCAGGGCGATGAAGCTCCAGTACTGGCTGCCGCTGCCCAGCCGCCCGCCCAGGCCCAGCCGGAACAGCGGGAAGAGCTTGGCCCAGGCGCCGCCGCCGCGCGCCACCACGAGCCCGGTGCGCGCGAACACGGTCCGTACGCCGGCTTCCGCCGCGGGCCCGGCCGCCTCCTCCCACTCCTGGCAGACGTCGGCGAGGAAGCCGTGGCCGGGAGGGGTGCTCTCGTCGGTCTCCCGGTCGCCGGTGTCGCCGTAGATGCCGATCGCGCTGCCGCTGACCAGCACGCGCGGCGGGGTGTCGAGGGAGGCGAGGGCCTCGGCGAGGGCGGCGGTGCCCAGCACGCGGCTGTCGCGGATCGTCTTCTTGTAGGCGGCCGTCCAGCGGTGGTCGCCCACGCCCGCCCCCGCCAGGTGCACCACGCCCTCGCACCCGGCGAGCCCGTCCGTGTCCACCCACTGCCGCCGGGGGTCCCACTCCACCTCGTCCGGGGTGCGGGGCGGGCGGCGGACGAGGCGTACGACGTGGTGGCCGTCCGCGGTGAGGGAGCGTACGAGTGCCGTGCCGATGAGACCGGTCGAGCCGGTGATCGCGATCCGCATGTGCCTATCCTGTCGGGCCTCTCACTGATCCCTGAAGCGGGACCACAGTCTGGGGAAGCGTTCGGCCAGGGCGGACTCGTCCTCCAGGTCGAAGGGCGTGCCGAGGGGTTCGCGCGGCGGGGCGGGCAGGCCGAGGTCCGGCGTCTCGGCGCCGGTCAGCTGCTCGTACGCCTCGTCGGCCGCGTAGCCCAGGTCCTCCCCGTCGCCGTCCACCTCGTCGTCGAAGTCCTCCAGGAGCTCCGCGAGGTGGTCGGGGTCGTGTATGCCGCCCTCGAAGACCTCCCGGCCCTGGCCGATGAGCCAGCAGCGGAAGTAGTCGAACGCGTCGTCGCTCGCGCCGTTCAGCAGCACGGACGCGGCGCCCCACAGGTCCCACAGGTAGGAGCGGTTGTAGCGCGCCTCGAAGTGCCGGGCGAAGTCCACGACGACGTCCGGGTCGAGCTGCATCAGCCGCTCGACCAGCAGGTCGGCCTGGTCCTCGGCGTCGCCCTCGGCGGCCTCGCGCGTGGCGTCGATCAGTTCCCAGAACTCCGTCTCGTCCATCACGGCACCAGCATCGGGCCAAGCACCGGGCGCCGCACGTGGAGCGGACCGGATGCGGCCGTGTCGTTACCGGCGCGTCGCCCGAAGGGGATCTCGCGAATCACGACAGGAGGTGTCCGGATTCGGTGGCAGGGTCGCCCACGCAACGACCGGCAGGACATCGGTACGACGAAGGGACACCGCAACGTGAACACTCGGAGCACGGCGAGCGGACCGCTGGTGGGCAAGGTCGCCCTGGTCGCGGGCGCGACGCGAGGGGCGGGCCGGGCCATGGCCGTGGCACTCGGCGAGGCAGGCGCGACCGTCTACGCGACCGGCCGCACCACGCGCGAGCACCGCAGCGAGGTCGGGCGGGCGGAGACCATCGAGGAGACCGCCGAGCTGGTGACGGCAGCGGGCGGCACCGGCATCGCCGTGCCCACCGACCATCTGGAGCCGGACCAGGTCAGGGCGCTCGTCGAGCGGATCGACCGGGAGCGGGGGCGGCTCGACGTGCTCGTCAACGACGTCTGGGGCGGCGACCACCTGCTGGAGTTCGACACCAAGGTCTGGGAGGTGGATCTCGCCAAGGGCCTGCGCATGCTGCGGCTCTCCCTGGAGACGCACGCGATCACCAGCCACTACGCGCTGCCGCTGCTGATCCGGCGGCCCGGGGGACTGGTCGTGGAGATCACCGACGGCACGGACGAGTTCAACGCCGCCTACCGCGGGAACCTCTTCTTCGACCTCGCGAAGTACGGCCCGATCCGGATGGCGCGCGGCCTCGCGGAGGAGCTCAAGGACCACGGCGGGACCGCGGTCTCGCTCACCCCCGGCTTCCTGCGGTCCGAGGAGATGCTCGACCACTTCGGGGTGACGGAGGAGACGTGGCGCGGCGCGGTGTCCAAGGACCCGCACTTCGCGATCGCGGAGTCGCCGGCGTTCATCGGCCGCGCGGTCGCGCATCTCGCGGCGGACCCGGACAGGGGGCGGTGGAACGGGGCTTCGCTGTCGAGTGGTGAGCTGGCTCGGGCGTACGGGTTCACTGACGCGGATGGGTCTCGGCCGGATTGCTTCGCGTACTTCAGGGATGTGGTGTTCGGGGGAAAGCGGGCGCCGGCGGCGGACTACCGCTAGCGCTTGGGGGCTTTGTTCCCCTTGCCCCGCCGCTGCGGCCGGGGCTCCGCCCCGGACCCCGGTCGGGTGCGGCCCGGCGGGTTGTTTCCCCTATCCCGCCCCTTCCCGAAACTGGGGCTCCGCCCCAGACCCCGGTCCTCAAACGCCGGACGG
>NZ_BAAABW010000024.1:301515-347604 GCF_039521185.1 Streptomyces blastmyceticus | reverse complement strand
GAGATCCGGTGGGGCCGCGGCCGTCTTCCCGGGCGGGTCAGCCCAGCGACGTCATCACGTGCTTGATGCGCGTGTAGTCCTCGAAGCCGTAGGCCGAGAGGTCCTTGCCGTAGCCGGACTGCTTGAAGCCGCCGTGCGGCATCTCGGCGACGAGCGGGATGTGGGTGTTGATCCACACGCAGCCGAAGTCCAGCCGCTTGGACATCCGCATGGCCCGCGCGTGGTCCTTGGTCCACACCGACGAGGCCAGGGCGTACTCGACACCGTTGGCGTACGCGACGGCCTGCTCCTCGTCCGTGAAGGACTGGACGGTGATGACAGGGCCGAAGACCTCGCGCTGGATGATCTCGTCGTCCTGCTTCAGCCCGGAGACGACGGTCGGCGCGAAGAAGTAGCCCTGCTCGCCCACCCGGTGGCCACCGGCCTCCACCTTGGCGTGGGCGGGCAGCCGCTCGATGAAGCCGGACACCTGCTTGAGCTGGTTGGCGTTGTTGAGCGGCCCGTAGAGCACGTCCTCGTCGTCCGGCAGGCCCGTCTTGGTGTCGGCGGCCGCCTTGGCGAGCGCGGTCACGAACTCGTCGTGCACGGACTCGTGCACCAGCACGCGGGTGGCGGCCGTACAGTCCTGGCCGGCGTTGAAGTAGCCCGCCACCGCGATGTCCTCGACGGCCTTGGCGATGTCGGCGTCCTCGAAGACGACGACCGGCGCCTTGCCGCCCAGCTCCAGGTGGACGCGCTTGACGTCCTTGGCGGCGGACTCCGCGACCTGCATGCCGGCCCGCACGGAGCCGGTGATCGAGGCCATGGCCGGCACCGGGTGCTCGACCATGAGGCGGCCGGTCTCCCGGTCGCCGCAGATCACGTTGAACACGCCCTTGGGGTGGCCCAGTTCCTCCAGCACACCACCGATGATCTCGGCCATCAGGAGCGTGGAGGCCGGCGTGGTGTCGGAGGGCTTGAGGACGACGGTGTTGCCCGCGGCGAGCGCCGGGGCGAACTTCCACACCCCCATCATCATCGGGTAGTTCCACGGCGCGACCTGCGCGCAGACGCCGATCGGCTCCCGGCGGATGATGGAGGTCATCCCCTCCATGTACTCACCGGCGGAGCGGCCCTCCAGCATCCGGGCGGCACCGGCGAAGAAGCGGATCTGGTCCACCATGGGCGGGATCTCTTCGCTGCGGGTGAGCCCGAGCGGCTTGCCGGTGTTCTCGGACTCGGTGGCGATCAGCTCCTCGGCCCGCGCCTCGAAGGCGTCGGCGATCTTGAGCAGGACCTTCTGCCGGTCACCGGGCACCAGGTCGCGCCAGGCGGGGAAGGCCGCTTCGGCCGCCGCCATGGCGGCGTCGACGTCGGCGGCACCGGACAGGGCGGCGGTGGCGTACGCCTCGCCGGTGACGGGATTGACCACCTCGGTGGTCCGCCCGTCGGCGGCGTCCCGGAATTCTCCGGCGATGTAGTTGCGAAGACGACGCAGCTCGGTGGTCACGTGCGCCACCCTTTCTGTCAGCTGTCCGATGGGCGGAGGACCAGCCTAGTCAGTGAGGCGACGCTTTCGACATACCTACCACGCGGAAACAACGGAATCAGTTATTCCCGAGCCTCTGGACAACGAATTTCATCGCTCAAGGGTTGCCACACAGACGAGTCCCATGCACAGTGGTGTTCGTGGCCACTCGTAGTGCAGACCCGAAGAGCGTGCAGGGCACGCCCCCGATCGACGCCGTCTCCCTGGCGATCATCGAGCAACTCCAGGAGGACGGCCGCCGCCCCTACGCGGCGATCGGCAAGGCCGTCGGGCTGTCCGAGGCGGCCGTCCGGCAGCGCGTGCAGAAGCTGCTCGACCAGGGCGTGATGCAGATCGTCGCCGTCACCGACCCGCTCACCGTCGGATTCCGGCGGCAGGCGATGGTCGGCATCAACGTCGAGGGCGACCTCGACCCGGTGGCCGACGCCCTGACCGCGATGGACGAGGTGGAGTACGTGGTGATGACCGCCGGCTCCTTCGATCTCCTGATCGAGATCGTCTGCGAGGACGACGACCACCTCCTCGAAATGATCAACAAGCGCATCCGGACCCTCCCCGGCGTGCGCTCCACCGAGAGCTTCGTCTACCTCAAGCTCCGCAAGCAGACCTACACATGGGGAACCCGATAGCCGTGAGCAAGGACCTCTCCCAGACGGCGTACGACCACCTGTGGATGCACTTCACCCGCATGTCGTCGTACGAGAACGCCCCCGTGCCCACCATCGTGCGCGGCGAGGGCACCTACATCTTCGACGACAAGGGCAAGCGCTACCTCGACGGCCTCGCGGGCCTGTTCGTGGTCCAGGCCGGCCACGGCCGCGCCGAGCTGGCCGAGGCCGCCGCCAAGCAGGCACAGGAGCTGGCCTTCTTCCCGGTGTGGAGCTACGCCCACCCCAAGGCCGTCGAGCTGGCCGAGCGGCTGGCCCACTACGCCCCCGGCGACCTGAACAAGGTCTTCTTCACCACCGGCGGCGGCGAGGCCGTCGAGACCGCGTGGAAGCTCGCGAAGCAGTACCACAAGCTCACCGGCAACCACACCAAGTACAAGGTCATCTCACGGGCCGTCGCCTACCACGGCACCCCGCAGGGCGCCCTGTCCATCACCGGCCTGCCGGCCCTCAAGGCGCCCTTCGAGCCCCTGGTCCCCGGCGCCCACAAGGTGCCCAACACCAACATCTACCGCGCCCCGATCCACGGTGACGACCCCGAGGCCTTCGGCCGCTGGGCCGCCGACCAGATCGAGCAGGAGATCCTCTTCGAGGGCCCGGACACCGTCGCGGCCGTCTTCCTGGAGCCGGTGCAGAACGCCGGCGGCTGCTTCCCGCCGCCCCCCGGCTATTTCCAGCGGGTGCGCGAGATCTGCGACCGGTACGGCGTCCTGCTGGTCTCGGACGAGGTCATCTGCGCCTTCGGCCGCCTCGGCACGATGTTCGCGTGCGACAAGTTCGGCTACGTCCCGGACATCATCACCTGCGCCAAGGGCATGACCTCGGGCTACTCCCCGATCGGCGCGGCCGTCATCTCCGACCGGATCGCCGAGCCCTTCTTCAAGGGCGACGCGACCTTCCTGCACGGCTACACCTTCGGCGGCCACCCGGTCTCCTCCGCCGTCGCGCTCGCCAACCTCGACATCTTCGAGCGCGAGGGCCTCAACCAGCACGTGCTGGACAACGAAGCGGCGTTCCACGCCACCCTGTCGAAGCTGAACGACCTGCCGATCGTCGGCGACGTGCGGGGCAACGGCTTCTTCTACGGCATCGAGCTGGTGAAGGACAAGGCCACCAAGGAGTCCTTCACCCCCGAGGAGTGCGAGCGGCTGCTCTACGGCTTCGTGTCCAAGCAGCTGTTCGAGAACGGGCTGTACTGCCGGGCCGACGACCGCGGCGACCCGGTCATCCAGCTCTCGCCGCCGCTGATCTCCGACCAGTCGACGTTCGACGAGATCGAGCAGATAGTCCGCGGCGTCCTCACGGAGGCGTGGACCAAGATCTGACCGACCCGGACGGGCCGGCCCACCGGCCGGCCCGTCCCTCCCGCCGTGGCCCCGCGCGACCCCCCTCGCTCCACGCGCGCGTGGGCCACGGCTCACGGCAGGGGTGATCGCGCTCCGGCCGCACATCCGCTCACACGTCCTGCGCGCATGCGCTCCGACGCATGGGCGACCGCTGAGGATGAGGCCGACCGGAGGAAAGTGAGGCCCTCCAGCGCCGAGCCTGGGCGAGGGCTAGGATCCCGGTTCCGTACGGTGCCAGTGACCCAATGGCCTCCGGTTCGTTCACCCGGACAGGGGAACGGACCCTTCAGCGACCCGAGGTGCTCGATAATGGTGGCCCCGCCGGACAATGACGTGCTCTGGGCACGTGGCCTGCATTACGCATACAACGGCTCCCCCGCTCTCGCCGGGGTCTCCGTCGGCGTACGTGAGGGCGAGATCCTCGCCGTCACCGGGACACGCGGTTCCGGGAAGAGCACACTCCTGAAATGCCTGTCGGGCCAGCTGCTGCCCACGCCCGGCGAGGTGTGGTTCAACAGCGCACCCGTGCACACCCTCTCGCGCCCCGCACGGGAGAGGCTGCGCCGCGAGCGGTTCGGCTGGATCGACAGCGAGCCCCACCTCGTCCCGGAGCTCAGCGGCTGGGAGAACGCCGCCCTGCCGCTGCTGCTGCGCGGCATCGGCCACCGGGCCGCGAAACGGACCGCCGGTGAGTGGCTGGAGCGCCTCGACGTCGGCGACTGCGCCCGCAAGCGGCCGGACGCCATGCTGATGGCACAGCGTCAGCGGATCGCGATCGCGCGGGCGCTGGCCACCGAACCGACCGTCATCTTCGCGGACGAGCCGACCGCGCCGCTGCACAACGCCGACCGGGCTCAGGTGCTGCGCACCCTGACGACGGCCGCGCGCTCGCACCAGATCACGGTCGTCATCGCCACCCTGGACGACGAGATCGCCACCCTCGCCGACCGTACGGTCACCCTGGCCGACGGCCGCCGGGCCAGTGGGATCCCGGCGCCCGACGCGCCCGGTGGAGAGGGCAGGGCGGCGTGCTCAGTCTCCGCCTAGCGCGCGGCGCTCACCCGCTCGTCCTGCTGCGAAGACTCCTGGTCGCGGCCGCCGCGGCGGGCGTCGGATTCCTGCTGCTGTGCACCCTCGGGTACGCGGTGGCGCATCCCAGGGCGACCGGGCAGTCGATCGTACGGCTGGTGTGGTGCGCCGTACCGCTCGCCGCCGTCGTGCAGTTCGCCCTCGCCGTGGCCCGTACGGACCCCTCCACGCGCCCGCGTGCAGGGCTGGACGCGGCGGGGCTCGGACCGGTGCGGATGTCGCTCCTCGCGGCGGCCTCGACGGCGATCTCCTGCACGCTCGGCAGCGGCGTCGCCCTGCTGGTCTGTCTGGAGCTCCGCGGCGACCTCGGCGGCACCCCGCTGAGCGGCTCCGCCGAGCGGCTGCTGGACGGGCAGGCGCACCTGCCGTGGGGTGCGACGCTGACGCTCCTCGGCCTGCTGCCGGCCCTTGCGTCGGCCACCTGTGCCGTCGTGCTGCGCCCGCGGCGGGAGGCCACGGCCCCCCAGCCGCCCGTGGACCCCGAGGCCGAGACGGCGGCTCCCGCGCCGAAGCCGGCCGTCCCGCCCACCCCCAAGCCCGTGTACACCGGCCTCCCCTGGGGCATCGCGATCATCTCGGTAGGCCTCGCCATGGAGGCGTACGTGGGCCGCGGCCCGGCCCCCGACCCCGACACCCTGCTGTCGCTGCCCGGCCGCACCGACGGCGCCTCCCCCGGTGTCATCGGCGGCTGGCTGCTCGCCTCCCTCGGCCTCGTACTCGCCGGACCCGGTCTGACGCACTGGTGCGGGGTCCTGCTGTCGGCGGGGCGGCCCGGCGCCGTACGGCTGCTGGCCGGGCGCATACTGCAGGACGCGGCCACCCGCATCGGCCGGCCGCTCGGCGTGCTGTGCGCCGTGGCCTCGGGCGCCCTCGCGGCCGCGGAGCTGTACGGCGCGGCCTGGGAGGGCTCCGGCCCCCGCCCCTTCGGCCCGCTGACCGGACTCGGCGCGGCCCTGGTGATGGCCTGTGTCACCGCCACCGCCATCACCGCCGCCCTGGACAGCCGACAGAGCCGCACGGGCACCACGGCGGCCCTGCAGCGCCTGGGGCTCCCCGCCTCGATGCTCCGTGGCGCGGCCGTGCTGCGCACCTGTGTGCTGCTGGCCGTGCTCACCCCCCTGACATGGGCGATCGCCGAGCTGGCCGCGCTGCCCATGACCAGGTGAAGGGTCGGCTGCCATCGGCGCCACGCGGGAGGTCGAGTCGCTGGAGGAATTCGACCGGCTCGCCGCCACGGGCTCGCTGCGCGGATACCGGGTGCTGGTCGGCCGTGCGCACCGGACGCGTACGCTTCCCGCGTGGCCCCTGCTGGAGGCGCTGGCCGCGGGGCGGCCGACGTCGCACCGGTCCCCTGACGGACTGGTTCTTGACCTTTTCTTGACCCAAGGCAACTTCGGCGCCGAAAAGCACGTCTGGCTCAGAAGCACGACGGTTTATCAGGCGAACGGAGCAATTGGTGATCATCGGCCTAGTGACGGCTGTCGCGGCCTCGGCCTGTTATGGAACGGGCTCGGTCCTGCAAGCCGTGGGATCGCGCAAATCGGCCCGCCGAGAGGCCGCCACCGCCGCCTCCACGGGCACCACGCAGCATGGCGGGCCGAGCCTCTCCTCCACCGCGAAGGCCGCTGTGACCTGGGAGTTCATGGTCGGTACAGTCCTGGACTTCATAGGCTTCGGGCTGGGCGCCCTGGCCGCCCGGATGCTGCCGCTGTTCCTGTCCCAGACGGTCATCAGCGCCAACCTCGTCGTCACGGCCCTGCTGAGCGTCAAGCTCCTGGGCATCCGGCTGACGAAGCCGGAGTGGGCGTCCATCGGCGTGGTCTGCTCCGCTCTGGTGCTGCTGGCGACCGCCGCGGGCCACGAGGGCGGCGGTGACGCCGCGCGGTCCACCCACTGGTGGCTGCTGGTCATCTCGGTCGTGCTGATGGGCGGCGGCACCGTGGCCGTGCGCCTGATGGGGTCGCGCGCCGCGATCCTGGCCGGCCTGCTGTCCGGTCTCGGCTTCGGCGCGATCGGCGTGGGCGTACGCATCCTGGACGGGATCGACCCCTTCGACCTGCCCACCCTGATCGCGGACCCGGCCCTCTACGCCATCCTCATATCCGGCGCGGTCGGCATGTACCTGCACACCGTCGCCCTCCAGATCGGCTCGGTCAACGGCGCCACGGCGGCCCTCGTCGTCGGTGAGACCGTCCTGCCGGGCATCATCGGCGTCCTGCTGCTCGGCGACAGCTCCCGTCCCGGCTTCGCCTGGGTCGCGATCCTCGGCTTCCTGCTGGCGGTGACCGGCGCGGTGGCGGTCGCCTGGTTCGGCGAACCGGAAGGCGCGCCGGAGGCGGAACCTGAGCCGAAGGAACTCCAGCCGACAGTAAGCGGCTGACACACCGGCAAACCCACGAAAACGGGCCGGCCGCCCGTCCTCACGGACCAGGCGGCCGGCCCGTTCCCGTACGGTCAGGAACCGCCCAGCACCACCACGTCGTCGGCGCGGAACACCACGCCCACCCGGTCACCCACGTCCGGTGCGTCCGGCAGTCCGCACGCCGCCTCCAGCTCCGGGCCGTCGGCGGGCCGGAGCAGCACCACCACGTGGTCGCCCCGGAACGTCCGCCCGGTGACCGTGCAGGGCAGCCCGTCCACCACGGGTGCCAGGCGGACGCCCGCGGGCCGTACGAGCAGCCGGCGGCGGCCCTCCGGCGTCCCGGCCGGCACCGGCACCTTGCCCCACACCGTGTCCGCGCGCTCGCCGGACACCGTCGCCTCGACCACGTTGTCGAAGCCGAGGAAGCGGGCCACGAACTCCGACGCGGGCCGCTGCCAGACCTCAAGCGGCGTCCCGGCCTGGGCGATGCGGCCGTCCCGCATCACCACGACCCGGTCGGCGAGCGCGAAGGCCTCGCCCTGGTCGTGGGTGACGGCCAGCACGGTGGTGCCCAGCCGTCCGAAGAGCTCCCGCAGCTCCACCACGAGGCGCTCCCGCAGGCTCCGGTCGAGCTGGCCCAGCGGCTCGTCGAGCATCAGCAGCCGCGGCCGCGGGGCGAGCGCGCGAGCCAGCGCGACCCGCTGCTGCTCGCCGCCCGACAGCGCCGCGACGGACCGCCGCTGGGCGCCCGGCAGCCCCACCATGTCGAGCAGTTCGGCCACCCGGCGCTCCGCCTCCGCGCGTCCCGTCCTCCGCATGCGCAGCCCGAAGCCGACGTTGCCGCCCACGTCGCGCTGCGGGAAGAGCTGGTGGTCCTGGAACATCAGGCCCACCTCACGCCGGTGCGTCGGCACACCGGCCTGGTCGTTCCCGGAGAGGAACACCCGCCCGGCGTCCGCGCGCTGCAGTCCGGCGACCACCCGCAGCAGCGTGGACTTGCCGCTGCCGCTCGGCCCGAGCACGCACACCGTCTCGTGTTCGGCGATCTCCAGGTCGACCGCGTCCAGCGCCGCGCGCTCACCGAAGCGGACGGTCACGCCGTCCAGTCGCAGCAGGGACATCTAGAACTCTCCCGAACGGTCGGTGCGGACGCGCTCCAGAACCAGCAGCGCCGCCGCGCACACCAGCATCAGGATCGTGCTGAGGGCCATCGCCTGGCCGTAGTTGAGCTCCCCGGGCCGGCCGAGCAGCCGGGCCACCGCCACGGGCAGCGTCGGGCTGTCGGGCCGGGCGATGAAGACCGTCGCCCCGAACTCGCCCAGCGACACGGCGAACGCGAAACCGGCCGCGACCGCCAGGGCGCGGCCCACCAGCGGCAGGTCCACCTCGCGCCAGGCGCGCAGCGGCGACGCGCCGAGCACCGCGGCGGCCTCGCGCAGCCGGGCGTCCACCGCTCGCAGCACCGGCAGCATGGTCCGTACGACGAAGGGCACGCCCACCAGGGCCTGTGCGAGCGGCACCAGGATCCACGACGTGCGCAGGTCCAGCGGCGGCTCGTCCAGGGTGATCAGGAAGCCGAAGCCGACGGTCACGGCGGAGGTGCCGAGCGGCAGCATCAGCAGCGCGTCGAAGCCGCGGACGAGCCGCCCCGCGCGCCGGGTGAGCGCGGCGGCCGCCAGACCGCCCACGACCACTGCGATGCCGGTGGCGGCCAGCGCGTACGCCAGCGAGTTGCCGATGGCCTCCAGCGGGGCGACGACGAACGTGCCGCCGTTGTCGCCCGCCGAGGCGAGGGCGCGGTAGAAGGCGAGGCCATAGCCGTCGGGGCCGTCGAAGGAGCGCAGGGTGAGGACGACGAGCGGCACCAGGACCAGCAGCGCGATCACGACCAGCACGGAGCAGAGCAGCGCCCACTGCGCCGCGCCGCGCGGCCGGCGTGCGGTGCGCGCGGCGTCGACGAGCTTCAGGGCGGACTCCCTGCGGCGTACGGTCCGGCCGTGCACCACGAGCAGCACCGCCACCGCCACGAACTGTACGAGGGTGAGCACGGCCGCGGTCGGCAGGTCCAGCAGCTGCGCGGTCTGCTGATAGATCTCCACTTCCAGCGTGGAGTAGCGCGGGCCGCCCAGGATCTGCACGACGCCGAAGGAGGTGAAGGTGAAGAGGAAGACCATCAGGGCCGCGGCCGCCACGGCGGGCGTCAGGGCGGGCAGGGTCACCCGCCGCCAGGCGGCGAAGCGGCCCGCACCCAGCACCCGCGCCGCCTCTTCCTGGCGGGGGTCGAGCTGTGCCCAGAGGCCGCCGACGGTCCGTACGACCACGGCGTAGTTGAAGAAGACGTGGGCGAGCAGGATCGCCCACACCGTGGTGTCCAGGCGCACGCCCCACAGCTCGTCCAGCAGCCCGCCGCGCCCCAGCAGCGCCAGGAACGCCGAACCGACGACGACGGTCGGCAGGACGAAGGGGACGGTGACCACGGCCCGCAGCAGCTGCTTGCCGGGGAAGTCGAAACGCGCGAAGACGTACGCGCCGGGGAGCGCGAGAGCGAGGGTCAGCGCGGTGGAGGCGAACGCCTGCCAGGTGGTGAACCACAGGACGTGGCCGATCGCGGGGTCGGTGACGACCTCGCCAATGCGGCCGAACTGCCAGTGCCCGCCGTCCTTGAGCCCCCGGGAGACGATCGCGGTGACGGGGTAGGCGAAGAAGACCCCGAAGAAGGCGAGCGGCACGACCATCAGGCCGAGCCGCACCGCCGTCCGCCGGAGGGACTGCCGGGACCGCCTTGAGGCCGTCCGGGAGCCCTGTGGCGGCTTCCCCGTGACGTCTACTTCAGGACGATCGAGGACCATGCCTTGATCCACTGGTCGCGGTTCTTGGCGATCTTCTCCGGGGCGAGGGTCTCAGGATCGGTGACCTTCGCGCCGTACTTGGTGAACAGGCCGGGCAGCGCGGCGTCCTGGGCGGCGGGGTTGACGAACATGGTCAGCGGCATGTCCTCCTGGAACTTCTTGCTCAGCAGGAAGTCGATCAGCGCCTTGCCGCCCTCGGTGTTCTTCGCGCCGGACAGCAGTCCGGCGAATTCGATCTGCCGGAAGCACGTGCCGGTCGCGACCCCGGTCGGGGCCTCCTTCGGCTCGGGCTTCACGTCCATCACCTCGGCGGGCGGGCTGGAGGCGTAGGAGACGACCAGCGGCTTGTCGCCCTTGGCCTTCCGGCCGGCGGCGGAGCCGGAGAAGCGCTGGTTGTACGCCTGCTCCCAGCCGTCGACCACCTCGACGCCGTTGGCCTTGAGCTTCTTCCAGTAGTCCTGCCAGCCGTCGTCGCCGTACTTGGCGATGCTGCCGAGCTGGAAGGCGAGCCCGGGGGACGACGTGGCGGAGTTCTCCGTGACGAGGAGGTTCTTGTACTCCGGCTTGATCAGGTCGTCGAAGGACTGCGGCGGGGCCAGCTTGTGGTCGGCGAAGTACGCGCGGTCGTAGTTGACGCAGATGTCGCCGGTGTCGATCGGGGTGACCCGGTGCTGCGCGGCGTCGGCCTGGAGGGCCTTGGGAACCCGGTCCAGGCCCTTGGCCTCGTACGGCGTGAAGAGGTCCTTGTCGAGCGCGCGCGACAGGAGGGTGTTGTCGACGCCGAAGAAGACATCGCCCTGCGGGTGCTTCGCGGAGAGGATCGCCTGGTTGACGGCCGCTCCGGCGTCACCGCTCTTGAGCACCTTGACGGTGTAGCCGCTCTGCTTCTCGAACTCCTTGAGCACGCCGTCCGAGACGTTGAAGGAGTCGTGCGAGACGAGGGTGACGGTCTTGCCGCCGTCGGCCGCCCCGGAGCCGCCAGAGCCGCAGGCGGCGAGCGCGGGCAGGCCGACCGCGACGGCGGCGGCCGCGCCGAGGGCACGCCGGAGATTGGTGTTCATGATGAGCTGACTCCCTACGCCGGTATGACCCGGATCAGGTCCGAGGGTCTGCGGCCCGTGCCGCACTCTCAGCGCTTTCGCGCTCCCCTGTCGGATTGTTCATTTGTGCGTTCGTTTGTGCGAAGGCACCGTATCAGTGCCGTTCCGAGGGCGCGCTCAGCGCTCGGCCGCCGCCAGCTGTCCGCAGGCGCCGTCGATCTCCTGGCCACGGGTGTCGCGGACGGTCACCGGCACGCCGTGCGCGGCGATCGCCGCGACGAACGCCCGCTCGTCCTCCGGGCGGGAGGCCGTCCACTTCGACCCCGGGGTGGGGTTGAGCGGGATGAGGTTGACGTGCACGCGCTTGCCCTTGAGGAGCCGGCCGAGCAGGTCACCGCGCCACGCCTGGTCGTTGATGTCGCGGATCAGGGCGTACTCGATGGAGATGCGGCGGCCCGACTTCTCCGCGTACTCCCAGGCGGCGTCGAGGACCTCGCGGACCTTCCAGCGGGTGTTGACCGGCACCAGGGTGTCGCGCAGCTCGTCGTCGGGGGCGTGCAGCGAGACCGCGAGGCGGCACTTGAAGCCCTCGTCGGCGAAGCGGTGCATCGCGGGGACCAGGCCGACGGTGGAGACGGTGATGCCCCGCTGGGAGAGGCCGAGGCCGTCGGGCTCGGGGTCGGTGAGCCGGCGGATGGCGCCGACGACCCGCTTGTAGTTGGCGAGCGGCTCGCCCATGCCCATGAAGACGATGTTGGACAGGCGGGCGGGGCCGCCCGGCACCTCGCCGTCGCGCAGCGCGCGCATGCCGTCCACGATCTGGTGCACGATCTCGGCGGTCGACAGATTGCGGTCGAGACCGGCCTGGCCCGTGGCGCAGAACGGGCAGTTCATCCCGCAGCCGGCCTGGGAGCTGATGCACATGGTGACCCGGTCGGGGTAGCGCATCAGCACCGACTCGACGAGCTTGCCGTCGTGCAGTCGCCAGAGGGTCTTGCGGGTGGTGTCGTCGTCGCACGAGATGTGCCGGACGACCTTCATCAGCTCCGGCAGCAGCTCGGACGCGAGCTTCTCGCGGGCGGCGGCGGGGATGTCGGTCCATGCCGCGGGGTCGTGCGCATACCGGGCGAAGTAGTGCTGCGACAGCTGCTTCGCACGGAACGGCTTCTCGCCGATCGCGGCAACCGCCTCGCGGCGCTCGGCGGGCGAGAGGTCGGCAAGGTGCCGCGGGGGCAGCTTGGCCCCGCGCGGCGCGACGAAAGTGAGTTCTCCAGGTGCAGGCATGGTCCTACCAGTGTCGCAGACGCGCGGAGAGGGGCCCGCCGCCCTGTGGACAACGGACCCCTCACCGAAGAAAGCGCAGGCCGGGGCCCTATGCGCTGCCGACGAAGACCACCATCAGCAACCACACCACGGGTGCGGTCGGCAGCAGCGAGTCCAGCCGGTCCATGATCCCGCCATGGCCGGGCAGCAGCGCGCCCATGTCCTTGATGCCGAGGTCGCGCTTGATCATGGACTCGCCGAGGTCGCCCAGCGTGGCGCTGGCCGCGACGGCGAGGCCGAGCAGCAGTCCCTGCCACCACTTGCCGCCGTCGATCAGGAAGTGCATGCACAGCGCGCCCGCCACCATGGCGAAGAGCACGGCTCCCAGCAGGCCCTCGCGCGTCTTGCCGGGGCTGATGCGCGGCGCGAGCTTGCGCTTGCCGAACTTCCAGCCCACCGCGTACGCACCGGTGTCGCTGACGACCGTGAGGATCAGGAAGGTGAGCACCCGCCACGCGCCGTCGCCCGCGGCCAGCATCAGGGCCACGAACGTGGCCAGGAAGGGCACGTAGAACGCGGCGAAGATGCCCGCCGTGACATCCCTGAGGTAGTCGTCCGGAGGCTCCGACATCCGCCACACGAGCACGGCGAGCGCGGTGAAGGCCATGGCCACCCACGCGCCCTCTGCGCCCCTCGCGTAACCGGCGATGACCATGGCGGCACCGCCCAGCGCGAGCGGCACCAGGGGGGCCTTGACGGCCTTCCGCTCGGCGAGGCGGGACGTCAGCTCCCACAGCCCGACGACGACGGCGACGACGATCACGCCGAGGAAGACGGGCTTGTAGATGAACAGGGAGGCGAGGATGACCGCGCCGAGGCCCAGTCCCACCCCTATCGCGGCCCGAAGATCTCGGCCGGCGCTCTTCTTGCCGGCCTTGGGTGCCTGGGGGGATGCAGGCTCCGGGGCAGACTCCTGGGGCCGGATGTCGGGCTCCTGTTCATCACGGAACAGGGGGCCGCGCAGGTGGGCGGCCCCCTCGTCACGGTCGTCCTGGTCTCCGCCTGAGGGGGGCACGATGGGCATGGGCCGAGTCTGCGCCGCGACGCCCGCCTCGTGCACAGGACCCGCCGAACCCGGGCGCACGTCCCCACCGAGCGAGGGGGCGGGGCCGCGGTCGGTGGACCCCCAGTACCCGGCGCTCGACGGGGCTCCCCAGGATGTGTCGTTCATCAGACCTCGAGGAGCTCGGCTTCCTTGTGCTTGAGCAGCTCGTCCACCTGCGCGACGTACTTCGCGGTGGTGTCGTCGAGCTCCTTCTCCGCGCGGCGCACCTCGTCCTCGCCGGACTCCTTGTCCTTGACGAGCTTGTCGAGGGCGTCCTTGGCCTTGCGGCGGATGGCGCGGATCGAGATCTTCGCGTCCTCGCCCTTGGTGCGGGCCACCTTGATGTAGTCGCGGCGGCGCTCCTCGGTCAGCTCGGGGAACGTCACTCGGATGATGTTGCCGTCGTTGCTCGGGTTGACACCGAGGTCCGAGTCGCGGATGGCCTGCTCGATGTTGCGCAGTGCGCTCTTGTCGAAGGGCGTCACCACAGCCATGCGCGGCTCCGGCACCGAGAAGGACGCCAGCTGGTTGATCGGCGTCAGCGCACCGTAGTAGTCGGCCACGATCTTGTTGAACATCGCGGGGTGCGCACGCCCGGTGCGAATCGCCGCGAAGTCCTCCTTGGCGACCACAACGGCCTTCTCCATCTTCTCCTCGGCCTCGAGGAGGATCTCTTCGATCACCACTTGCTCCTGGTGTTATCAGTAAGCAGAGCCTCGCCCCTGCGCGCGTCTTCTCCTGCACGGTGTCCGACCGGCAGGCAGTTGTCCATCCCCGTGCCGGGGTCTTCCCACGGCACGGTGTTGCCGTCCCTGTGCGGCGTGATCGCCCAGGACGGCGGTTGTCCGGGCCGTCAGGCCCGCGTGCTCTGGTCGCTCACGAGCGTGCCGATCTTCTCACCCTTGACCGCACGCGCGATGTTGCCCTCGGCGAGCAGCTCGAAGACGAGGATCGGCACCTTGTTGTCCATGCACAGGGAGATGGCGGTGGCGTCGGCGACCTTGAGGCCGCGGGACAGCACCTCGCTGTACTCGAGAGCGTCGAACTTCACCGCGTCGGGGTTCTTCTTCGGGTCGGAGTCGTAGACCCCGTCGACGCCGTTCTTGCCCATCAGGATCGCCTCGGCGTGGATCTCCAGGGCGCGCTGGGCGGCGGTGGTGTCGGTGGAGAAGTAGGGCATGCCCATGCCGGCGCCGAAGATGACGACGCGGCCCTTCTCCAGGTGGCGCACCGCGCGCAGCGGGATGAACGGCTCGGCGACCTGGCCCATGGTGATGCCGGTCTGCACCCGCGTCTCGACGCCTTCCTTGACCAGGAAGTCCTGGAGGGCGAGAGAGTTCATGACGGTGCCGAGCATGCCCATGTAGTCCGAGCGGGCACGGTCCATGCCGCGCTGCTGGAGCTCGGCGCCGCGGAAGAAGTTGCCGCCGCCGATGACGACGGCGATCTCGTAGCCGTCGCGGACGACTGCCGCGATCTCGCGAGCGATGGCGTGCACGACATCGGGGTCGACACCGAGGCCCCCGCCGCCGGCGAATGCCTCGCCGGACAGTTTCAGCATAAACCGACGGCGTTTGCCGTGGTCAGCGCTTTTGTCGTCGGCTGCCGGCCGGGCGTCCGCACCCTGATTCATTGGAGATCTCCTCGTGCACATACGAAGAAGGCCATTGCCGGATGGGTCTTTATCAGATCCCTGTACGGCAATGGCCTCCTCGTCACATCAGCGGCCGACCGGTGAAGGGTCGGCTGCGTACGACCCTAGCGGGTCGCAGGTCATTCGCTGCCCTGCTGACGGCTCAGGCGCCGACGCGGATGCGCGAGAAGCGCTTCAGCTTGACACCGGCCTCGTCCAGAATCTTCTGGACGGTCTTCTTGTTGTCCTTGGCAAACGCCTGCTCGAGAACGGAGTTCTCCTTGACGAAGCCGGTGACGCGACCCTCGATGATCTTCGGCAGGGCGGCCTCGGGCTTGCCCTCCTCGCGGGCGGTGGCCTCGGCGACGCGGCGCTCGTTCTCGAGTACGTCGGCCGGGATGTCCTCGCGGGAGAGGAACTTCGGCGCGAACGCGGCGATGTGCTGCGCGATGTCCTTGGCGACCTCGGCGTTGTCCTTGTCGAGCTCGACAAGGACGCCGACCTGCGGCGGCAGGTCCGCGGCGGTGCGGTGCATGTACGCGGAGACGTAACCGTCGGCGAACTGCGCGAAGCGGTCGACGACGATCTTCTCGCCGAGGGTGGCGTTGGCCTCGTCCACGAACGCCTGGACGGTCTTGCCGGCCTCGATCTCGGACGCCATGAGCGCCTCGAGGTCCGCCGGAGCGGTCTTGGCGACGTGGGCGGCCAGCGTCTCGGCGACGGCGATGAACTTCTCGCCCTTGGCGACGAAGTCGGTCTCGCACTTCAGCTCGACGAGCACACCGGAGGTGTTGTCGTCGGCGATGACCGAGACGACGGCACCGTTCGAGGTGGTGCGGCTCTCGCGCTTGGCCACGCCCTTCAGGCCCTTGACGCGAACGATCTCGACGGCCTTGTCCAGGTCGCCGGCCGCCTCGTCCAGCGCCTTCTTGCAGTCCATCATGCCGGCGCCGGTGAGCTCACGGAGCTTCTTGACGTCAGCGGCGGTGAAGTTCGCCATGGTGAATCTCTCTCGGAAGTCGTTGTGACTACGGGTGCACGACGGGGGCGGCGCCGGTCGCGCCGTCCCCCGCCGTCATCTACCGCGACTGAGTTGTCAGGCCTGCTCGGCGTCCGCGGCCGGCTTCTCGGCCTCGGCGGCCGGGGCCTCGGCCGGAGCCTCGGTCTCGTCAGCCTTCTTCTCGCCCTCGAGCAGGTCGCGCTCCCACTCGGCGAGCGGCTCGCCGGCGGCCTTGTCGGCCTTGGCGTCACCGGTGGCGGCACCGGAACGGGCGATGAGGCCCTCGGCGACGGCGTCGGCGATCACGCGGGTGAGCAGCGTGACGGAGCGGATCGCGTCGTCGTTGCCCGGGATCTTGTAGTCGACCTCGTCGGGGTCGCAGTTGGTGTCGAGGATCGCGACGACCGGGATGCGCAGCTTGCGCGCCTCACCGACGGCGATGTGCTCCTTCTTGGTGTCCACGATCCAGACGGCGCTGGGCACCTTCTGCATCTCGCGGATACCGCCGAGGGTCTTCTCGAGCTTGGTCTTCTCGCGGGAGAGGACGAGCAGCTCCTTCTTGGTGAGGCCGGAGGCGGCCACATCCTCGAAGTCGATGAGCTCGAGCTCCTTCAGGCGCTGCAGGCGCTTGTAGACGGTCGAGAAGTTGGTGAGCATGCCGCCCAGCCAGCGCTGGTTGACGTACGGCATCCCGACGCGGGTCGCCTGCTCGGCGATGGCCTCCTGGGCCTGCTTCTTCGTACCGACGAACATGATGGAGCCACCGTGCGCGACGGTCTCCTTGACGAACTCGTAGGCGCGGTCGATGTACGACAGCGACTGGAGCAGGTCGATGATGTAGATGCCGTTGCGCTCCGTGAAGATGAAACGCTTCATCTTCGGGTTCCAACGACGGGTCTGGTGACCGAAGTGGACGCCGCTCTCCAGCAGCTCCCGCATCGTGACGACGGCCATGGCCGCGCTCCTTGAAATACTCGGTTCCACGGCGGCCGGGCGGCCGCCGCTCCTGACGCCCCGACGTGTCCGCCGTGGAAGGCACCCTTGCGAGGAACCGTTCCGCGGACCGAGAGACACGGCCACCGGGCTGCCCGAAAGGGACTGACGCGCCGGTAGCGGGGCGTGCGAAGTCGATCCGGTGACCCGGATCGCCATGAGAAGTGTACGGGACCCGGGAAGGCCCGGGTGACGGCGTTGTGCACAACCCGCGAGTAGTCCACAGATCCTGGTCAAGATCCCCACGAATCGGCGGGGTGGGTCACGGTTCTCGCATGCGATCTCTCACGTGGCACCTCCGGCGGCGTTCCCCAGACGTGGGCGCGGCGACGCCCGGCGTCTTACTGACCGTGACCATGCTCATCGCATGCGTCACACAGCCCACTTGGGTCACGCGCTCCACGCCCCACTCCACGCCCGCGGACCCGGCCACGGCGGCCGTCGTGGCCGCCACCGCCACAGGCCCTCCGGGGGCGGGCGGGGCCGGAGGCGACCGGGCGTGGCCGGTCACCGGGGCTCGTGGGGGCCGCCCCGTGGTCGTACGGGCGTGGGATCCACCGCCGAAGCCCTGGGCGGCGGGCCACCGCGGGGTGGATCTCGACACCCGGGCGGGGCAGCCGGTGCGCGCGGCCGCCCCCGGGACGGTGTCCTTCGCCGGCACGGTCGCCGGGCGGGGAGTCGTGGCCGTCGCCCTGGCCGGGACGGGCGACCCGCCGCTGCGGATCACCTATGAACCGGTGCGGTCGTCCGTCCACGAAGGCGATCAGGTGGCCGCCGGGCAGCCGGTGGGCACCGTGCAGGCGGGCCCCTTCCACTGTCCTGCGGGCTGTCTGCACTGGGGGCTGCTCCGCGGGGACGTCTATCTCGATCCCCTGATGCTGCTGCCGCCGTGGATGCTGCGCCGCCCGCCGTCCCGGCTGCTGCCGCTCACCGGCCCGCTCGGGCCGCCCGTCGCGGGAGCGTCAGCCCCGGACCCCGCGCAGGGCCATGGACACGGCCGCCTCGGTGATGCGGTGCGGCTCCTCGGCCGCGCCGAGCTCGATGCGGCGGACCGCGGCGTCCACCACTCCCTGGAGGAGCATGGCGGCGAGGCGGGGCTGCTCATGGCCGAGGGCGACGAGGGCCTCGCCCACCATGGCCACCAGCCCGCCGTGCGCGGCGCGGATCTTCTCGCGGGCGCCGGAGTCCAGCTCACCCGCGGAGATGGCGACCACGGCGCGGTGACGCCGGTCGCCGACGAGCGCCAGCTGCCGGCGCACATACGCCTCGATCTTCGCCTCGGGCGTCTCCGCGCGCTCCATGGCGGCCTCGACCTCGGCCGCCCAGACGGGGAAGTCGACGGCGCACAGCTCCTCGACGACCGCGGCCCGCGAACGGAAGTACTCATAGACCGAGGACCGTGCCAGCCCGGTGCGCTCGGCCAGCGCGGGGAAGGTCAACGCCTCCGTACCGCCTTCGGACAACAGGGAACGTGCGGCGTCCAGCAGGGCGTCGCGCTGCATCGTCCGGTGCTCGGCCACTGAGGCCGCTCGAATCCTGGGCACGGCTCCACTTTACGGATATCCGCTGACCGGGACGACGCCGACGGCACGTTTCCCCGCGGGGCGGCGTCCGGGCGGGCGCGCGGAGCGGTGATGGGGCGGCCCGTCGGGTCCGGTGGTGGCCGGTGGGTCCGGTCAGCGTCCTATGTCCGCCAGTTTCGCCCTCAGCTGGAGGACCGACTTGGTGTGGATCTGGCTGACCCGGCTCTCCGTGACGCCGAGCACATGGCCGATCTCGGCCAGGGTGAGGCCCTCGTAGTAATAGAGCGTGACCACCGTCTTCTCCCGCTCGGGAAGGGTGTTGATCGCGCGGGCGAGCAGCCTGCGCAGCTCGCGGTCCTCGGCCACCTCGACGGGGTCGTCCGCGGCGGTGTCCTCGAGCGTGTCCATCAGGCTCAGCCGCTCGCCGCCCTCGGCGCCGACGTGCAGCAGGTCCTCCAGGGCCACGACGTTGGCCAGCGACAACTGGCTGAAGACGCTGTGCAGTTCCTCGACGGCGATGCCCATCTCCGCCGCCACCTCGGCCTCCGAGGGTGTGCGGCGCAGCGCCGCCTCCAAGGTGGCGTACGCGCGCTCGACGGCACGCGCTTTCTGGCGGACCGAGCGCGGGATCCAGTCCAGGGCCCGCAATTCGTCGATCATCGCCCCGCGGATGCGGGTGATGGCATAGGTCTCGAACTTGATCTCGCGCGTGGGGTCGAACTTCTCGATGGCGTCGATGAGTCCGAAGACCCCGGAGGAAACAAAGTCCGCCTGCTCGACATTGGGCGGCAGACCGACGCTGACCCGCCCCGCCACATACTTCACCAGCGGCGAGTAGTGGAGGATCAATTGCTCCCGCAGCCGGTCGTCGCCCGTGGCCTTGTACGACCGCCACAGCTCATCGAGCGTCGAGGGTGCGGGAGGGCGCACGGGCCCGCGTGCTGCGGGCGGTGCCGCCGCGCGATCGGACCCGGAGGTGTGCTGGGGCATTCGTCGTCTTGAGCCGTTCTGCTGTGACGTGAATGGAGACGTGACGTGAATAGGGATGTGAATGGAGTGGTACGAATGGCTGGATTCCCGTGAGCGTAGCGTGACTGACGCGCTGCGGTGCGCGAGGAGAGCCCCTTCGGTCGATATGCGGATAGGTTCCACTGGCCGCGCTCCCGGAGTGCGACTGCCGGATCGCCCGGCGGCCGCGGCGGGTTGGCCGTATCGGCTCCCGCGGTCACCCCCTTAACCCTTTCACCCGATCGCCCCAGGTCAAGAACCGCCTCGCCGCACGGACGGGCGCCGTCCGGGGGGCTTGGTGGTGCCGGATGTTGACGTCGGGCCCGCCAACTTCCAGTGATCACCGGAGCGTTCGACGAAGCCGAGGGCCTGGAGTTCATGGAGCCCGCGGAGGGTCCGGTCCCGGTCCCGGCCCGCGTTGCGGGCGATGAGGTCGCGGTCGCCGCCGGGCCCTCCGGGCACCGCTTCGAGCACCGCGGTCAGCGCGGGGGTGAGCAGGTCCCGGGGCACGACGGGGCCGCGCCGCTCGGGGGCGAGCTCTCCCATGCCGCCGACCAGCTCGGCGATCTCGGCGGCGTCGGTCACCAGGCACACGTCCTCGCGCAGGAGTTCATGGACGCCTGCCGAGAGCCCCGAGGTGACCGGGCCGGGGATGCCCATCGTGTGCCGCCCCAGATCCCGGGCGCGCCGCGCCGTGACCAGGGATCCGCTGCGGTACTGCGCCTCCACGACCACCGTCCCGCGCGTCAACGCCGCGATGACGCGGTTGCGCAGGACGAAGCGGCTGCGCGTCGGATGGCCGCCGGGCGGCAACTCGGCGAGCACCAGACCCTGTTCCGCGATCCGGCCGATCAACTCGGCGTGCCCGCGTGGATAGGGCACGTCCACCCCGCACGCCAGCACCGCTATGGTCGCGCCACCGGCGGCGAGCGCTCCGCGGTGCGCCGCTCCGTCCACCCCGTAGGCAGCGCCCGAGACCACCACCCAGCCGAGCTCGGCCAGCCCGGCGCCGAGGGTGGCCGAGACGTGGGAGCCGTAGTCGGTGCAGGCCCGGGCGCCGACGACGGCGACGGACCGCAGGGCCCACAGCCGGAGGTTGGCCTCGCCCCGCACCCAGAGGCCGACGGGGCGGGCGTCGCCGAGGTCGTTCAGCTGCCCCGGCCACTCCCGGTCGCCCGGGCAGAGGAAGCGGCCGCCCAGCCCGGCGACGGTGCCGAGATCGCGACGGGGGTCGAGCGCCGCCGCCCGCGCCCGGCACCCCGCGAGCCGTTCCTTCCCCGCGCCCGGGGGCGGTGGTCCCGCTCCGGTCAGCCCCCGCACCAGGCCCTCGGCACCGAGCTCCCGCAGCCAGCGCCCCACTCGCTCGTCCCCCGGTTCGGTGAGCCGCGTCAGCGCCACGCGCGCGAGCCGCTCCGCGAGGCCGGGTGCGCGATCCCCGGGCGGCTCAGGTCCGGGAGTCCCGGTCCGGGAGCCCCCGGCGCCGGGGGCAGCCCTGCCCTGGGCACCGCTTCCCGGCCGTGGCCCGCCCGCGTCTTCGAGGCCGCCTCCGTCATCGGGCCCCTCCCCCGTTCTCCGGCGCCCGCGCATCACCTCGCCCCCACCTCGACCGGGACACCCCGGGTGAAGCCGGTGCGCAGATAGAGGGCCTGCGCCACGTCCTCCGCATCCGGGCGGTCGTGTCCGGCGAGGTCGGCGACGGTCCAGGCGACCCTGAGGACCCGGTCGAGCCCCCGGGCCGTCAGCAGGCCGCACTCCATGTCACGTTCGGCTTCCTTGAGGGCTCCGGGCAGGGGGTGCCATCGGGTGCGCAGCTCGTGTCCCGGCATCTCGCCGTTGGTGCTCCACGGGGTGGCCCGGTACCGGGCGGCGGCCCGCTCCCGTGCCTCGCGCACGCGCGCGGCCACCGTCTCGGTGTTCTCCACCGCCCCGTCCCTGCCGGTCAGTTCGGCCCGGGTGACCGCCTCCACCCTGACCCGCAGGTCGACCCGGTCCAGCAACGGGCCCGACAACCTGGCCTGATAGCGGCGGATCGCGGTCGGAGAGCACTCGCACTCCTCCCCCAGCTGCGAGTGCCGACCGCAAGGGCAGGGATTCGCAGCCATGGCCAGGAGAAACCGCGCGGGCATCTGCATCATCCCCGCCGAGCGGGCCACCACGACATGACCGGCCTCGAGCGGCTGTCTCAGGGCGTCCAGCGCCCGCCCGCTGAATTCCGGTGCCTCGTCAAGGAAAAGGACGCCCCTGTGGGCCAGGGAAACCGCGCCGGGGCGCGGCAGGCCGTTGCCGCCGCCCACGAGGGCCGCCATCGTCGCCGAGTGGTGGGGAGCGCAGTACGGCGGAGCGTTCACCAGTGGCTTGCCGGGCGGCAGGACACCGGCGACGGAGTGCACCGCCGTGACCTCCAGGGCCTCCTGGGACGTCAGCGGTGGCAACAGGCCGGGCAGCCGCTCCGCCAGCATCGTCTTGCCCGCTCCCGGCGGGCCCTTGAGGTAGATGTGGTGACCGCCCGCGGCCGCGACCTCCAGGGCCTTGCGGGCCAGGTGCTGGCCCGCGACCTCGGCCAGGTCGGGGACGTGGAGGGCGGCGCCGACCCCGCAGAGCACCCCTGTCCCGATTCCGGCCCCGGCCACCGACAGCCCCGCCAGCGTCGGATCGGGACGCCCGTCCTCGATCGGTTCCTCCTCTGGCACGGGTTCGTCCGAGAGGACCGCGATCAGCTGGCGCAGGCTGCGGACGCCGAGGACCGAGACCTCGGGCACCAGGGACGCCTCCGCGGCCGTCTGCTCGGCGACGACCACCTGGCGGTAGCCCGCGTCGGCGGCGGCAAGCACCGCGGGCAGGACGCCGCGGACCGGCCGGACCCGGCCGTCGAGGCCGAGCTCGCCGATCATCACCAGGTCGGCGATCTGGCGTGGGTCGATCCGCTCGGCGGCGCCCAGGACCGCGCACGCCACCGCGAGGTCGAAGCCGCTGCCGCCCTTGGGGACCGATGCCGGGCTGAGCCCCACCGTCAGTTTCTTCTGCGGCCACTCCGCACCGGAGTTCACCACGGCCGAGCGGACCCTGTCGCGGCTCTCCTGGAGGCTCTTGTCCGGCAGGCCGACCAGGGTGAAGGCGGCGATGCCCGGTTCCAGGCCGGCCTGGACCTCGACCAGGACGCCCTCGACCCCGACCAGGGCCACCGAGCACGTGCGGGCGAATCCCATCACGCCACCCCCTTGGCGTGCTCCACGAAGGGCGCTCCCCGGTCGGGGACGACCACGCCCACCAGGTCGATCCGCACCCCGCCCGGCGGCGGCCCTCCGTTTCGCTCCAGCCATCGCCCGGCGAGCCTGCGCAGCCGGTCGGCCTTCACGGTCCGGACCGCCGCCATCGGGTGTTCGTAGGCGCCCGCGCGCCGGGTCTTCACCTCGCAGACCACCAGGGCGTCACCGTCGGACGCGACGATGTCGATCTCACCGTCCCGGCAGCGCCAATTGCGGTCCAGGATCCTTATCCCGGCCTCCGTGAGCCGGCGCACCGCCAGCTCCTCGCCGTAGCGGCCGAGCGCCTGTCGCGCGAAGCCCTCGGACGATCCGGCGCCCTCGGACGGTCCGGCCTCCCCCGAGGGTCCCGCCGATCCTGCCGCTCTCGAAGATCCAGAAGATTCCGAAGATTCCGAGGAGCTCCCCGGCCCCGCCGATCCCACTGATCCCGCTGATTCCGCCGACCGCTCCGATCGAAGCATGGTCACCACCTCCGGCACCGACTGTGCCGCGACCACGCCCCACTGTTGGATCTTGGTGGATAACCCGCCGGTTGTGGATAACTCAGCCACCCGGGAGGTCGAGATCGCTCTTGTTGAGCTCCTCGATGTTCACGTCCTTGAAGGTGAGCACCCGCACCTGTTTGACGAAGCGCGCCGGCCGGTACATGTCCCACACCCAGGCGTCGGCCATCGAGACCTCGAAGAAGACCTCGCCCTGTACGGAGTGCACCTGCATCTCGTAGTCATTGGTGAGGTAGAAGCGCCGCTCGGTCTCGATCACGTATTTGAACAGACCGACGACATCGCGGTACTCCCGGTAGAGCTTCAGCTCCATCTCGGTCTCGTACTTCTCGAGGTCCTCGGCGCTCATGGCATGTTCCCCTTCAGCCGTGCGTCCCCCTATTGTGCGTCAGGCCCGCTCCGTCTCCAGGAGCACCGGCGTACTCGGGGGTCCCTCGTCGAGCAGCGTACGCAGCAGCTCGGCGAGCCTGGTCGGATACACCGTCTCACGGGTCGCGAGGAGTTCCCCGCACGTCCACCAGCGCAGCCCCGTGACACTGCGCCGCTCCAGCTCCGTCTCGCCCCCGGTCCACTCCGCGGCCTGCCGGGTGCGGGCCAGGTAGTAGCACTCGTCCTGGTCCCAGCGGCGCCCGTCGAAGGGGAAGGAGCAGCTGCGCCGCCACAGCGGCGGGCCCAGCTCGATGTCGGTGATCCCGGTCTCCTCGGCGAGCTCCCGGCGCGCCGCCTGCTCCCAGGTCTCATCGTCCTCCAGCCCGCCGCCCGGGGTGAACCACCAGGTGGTGGCGGGGTCGTCGGGCTCGAAGCCGTGGAGGAGCAGGATCCGGTCCTGTGGGTCGAGCAGGACGACCCGCGAGGCCCTGCGCGGCTCTCCACCGGCCTGCGGGCCGTCGTCGGCCGGCAGGCCGTCCGGCCCCGGCCCCTTCGTCCGCGGCACCTCACCGGACACCCGTCGTCACTCCCTTCCCACCGCCACGGCCTCCGGAGCCGCCGTCCCGCCCGGCCCCGCGCCGTGGCGTCAGGCGGCGCGCCATCGGTCCGTACGCCGCTCCGCCGAGGACGAGCACCGCTCCGGCGACCACCGATGCCAGCACCAGGGGCAGCGGGCCGGGGTGCGACGTGCCGCCCGGCAAACTCGCGAACGTCCGGGGTCTGTCCATCATCCCCCAGCTGCCCATGGGCCAGGCGATGGCGTCCACCCGCCCCTTCACCGCGCTGCGGGGCACCGCGCCGTGGGACGCGTCGGCCAGGTGGGAACGGGAGTCGAGCGAGGTGGTGCGGTGGTCGCCGATGAGGAAGAGCTGCCCGTCGGGCACGGTGGCCGAGAAGGCCGTGATCGACGCCGGGCTCCCGGCCGCCAGATACGGCTCGTCGACCGGCTTGCCGTTGATCGTCATCCGGCCCTGCCGGTCACAGCACTCGACCTTGTCGCCGCCGACCCCGACGACGCGCTTGAGCATGGGCACGTCGCCCCAGACCTTGTCCTTGAAGACCACGACATCCCCGCGCCGCACCTCGCTGCCGTCGATGCGCTCGGCGAGCACCCGGTCGCCGCGCATGACGGTCGGCTCCATCGAGTCCGTGGGAACGGTGTACGGCTGGTACAGCAGGGCGCCCCAGACGAATCCGCCGAGGAAGAGCACACAGCCGACGGCCACGGCCAGCCCGGACAGCACCCTGCCCGCGCGGCCGTGGCCGTCTTCCCCGCGTCCCGCTCCGCTCATGCCCGCTCCCGCCCCCGTAAAGATCGGATCCCCATGCCCTCGGGCATGGGGATCGCACCTTACCGGGCGGTACGGACGCCGGTCAGCCCTTCGGCGCGGTCTTCCCGACGATCCGGCGGCGGCGCCACAGCACCAGCGGCACCGCGCCCGCGAGGCCGAGCGCGGCGGGCGTCGCCGCGGCCGCGGCGTTCAGCCCCGGCTGGTCGAAGGTGCCGGGCACCGGGAGGAAGGACCAGCGGTCGATCGGCCAGGCGACGCTGAAGGCGCGGCCGACGACGTCCTTGACCGGCACCGTGCCGTTGTACAGGTCGGGGTGGTAACGGGAGTCCAGCGAGTCCTGGCGGTGGTCGCCCATCACCCAGATGTGGTCCTTGGGGACCTTGACCGGGGCGAACGGCTTGTCGTCGCAAGGCGAGTTGCCCTGGAAGATGTACGACTTCTCGTCGAGCGCCTTGCCGTTGACCTTCACCGGACCGCCCTGGCCCTGGCACTCCACGGTGTCGCCGCCGACGGCGATGACCCGCTTGATGAGGTCCTTCTCCTCGGCCGAGGGCATCAGGCCGACAAAGCTCAGGACCTGCTGCACACCGCGCCCGAAGGGGCCGGAATTCTGCTGCTGGGTATCGGGGCCGAGCCAGCTCTGGTCGCCCTTGCCCGGGTCGTGGAAGACGACCACTTCGCCCCGCTCGGGCTTGGAACCGAACCAGGGAGTCAGCTTGTCCACCAGCACCCGGTCGCCGCGCTGGAGGGTGTTCTGCATCGAATCGGAAGGAATCGAGAACGCCTGGACAAGGAAAGTCTTGATGAGCAGCGCGAGCACCAGGGCGATGCCGACGAGGATCGGCAGCTCTTTCCAGAAGGATCGTTGCTTCTTGGGCTGCTGCCCGCCCGGCTCCTCGGCGTCGTCAGCGGGTGTCACGCCGTCGCTCTCCGATTCCACCGGTCCGTCCGCAGTGTCCCCGGCCGTCCGGGCCGATCGAGCCGCCTGGAACGAGGCGGCATCCTCCGGCGCGTCGCCCCTGGGCGACTCATCGGTCCCCCCGGGTCGTTTTTCGGGCTCTCCGTGACCGGAACGTGCGCCGACCGCCAAGTCCCCCACATCCGCTCCTCTCTCCACTCTGCCGCCTGTCGTGCATACGACGCAGGCCCACCACTCCCATAACGAGCGGGAGTTCCGCAGGGGTCGGGAGCTGGATCAATCCGTCCTGATCCATGAGGGACACACTATTCGGCGAAGCGCCCGCTCGCGTCCCCGTACGCGGCGCGTCCCCGACCGATGCGAAGGTGTCCGGTTCGGACAATCCCCGCCAGTGGCCGAACGGCCAGGCGATGACCACCGCACGCCCCACCACGTGGTCCTCCGGGACGGTGCCCTGCCCGGGGTCCTCCAAGTGGTAGCGGGAATCGGCCGAATCGGAGCGGTGGTCGCCCATCACGAAAATGCGGCCGGCCGGCACCTTTACCGAGAACTGGAGCTGCGACGGCGGGTTGCCCGGATGGATATAGGGCTCGTCGAGCGGCGTTCCGTTGACTGTGATTTTGCCGTTCTTGTCGCAGCACTTGACCGTGTCACCGCCGACGGCGATCACGCGCTTGATCAGATCCTGTTCGTTCGCAGAAGGAAGCAGGCCGATGAAGGTCAGGAACTGCTTGCCCTGCTTGATGCCCACAGGGTCCCGCGCGGCCTTGGCCTCCTCCCCCGTGAGCCAGCCGCCGGGGTCCTTGAAGACCACCACGTCGCCGCGGGCCGGCCGGGACCCGAACCACGGCGTCAGCTTGTCGACCAGCACCCGGTCGCCGATCCGGATCGTCTCTTCCATCGAGCCGGACGGGATCACGAACGCCTGCACCAGGAACGTCTTCAGCACCAGGGCGATCAGCAGCGCCACCGCTATGAGGATCGGCACCTCCTTGACCGCGGACCGGCGCCGCCGCCGCTTGACCCGGCGCGCCGCCTTCCGCCGCGCGGCCCGCCCGCCCGGCTCCGCACCGACCGGCTCGCCGGCCGGCGCGGGCGCGGCGGCCTCCGGGGCCGCCGTTCGCGCGTGCGACCGCGGCGGCCCCGTACGCCCATGGCTACCCATGGGGGCTCCCGTGCGGCCCGGCGGCACCTGGTTCCGGTACGTCCGCGAAGGCGTCCGGCCGGCGCAGCGAGGTGATCCGGCCGAAGGGCCAGCCGATCCAGTCGGCGCGCCCGATGACCCGGTCGACCGGGACCGTGCCGCCGCCCGGCTCCCCCAGGTGGTCACGCGAGTCGCGGGAGTCGCTCCGGTGGTCGCCCATCACCCAGAGCTTCCCCGGCGGCACCACGATGTCGAAGGGAACGCGCGAGGGGGCGTCGCCCGGGAAGAGGTACGGCTCGTCTATCGGCCGGCCGTTGACCTGGAGCCGGCCGCGCGCGTCGCAGCAGGTGACCCGGTCGCCACCGACGCCCACGACGCGCTTGATGTAGTCGGTCCGCGCCGGGCTCATCAGCCCGACCGACGCCGCGCCCTTGCGGATCAGCGCGGTGATCACGTTCTCCGACGGGGCGTCCTGGACGAACGAACCGAGCCCGTCGAAAACCACCACGTCGCCGCGGCGGGGCTCGTCACCGAAGCCGTACGCGAGCTTGTTGACCAGCACCCGGTCGCCGACCCGGAGCGTGTTCTCCATCGAGCCGCTCGGGATCAGGAACGGCTGGACGACATAGCTGCTGAGCAGCAGCAGGAAGACCAGGCACGCGGTCAGCAGCAGGCCCGCCCTGCGCAGCGGCCCGCCGCCTGCCGGCCAGTCGCGGATCCGCGCCGGGCGGCTCCGCTCCCGTATCTCCGTCGAGCGCGTCTCCTCGGGGAAACGCGAGGAGCGCGACCCCTGCTCCTCCCCCTGTGCGGGTTCTGGAGAGCGGTCGCGCTCCGAAAGCTGTGCGTCGGTGTCCATCGAGCCGAAAGCCTATCCGGCCTGGCCCGGACTCCGGACAGAAGCTCAGCGGTCGCGCTTCTCCTTGATCTTCGCGGCCTTGCCGCGCAGCTCACGGAGGTAGTACAGCTTGGCGCGACGCACGTCACCGCGGGTGACGACCTCGATCTTCTCGAAGATCGGGCTGTTCACCGGGAAGGTGCGCTCGACGCCGACGGAGAAGGAGACCTTGCGGACCGTGAAGGTCTCGCGCACGCCGGCACCCTGGCGGCGGATGACAACGCCCTTGAACTGCTGCACACGGGAGCGGTTGCCCTCGATGACGCGAACGTGGACGTTCACGGTGTCGCCGGGGCGGAAGGCCGGGACGTCGGTGCGCAGCGATGCGGCGTCGACGTTGTCGAGAAGGTTCATAACCGTCTGCTCTCTTCGCCGATGCCACAGGTCATCAGCGGAATAGAAATGATGATGGGGGTCGTGCGCTGCACCGGGCGGACGTCGTTCCCCCTGTGGCAGGGGCGCGCGCCGGGCGCAAGGCAACGGCTTATTCTTCCACGTCCGGGGCCACTCGCCCAAATCGGCCGTCGGGGCCCGGACCCCAGCCCAGGATCGAGAGCATCTCGCGGTCCTTCTTGTCGAAGGCCGCCGGGTCGGTGCGCTCGATCAGGTCGGGCCGGTTCACGACCGTACGCCGGAACGCCTCGTCGCGGCGCCAGCGGGCGATCTTGCCGTGGTGGCCGCTGAGCAGGACGTCCGGGATGCCCCGGCCGCGCCACTCCGGGGGCTTGGTGTAGACGGGGCCTTCGAGGAGGTCGGCCATGGCGCCGGGGGCGAAGGAGTCGTCGCGGTGCGACTCGGCGTTGCCCAGCACGCCGGGGAGCAGCCGGGCGATGGCCTCGACCATCACCAGCACGGGCGCCTCGCCGCCGGCCAGCACATAGTCGCCGATGGAGACCTCGCGCACGTCGAGGCGGTCGCCGTACTCCTCGATGACGCGGCGGTCGATGCCCTCGTAGCGGGCCGGGGTGAAGACCAGCCACGGCTTCTCGGACAGTTCGACGGCGAGCTGCTGGGTGAACGGCTTGCCGCTGGGCGTGGGGACGACCAGGGTCGGCCGGCCCTCTCCGGAGGCGATGACCGAGTCGAGCGCCTCGCCCCAGGGCTCGGGCTTCATCACCATGCCGGGGCCGCCGCCGTACGGGGTGTCGTCGACGGTGTTGTGCTTGTCGTGCGCCCAGTCCCGCAGGTCGTGGATGCGCACGTCCAGCTGTCCGCGCGCGCGGGCCTTGCCGACGAGCGAGACGTTCAGCGGTTCCAGGTACTCGGGGAAGATCGTGACGACGTCGAGCCGCATCACGCGTCACCCTTCGCCGCGTCGCCCTCGGCGTCGCGGGAGCTCGCGACCTCGGCCTGGTCGGCGTCGATCAGGCCGCGCGGCGGGTCGACGACCGCGCGCTGCGCGTCGAGGTCGATCTCCGTCACGATCTCGGAGACGAAGGGGATCATCACCTCGCTGCCGTCGGGCCGCTCCACGATGAAGAGGTCCTGCGACGGCAGGTGCGCGATCTCCGTGATCCGCCCGATCTCGGTGCCGTCGGCGGTGACGACGTCGAGGTCCATCAGCTGGTGGTCGTAGAACTCCTCGGGGTCCTCGGGGGTGTCCTCGGGGTCCACGTCCGCGATCAGGAGCGTGTTGCGGAGCGCCTCGGCGCCCGTACGGTCCTTGACGCCGGCGAAGCGCAGCAGCAGCCGACCGCTGTGCACCCGACCGGTCTCGATGGTCAGCGGGCCCGCTCCGGCGGGGTCCGTGGCCAGCACGGCGCCCGGTCCGAGCCGCAGCTCCGGGTCGTCCGTACGCACCTCAACGGTGACCTCACCCTTGATCCCATGGGCGCGGCCGATCCTGCCGACTACCAGCTGCATGCCGTTCCTTCTCTGCTTCTGCGTACGAACACGACGAGCGAACGCGACAACGGGCCGGGAAGGGCCGCAGCCCCTCCCGGCCCGTGCCGGTGCTCAATCGCTTCTCAGCGGACCTGGTCCACGTCGACGAGGTCGACGCGAATGCCACGGCCGCCGATGGCGCCCACGACGGTGCGCAGTGCGCGGGCGGTACGGCCGTTACGGCCGATCACCTTGCCGAGGTCATCGGGGTGGACCCGGACCTCCAGCACGCGCCCGCGCCGCAGGTTGCGCGACGCGACCTGCACCTCGTCGGGGTTGTCGACGATGCCCTTCACGAGGTGCTCAAGGGCCTCCTCGAGCATCCTCAGGCCTCGGTCGACTCAGCGGACTCGGCCGCGGCGGCCTCGTCCTTCTTCTCCGACTTCTTGGCCTTCGGGGTGATGGCCTCACCCTTCGCGGCGCCGGCCTCGAGGCCCTTGGTGAACTCGTCGAACGCGCGACGCTTGTCCTCCTTGGTCTCGGGGAGGAGCATCGGGGCGGGGGCCGGCAGACCCTTGAACTTCTGCCAGTCACCGGTGACCTTGAGGATGGCCATGACCGGCTCGGTCGGCTGCGCGCCGACACCCAGCCAGTACTGGACACGCTCGGTGTCGACCTCGATGCGCGAGGGGTTCTGCACCGGGTGGTACAGGCCGATCTCCTCGATGGCCCGGCCGTCACGGCGGGTACGGGAGTCGGCGACGACGATGCGGTAGTGAGGCGAACGGATCTTGCCCAGACGCTTCAGCTTGATCTTGACTGCCACTGGAGTGGTGTCTCCTGGTCTTGACGTGGTTGGGCACAACGAGATGCCACGTGGGGTTGCGGTACTCGGGGTGCCCGATGGACGCGTCAGCCGGAGGAGAGAGGGGTCCTGTGCGACTGTCGAGTACAGCGTCCCATTGTGCCACACCGCTCCAGGTCAGCCGACCGATACGGCCTCGGGGATGCGGAAGGGCTGACCGCAGCCGCCGCACATGATCGGCGCCTGCGCCAGCACGGAGGGCACGACGCGGACATTACGGCCGCAGTCGCACACCGCCTTGACGCGCACCCCTCCGCCGGAGGAACCGTGTCGCGCGGCCGGACCCCGGAAGGTGCGCGAGGTGTCGGCGGTGGTGGCGACCGTGTGCGCCTTGAGGGCGCGCTGGAGTCTGTCGATGGTGGGGCGGTAGCGCTTGCGCGCCTCCGGATTGAGCACGACCAGCGAGAAGCCACTGCTGGGATGCGGCTCGTCCCCGTGGTCGAGACCCAGCTCCTCGGCGATCGCCAGGAACCGGCGATTGTGGTAGCGGCCCGCACGTGACGTGTCACGGACACCGCGGGCGGCCGCGATGCCGTGCACTGCCTCGTGCAGCAGCCGTTCGAAGGAGAGCTCGGCGCCGCAGGCGGACGACGACTCCCCGATCAACGATTCGGGCGCGGCTAGATCCGGCAGCTCGGGGTGGTACCGCTGAATGTCGGCCCACGCCTGCGCCAGCTCTGCGGCGAGAACAGGTGGTGTCGTGCTCACGTCGTGACAACGAGCAGGGATGGCCCGGTGTTCCGATACCGGGCCATCCCAAATAATTTGCACGTACCAGTCAGTTTCACGCTCATGCGTCCTGACGAGGGCGGGTGCGCAGATCTGTGGAGAACCCGCGCACCCGTTCGCAACATGGGACGTACTGACTCACGAGTAAGCGCGCATCAGGGGGCGTGCGCCCCGGCGCGCATCGTCGTCGCCGTCATGTGCCCGTACCGGTGTGATCAGTACGAGCGCGCGACGATCGCGATCGTGCCCGGCGCGTCGTCCGCGTCCGGCACCGAGCCGTCCTCGGCGACCAGGCAGCGCACGGACACGGCCTGCTCGGCGAGCTTGGCCTCGCCCTCGGGGCCGAGGTCCGCCCACGGGATCCGCGCCCAGCCACCGGCGACGGCGGCCTCCGCGGCCTCGCCGATGCTCGTCACGTCGGACGTCAGGGACTCGCGGCGCTCGCGCGACTCGGTCAGCAGCTGCTGCTGGTCCTCCTCCAGGACCTTCGGCAGCAGCGCGACCAGCTCGTCGAGGCGGACCGGCGCCTTGCCGCCGGGGATCCGGCGGGCCAGCATCGCGGTGCCGTTCTCCAGGTCGCGCGGGCCGACCTCGATCCGCACCGGAACGCCCTTGAGCTCCCAGTCCACGGCACGGCGGCCGAAGGGGGTGTCGGTGCGGTCGTCGACCTGCACCCGGATCCCGGCGGCCTTCAGCTGGTCGCCGATCTCACGGACCTTGGCGATCACGGCGTCGTCGCCCTTGATCGCCAGGACGACGGCCTGGACGGAGGCGAGGCGCGGCGGCACCCGCAGACCGCTGTCGTCGCCGTGCGACATGATCAGACCGCCGACCATGCGGGTCGAGACGCCCCACGAGGTCTGCCAGACCATCTCCTGCTGCCCTTCCTTGGACAGGTAGGAGGTGTTGAACGCCTTGGCGAAGTTCTGGCCGAGCTCGTGGCTCGTGCCCATCTGCAGGGCCTTGCCGTCGCGCATCATGCCCTCGAGCGTGAGGGTGTTGATGGCGCCCGCGAAGCGCTCCTTGGCCGTCTTGCGGCCCAGCACGACATCGATGCCGAGCACGTTGACCATGAAGTCGTAGTAGACGTCGCGGTGGATGCGGGCCGCGTAGTCGCGGGCGTCCTCGTAGGTGGCGTGGGCGGTGTGGCCCTCCTGCCAGAGGAACTCGCTCGTGCGCAGGAAGACGCGCGGGCGCATCTCCCAACGGACCACGTTGGCCCACTGGTTGATCAGCAGGGGCAGGTCGCGGTAGCTCTGCACCCACTTGGAGAAGTACTCGTTGATGATCGTCTCGGAGGTGGGCCGGACGACGACCGGCTCCTCCAGCTCCTTGCCGCCGCCGTGCGTGACGACCGCGAGCTCGGGCGCGAAGCCCTCGACGTGCTCGGCCTCCCGCGTCAGGTAGGACTGCGGGATGAAGAGCGGGAAGTACGCGTTGGAGGCGCCCGCGTCCTTGATGCGCGCGTCCATCTCCTGCTGCATGCGCTCCCAGAGCCCGTACCCGTACGGGCGGATGACCATGGTGCCGCGCACCGGGCCGTTGTCGGCCAGCTCGGCCTTGTTGATCAAGTCCTGGTACCAGCGCGGGAAGTCTTCCGCCTGGGGGGTGAGAATGGGAGCCTTTGCCATGCTGCGAATGGTACGGGGCCGATCCGCCGGAGCGTGAATCCCCTCCCCGCGGCCCCGCGCCCGCACCCCCGGCGCACCCCCGCGCGCCGGTCGGCCGCCGCCCCCGCTGCCCATGCGAGGGCGCCCGGCACATGCCATCGTGGGCGGACGGGAACCTTCTCGCGCCACCCCCTGGACTCGGGGACGGAAGCGGAGTTCTCTGGCATACGGGGGTGCTTCACAGCAGCGCGCACGGCAGCACATCGGGGGGCCGATTCGGCACACACAGTCTCTCGGCGGATTGGGGCGCTTTCGATGACACCAACGCTCGTGCGGCGGCACCTGCCGTCCGCTGCGTCGCCCGGCTCCCGGGCCCGCGACTGGGCGGAGATCCAGGAACGGATGCTGGTGCCGCTCTACGAAGCGGTGTACCAACGGCTGGAGGTCTCCTCGCGGACCCGGCTGCTCAGCCTGGGCTGCGGATCCGGGCTGGCCCTGCTCATGGCGTCGGCCCGGGGCGCCACGGTCTGCGGCATCGACTCCGACCGGCGGCGGCTCGACCTCGCCCACGAACGGCTGCTGTCCCTGGGCAGCCGCTCCGGCCGCGGCGCGCGCCTGGGGCACGGCGGGCCCGAATCCGTCACGGAGCCCGGCGCTCCGGCCTTCAACCTCGTCACGGCCTTCGACCCGCTGTACTGCGCGGGCGGCAGCGCGCACCACCTGGCGGGCGCCCTCGCCAAGGCGGCCGCCTGCGCCGAGTACGGCGCCCCCGTCGTCCTGGCCGGCTGGGGACCCCAGGAGCGCTGCGCGGCATCAGGGGCGCTCCGGGTCGCGGCCCGGCTCGCGGACCCCATGTGCGCGCCCTCCCGCTGGCGCCCGAGCGGCCGCGACGACCTGGAGAACCTCGCCCACCGCGCCGGGCTGCGCCCGGACGGCTCGGGGCGCGTGGCATGCCCGTACGGCTACGCGGACATGGGCAGCGCGGTGCGCGGGATGCTCTCGACGGGCGCCTTCGACGCGGCGATCGAGGCCACGGACGAGGAGCAGGTCACCAAGGAGCTGTCCGAGGCCCTCCACCCGCATCTGCGCCGCGACGGCACGGTGTGGATGCCCAACGTCTTCCGCTATCTCATAGCCCGCGTCTGACCCGGCCCTCAACCCACGCAGTGGCCCCCTACGGTCGACCGTAGGGGGCCACTGCGCTGTCGTGCGACGGGATCAGCCCATGAACTTCTTGAACTCGTCGGGGAGTTCGAAGTTCTGCGGCTCCTGGCCCGCGGCGGGCAGGCCGAGCGGGTTGGCCGCCTGCTGCTCGCGGCGCGCGGCCGCGGCCTGCTCCTCGGCCTTGCGCTTCATGGGATTGCCGCTCTGGCGCTTGCCCTTGGCCTGCTTGATCTGCTTCTTCTTGCGGGAGGCGCCGCCACCCATGCCCGGCATGCCCGGCATCCCCGGCATGCCGCCGCCCTGGGCCATGCGGGACATCATCTTGCGGGCGTCGAAGAAGCGCTCCACCAGGTTCTTGACCGCGCTGACGTCCACGCCCGAGCCCTTGGCGATGCGGGCGCGGCGCGAGCCGTTGATGATCGTGGGGTCCTGGCGCTCGGCCGGGGTCATCGACTTGATGATCGCGGCGGTGCGGTCGACGTCGCGCTCGTCGAGGTTGTTGATCTGCTCCTTGATCTGCCCCATGCCGGGCAGCATGCCGAGCAGCTTGGAGATGGAGCCCATCTTGCGGACCTGTTCCATCTGGGACAGGAAGTCGTCGAGCGTGAACTCCTTCGGCCCCTTCGCCAGCTTGGCCGCCATCTTCTCGGCCTCGTCCTGGCTGAAGGTCTGCTCGGCCTTCTCGATGAGGCTGAGCATGTCGCCCATGCCGAGGATGCGGGACGCCATGCGGTCCGGGTGGAACGCGTCGAAGTCGTCCAGCTTCTCGCCGTTGGAGGCGAACATGATCTGCTTGCCGGTCACGTGCGCGACCGACAGGGCGGCACCGCCGCGGGCGTCGCCGTCGAGCTTGGAGAGCACCACGCCGTCGAAGCCGACGCCGTCGCGGAAGGCCTCGGCGGTGTTGACCGCGTCCTGACCGATCATCGCGTCGACGACGAACAGCACCTCGTCGGGGCCGACGGCGTCGCGGATGTCGGCGGCCTGCTGCATCAGCTCGGCGTCGATGCCGAGGCGGCCGGCGGTATCGACGACCACGACGTCGTACTGCTTGGACTTCGCGAACTCGATCGAGTCCTTGGCGACCTGCACCGGGTCGCCGACGCCGTTGCCCGGCTCCGGCGCGTAGACCGCGACGCCCGCGCGCTCGGCGACGACGGACAGCTGGTTGACGGCGTTGGGGCGCTGGAGGTCACAGGCGACGAGCAGCGGGGCGTGGCCCTGGCCCTTGAGCCAGAAGCCGAGCTTTCCGGCGAGGGTGGTCTTACCGGCACCCTGGAGACCGGCGAGCATGATGACCGTCGGCCCGGTCTTCGCGAACCGCAGGCGGCGGGTCTCGCCACCGAGGATGCCGATGAGCTCCTCGTTGACGATCTTGATGACCTGCTGGGCGGGGTTCAGCGCAGCGGAGACCTCGGCGCCGTTGGCACGCTCCTTGACCTGCTTGATGAACGCGCGGACGACCGGCAGGGCCACGTCCGCCTCGAGCAGCGCGATACGGATCTCGCGGGCGGTGGCGTCGATGTCCGCCTCGGACAGTCGGCCCCGGCTCCGGAGGTTCTTGAATACGTCCGCCAAGCGGTCGGAAAGAGTATCGAACACAGCGCTCGTCGGTCCTCGGGGTCGGGGGCGGGGTCAATCGCCCTCCAGAGTATCTGGCCCCGCCGACCGGGTGTCCTCGCCCACCGGATCCGGCGAAACGGAACAGACGCCGACGGACGGGGACGGGCGGGGCCGGAACGCCCGCGCGTGCGGGGGCGGGTCGCTCTCCGCTCAGCGCAGGGCCGCCTCCACCGCCTCCGCCACCGCCGTCGCCTCGCCGTCCGGCAAGGGCCCGCCGTCCGCCCGGGTCACATAGAACGCGTCCACCACATTCGCCCCGAGCGTGCTCACGTGCGCGCTGCGCACCCACACCCCCGCCTCCTCCAGGGCCCGCCCGATGCGGTGCAGCAGACCGGGGGCGTCCTGTGCCCGTACCTCCAGGACCGCCGCGTCGCGCGAGCCCCCGGCGACCACGGTCACCCGGGGCGGCGCGTGCACGCCGCGGCGCCGCCTGGCGTACGCCGCCTCCCGCTCCGCGAGCCGCCCGACGATGTCCAAGGTGCCCTCCAGGGCCCGGACCAGGTCGTTCCGCAGCCGTACGGGCTCGGGCAGGGAGCCGAACTCCGCGGCCACCCGCCACCGCAGCAGCAGCACCCCGTCGGCAGACCGCAGGTCCGCGGCGCGGACGGTCAGCCGGTGCAGCGCGAGCACGCCGGCGGTGGCGGGCAGCACTCCCGGGCGCTCGGGGACGGCGATCGTCAGCTCGGCGCCGACCGGGGCCGCGCCGCCGCGGGGCTCCTCGCCCTCCGGCCGCTCGCGCAGCTCCAGCACAGGGCCCGCGGTGCGCAGCGCCTCGGCCGCCAGGCGTTCGTGGCCGGAGTCCGGCGGCTCCGGTTCCGTACGGGATTCGGCGACGCCCTCGAGCGCGGCCGCGGCGCGGCGGACGAGGCCGGCCACCAGCGAGGCCCGCCAGGCGCTCCAGGCCGCGGGCCCGGTGGCGAGGGCGTCGGCCTCGGTGAGGGCGTGGAGCAGTTCCAGGGTGTCGGTGCGCGCGACGGCGTCGGTGACCGCGCGGACGGTCGCCGGGTCGTCGAGGTCGCGCCGGGTGGCGGTCTCGACGAGCAGCAGGTGGTGGCGTACGAGCGTGGCGAGGATCCCGGTGTCCGCCGGGCCGAAGCCGAGCCGGGCGGCGATGTCCCGGGTGAGGGTCTCCCCCACCGCCGAGTGGTCGCCCGGGTCGCCCTTGCCGATGTCGTGCAGCAGGGCGGCGACGAGGAGCAGGTCGGGCCGGCCGACGTCGCGCGCGCGGGCGGCGGCCCCGACGGCCGTCTCGATCAGGTGCCGGTCAACTGTCCAGCGGTGCACGGCGTTGCGCTGCGGGCGGCAGCGCACGTGCTGCCACTCGGGCAGCAGCCGCGAGACGATCCCTTCCGCTTCGAGGGCCTCCCAGACCTCGACCGTGGGAGCGCCCGCCCCGAGGAGGGTGATCAGCGCCTCGCGCGCCTCGTCGGGCCAGGGCACGGGCAGGGGGGCCGCGGTGGCGGCCAGCCGCCGCACGGCGTGCGGGGACAGCGGCAGCCCCGCCTGTGCCGCGGCGGCCGCGGCGCGCAGCGGCAGGACGGGGTCGCGCTCGGGCCGTGCCGTACGGGCGAGCACCGCCTCGCCCTCCTGCTCGACGACGCCCTCGGCCAGCGGCAGGCGCTCCGGTTCCACGAACCCGCCGCGGCCGCCACGCCCGCCGAGGATGCGCCGCAGGCGGGGCCGCGCGGAGCGGGCGCGCAGCACGCGCCCGACCTCGCGCCAGGTGACGTCGGCGGCGTAGGAGACGGTGCGGGCGGCCTCGTAGACCTCGCGCAGCAGGGTGTCGGCGTCGGGGAGGCCGACGGCGGTGGCGACCTGGTCCTGCTCCTGGAGGGCCAGCCGGTCGGTGGCCCGGCCGGTGACCAGGTGCAGGGCGTCGCGGGTGTCGAGCAGCAGGGCGCGGGCGCTCTCCAGGCCCTCGCGGGGCGCGTCGGCCAGCCAGGAGGCGGCCACCGCGCGCAGGGCGGTGGCGTCCCGGAGGCCGCCGCGCGCCTCCTTGAGGTCGGGTTCCAGCAGGAACCGCAACTCGCCCTGGTGCCTGGCCCGTTCCTCGCCGAGCTCGCGCAGCTCCGGCAGCCGGGCCGGGGCCTGGGCCCGCCAGTCGGCGTAGGCGGTGGCGCGGAGCCCGGCCGTGAGCCGCTCGTCGCCGCCGAGGTGGCGGGCGTCGAGGAGCCCGAGGTGGACCTTGAGGTCGGCGGCGGCGGTCCGGCGGGCCTCGGCCGGGGTGCGCACGGAGTGGTCGAGCGCGAGGCCCATGTCCCATACGGGGTACCAGACGCGGTCGGCGATCGCCGCGATCTTCGAGAGGTCGGCCGAACCGTCGTGCAGCAGCAGGACGTCGAGGTCGCTGCGGGGGGACAGCTCGCCGCGGCCGTAGCCGCCGACGGCCACGAGCGCCACGCCCTGCGTCTCGCCCAGCAGGGCCCCCAGCCACTGGTCGGTGAGCCGGGCGAGGGCGGCGCGGCGCGGCGGCCCGGCCGCCCTCCCCTGGTGCAGGAGGCGCAGCCGGGCCGCCGCGTAACCGCCGGGTTCCGGGCCGGTCGCCGGGGAACCGGTGTCCGTCACGTCAGGACTCCTTGAGGGTGCTCTGGGAGGGTCGCCACTACAGGGCGTCGGGTCCGCGCTCGCCGGTCCGTACGCGGACGACGTCCTCGACCGGGACGACCCACACCTTGCCGTCGCCGATCTTGCCGGTGTCGCCCGAGCGGGCCGTCTTCACGATGATGTCGACCACGTTGTCGGTGTCGGCGTCCTCGGCGAGGATCTCTATCCGGATCTTGGGGACGAGGTCGACGGTGTACTCGGCGCCGCGGTAGACCTCGGTGTGGCCCCGCTGCCGGCCGGAACCGCTGGCCTCGCTGACGGTCATGCCGCGCACGCCGAAGCTCCGCAGCGCCGCCTTGATCTCGTCGACCATGTGCGGCTTGACGACCGCGGTGATGAGCTTCATGCGTCCACCTTCTTGTGCTGTGCCGTGCCGTTGTCCGGCGTGTTGTCGGACGCGGCGGGTCCGTCCTCCGAGGGAGTGTGCGCGACGGCGCGGGTGACCGTCGAGACTCCGCCGACCGCGCTGAAGTCATAGGCGGTCTCGGCGTGGAACGCCTGGTCGATGCCGCCCAGTTCGTCGTCCTCGGCGGCCCGGAAGCCGATGAGCCTGTCGACGAGCTTGGCGAGGACCCAGGAGACGGTGAAGGAGTAGCCCAGCACCGCGAAGGCGCCGACGGCCTGCCGGCCGAGCTGGGTGGCGCCGCCGATGCCACCGGTGGCGAGGAGCCCGACGAGCAGGGTGCCGATGACACCGCCGACGAGGTGGACGCCGACCACGTCGAGCGAGTCGTCGAAGCCGAGCCTGAACTTCAGCGCCACCGCCCAGGAGCAGACGGCTCCGGCGACCACGCCGATGAGGAGCGCGCCGAAGGCGTTGACGGCGGCGCCGGAGGGGGTGATGGCGACGAGTCCGGCGACGGCGCCGGAGGCCGCGCCGAGGGTGGTGAAAGCGCCGTGCCGGATGCGCTCGTAGGCGAGCCAGCCGAGCATCGCGGCGCCCGTCGCCACCTGGGTGTTGAGCGCCATGTTGGCCGCGGTGCCGTTGGCGGCGAGCGCCGAGCCCGCGTTGAAGCCGAACCAGCCGAACCACAGCAGTCCCGCGCCGAGCATCACCAGCGGCAGGCTGTGCGGGCGCATGGGGTCCTTCTTGAAGCCGATGCGCTTGCCGACGACGAGCACCGCGGCGAGGGCGCCGATGCCCGCGTTGATGTGGACGGCGGTGCCGCCGGCGAAGTCGATCACCTTCAGCTTGAAGAGCCAGCCCTCGGGCTGCCAGACCCAGTGGGCGACGGGGAAGTAGACGATCGTCACCCAGAGGGTGATGAACAGGGCCCAGGCGCTGAATTTCACGCGGTCGGCGAGCGCCCCGCTCATCAGGGCGGGGGTGATCACGGCGAACATCATCTGGAAGAGGGCGAACGCGAAGACCGGAATGCCGTCCTTGGCGGTCAGCGTCTCCGGGCTGATGCCCTTGAGGCCGATGTGGTCGAAGTTGCCGAGCAGTCCGGCACCGAGATCGTCACCGAAGGCGAGCGAGTAGCCATAGAGCACCCACAGCACGGTGACGATGCCGAGCGAGATGAACGACATCATCAGCATGTTGAGCGCGCTCTTGACCCGCACCATGCCGCCGTAGAAGAAGGCCAGGCCCGGTGTCATCAGCATCACGAGCGCGGCACTGATCAATACGAATGCGGTATCTGCGCCATTCACGCGACGTCTCCTCGAAAGCGGCGGCCCGTACGGGCGGGTTTTCAGCGGGCCGGGTTTCGCCAAGAGGTTGACGCAGCGCGGTTTCAGCCGGTGGGGCTGGTTGTTTCACCGGGATGACGATGGCGTCGTAGGTGTTACACCCCGATGAACTGCGGTGACCGGCCCCTCGACGTTTGCGTTGCTCTGCCGCGGCGGTCCATGGGGTGCTCGGACCGGCCGCGGCGACCGTCCGGTCGGACCTGGCGTGGGGGAGCCGAGTCGGGCTGTACGGGAGGGTCGCCGCGGCCGGGGTCGGGGGGATCGGAGGGACGTAATGGGGCCGACCGGATCAGACCGCTTGCGCGGCTTCCGCGGATTCCGGCAGGTGGATGCCCAGTTGCTCGGTGAGGGCGACGACCTCGTGCACCTGGCCGAAGTCACGGGCGGCGGTGCCCACGGTCTTGCGCAGGCGGTTGTTGACCCGCTCCGAGCGCACCTGCTTGGCGATCTTCAGGGCCTTGCCCGCCAGGACCGTGGCCTGCTCCGGCTCACGCTGCATCAGGTGCACGGTGGCCATGCCGATGAGGTTGAGTGCATACGACCTGTGGTGGTCGCCGTCCTGCTCGAAGAGCTCGACCGCCCGCTCCATCTTGGGCCGGGCGAGCGAGGCGTAGGTGGGGCTGCGGCCCGCCACATAGGCGAGGTCCCGATAGGAGTGGGCGTTCTCGGCGTTGAGCTCCGCCTCGGAGAAGAAGCGGATCCAGTCGGGGTCGTCGTCACCGGCGCCGCAGTCGGCGAAGCAGTCCTCCGCCATATTGACCGCGCGCTTGCACTTGGCGGGCTGGCCCATGTTGGCGTACGCCCGGGCCTCCACCGCGTAGAGCATCGCCTGGGTGCGCGCGGTGGCGGTCTCCCGCGAGCCGTACTGCCCGAGGTGGATGAGCTCCAGGGCGTCGTCGGGCCGGTCGAGGTGGATCATCTGGCGGCCCATGCTGGAGAGGATGTACGACCCGAGGGGACGGTCGCCGGCCTCCTTGGCGGCGTGCAGGGCCAGCACGAAATACTTCTGCGCCGTGGGGTGGAGGCCGATGTCATAGCTCATCCAGCCCGCCAGCTGGGCCAGTTCGGCGGCGGCCTTGAAGAGCCGCTTGGAGGTGGCCTCCGGCTGGGGCTCCTGGAGCAGGTCGGTGACCTCGTGGAGCTGGCCCACCACGGCCTTGCGGCGGAGCCCGCCGCCGCACTGGGCGTCCCACTGCCGGAACATCACGGTCGTGGACTCCAGCAGATCCAGCTCGGGCGCGGAGAGCCTGGACGCGCGCGGGGAGCGGTCGGCCGCGCCGTGGAGATCCCGGCCGACGGGGCCGGGCGTGAGCCAGCGCTGCATCGGCTCGATCAGCGACGGGCCCGCCGAGAGGGCGAGCGAGGCGCCGAGGAAGCCGCGCCGGGCCAGCATCAGGTCGCTGCGGGAGAACTCGCTGATCAACTCGACGGTCTGCGGTCCTGCCCAGGGCAGGTCGACGCCGGAGACGGACGGCGACTGGTGCGCGGCCCGCAGCCCGATGTCCTCGATGCCGACGACGCAGCCGAAGCGCTCGGAGAACAGCTCGGAGAGGATCTTGGGGATCGGCTCGCGCGGCTGCTCGCCGTCGAGCCAGCGGCGCACCCGCGAGGTGTCCGTGCTGATGTGGTGGGCGCCCAACTGCCGCGCCCTGCGGTTGACCTGTCGCGCCAGCTCGCCCTTGGACCAGCCGCTGCGCAGGAACCAGGAACCCAACTGCTCGTTGGGACGCTTCTCAGCCTTCTCGGCACCATCGGTCCCGCTGCCGTTGCCGCCCACCTGGAAGCCCCCATCCCGAACTCTGCATCTGTGCGTGAACCGCAAACAGCTTGCCGCCCACTGCGGCCGCCTGTCCGGCGATGCTCCACCCCGGCCGGGGGTGATTCGGCCGGGCGGCGATACGGGCCGTGCCTCCGACATATCCGAGTCGGCGGGTGCATCTCCGAGGTCCGTGCACCGAAAGTAATCCTACGATCACTGATCACGCGAGGGCAGTCCAGGAAACGCCACCATTCGCCACCCCAAGGAATGAACTCAACCGCACCTCTACGCGATTGACTTGACACATACCGATCAGGGGCGGGTCGGACCGATGCGCGCCACGGCGCACGCACGGCGGCGCACCCCGGGCCGCACACCGCCACGCCGTCGCACGGAGGGATTCGGCGACCGTCCGTGTCCGAGACACTCCGAGTCGTAACCATCGTCGAGCACGACCCGTTGGAGGGGGCATGGGCTTCACTATCGGCGGCATCCGGGACCTGCGCTCGAGCTCTCGGCGCCGCGGACGCGCGTCCGAGACCGTGACGACGGTGGCGGAGTACACCGGTCTGTGGGGATGGGACGTCGTCCCGGGCGCCCGCGCCTCCCGCAGCGGGCGCGTGGCCTGCTCCTGCGGTGCCGCCGACTGCCCCGACCCCGGCGCCCATCCGCTCTCCTTCGCCCCGCCCGTCCCGGCGGGCGCCACGCTGGCCGCCGCCGCGGCCGCGTGGGCCGAGGTGCCGGGGGCCGCCGTGCTGCTGCCCGTGGGCCGCTCGTTCGACGTGCTGGAGATCGACGGGACGGCCGGGCGGCACGCCCTCGCCCGGCTGGAGCGCATGGGGCTGCCGCTCGGCCCGGTGGCCCTCACGCCGCACGGGCGGGCCCTGTTCTTCGTCGCCCCCGGCGCCGCCGCCGAACTCCCCCAGCTGCTCTACCGCATGGGCTGGGACGACGCCCGCCTCGACCTCCGCTGCCTCGGTCCGGGCGACCACATCACCGCGCCGCCCTCCGACCTTTCGGGCCTCGGCCCGATGCGCTGGCTGCGCCCGCCGACCCTCGACACGGCGGGCCGGCCGCCGCAGGCGCGGCTGCTGCTGGGCACGCTGGCCTACGTCTGCCACCGCGCGCCGCTGTGCCGTTGAGCGTTGCCGTCTTGCCCCCGTGAATGCGTCAGGGCCCCGCAGTCATGTGACTGCGGGGCCCTGACGTCTGTGCGCGAACGCGTCCTGCCGACTGCTCAGTCGCCGATCAGGGCGTCCACGAACGCCTCCGGTTCGAACGGCGCGAGGTCGTCCGCGCCCTCGCCCAGGCCCACCAGCTTCACCGGCACGCCCAGCTCGCGCTGGACGGCGATGACGATGCCGCCCTTGGCGGTGCCGTCCAGCTTGGTGAGGACGATGCCCGTGATGTCCACGACCTCCGCGAACACCCGCGCCTGCACCAGGCCGTTCTGCCCGGTGGTGGCGTCCAGGACGAGCAGCACCTCGTCGACCGAGCCGTGCTTCTCCACGACGCGCTTGACCTTGCCGAGTTCGTCCATGAGCCCGGTCTTGGTGTGCAGCCGGCCGGCGGTGTCGACGAGGACGACGTCCGCGTTCTCGGCGATGCCCTCCTTGACCGCGTCGAAGGCGATCGACGCCGGGTCGCCGCCCTCGGGGCCGCGGACCGTACGGGCGCCGACGCGCTCGCCCCAGGTCTGGAGCTGGTCGGCGGCGGCGGCGCGGAAGGTGTCGGCCGCGCCCAGGACCACGGACTTGCCGTCCGCGACGAGGACGCGCGCGAGCTTGCCCGTGGTGGTGGTCTTGCCGACGCCGTTGACGCCGACGACCAGCACGACGCCGGGCTTCTCCTCGCCGTTCACGCCCACACCGGGCTCGGTATGGACGACGCGGTCGGTGTCGGCGCCGATGAGGGCGACGAGCTCCTCCCGGAGCAGGGCGCGCAGCTCCTCGGGGGTGCGGGTGCCGAGCACCTTCACCCGCTCACGGAGGCGCTCCACGAGCTCCTGCGTGGGCGCGACGCCGACGTCGGCGGTGAGCAGGGTGTCCTCGATCTCCTCCCAGGTGTCCTCGTCGAGGTGCTCGCGGGAGAGCAGGGTCAGCAGACCCTTGCCGAGGGAGTTCTGCGACCGGGAGAGCCGGGAGCGCAGCCGGACGAGCCGGCCGGCGGTGGGCTCCGGGACCTCGACCTCGGGCGCCGCCGGGGCCTCGGGGACCTCCGGCTCGGCGGCCTCCGGCTCGGCCACCGGGGCCTCGGCCGCGGGGAGCTCGACCTCTTCGACGGTGCGGCGCGGCTCGGGGCGCGGGGTCTCGGCCTCCTCGCCGACGTGCGGCTCGGCGGGCGGCGCGGTGACGGACGGGCTGCTCGGCGGGGCCGGCGGCAGCTGCTTCTTCTTACGGCTGCTGACCACGAGCCCGCTGATCGCGCCGAGCGCGACCACAGCGATGACTACAGCAAGGATGACGATTTCCATAACGCCCCCAGTATCGGACACAGGACCGCCCTCGCGCCGCCGCGCCCGCAGCCTGTGGATTCGTACGAAGTAACGAGGACCAAAGCCACTATCTGGCCAAAGTTGGAGCAAAGTACGATGGCGTGTGGCTGTGTGACGCGCGTAGAGTCCGCAGCGTCTCTTTCTGCCCCGGCCCTTCCGCTGTGGCCGCCCCGCTTCACCCGCACGGAGCCCCCCACATGGACAACGTCGTCCCCGCCGAGTCCGACGGCGCGATAGAAACCCGCGGCATCGAGCCCGTACCGGACAACGAGCGGCACGGTCGCGTCCGGGAGCTGTTCCCCACCTGGGTCGCCGCCAACATCAGTGTGCTGCTGCTCACCATGGGCGCGGCCCTGGTCGTCTTCAACCAGCTCAACTTCTGGCAGGTCCTGATCGTCGCCGGGTGCGCCGCGCTCGCGTCGTTCGGCATGGTCGGTGTGCTGTCGGTCTCCGGCAAGTGGGGCGGCGCCCCCGGCGCGATGCTCTCGCGCGCGACCTTCGGCGTCCGCGGCAACCTCTTCCCGGGCGCGATCCTTTGGGTCGCCCGCTTCGGCTGGGAGACGATCAACGCGGTCACCGGCGCCTACGCCGTGCTGACCGTCCTCGATCTGCTCTTCGGCATCAAGAGCAACACCCCGCTGATCGTCATCACGCTCTTCCTCTTCGTCGCCAGCACCTTCCTGGTGAGCGGCATGGGGCGCAAGGCGCTCAACGTCTGCAACAAGTGGTCGACGTACCTCTTCGGCGTCTTCAGCGTGCTGGTGCTCGGCTATCTGATCGCCCACATGAACTGGGGCGAGGTCTTCTCCAAGCCCGCGGGCACCACCGCGATGATGATCACCGGTATCGGCACGATCGCCGCTGGCGGCATCAGCTGGGTGCCCACCGGCCCCGACTTCGCGCGCTACCTGCCGCACTCCGCGTCCGGCAAGAAGATCGTCGGCGCGACGATCTCCGGTGCCGGCCTGGTGATGGTCCCCATGGTGCTCATGGGCGCGGTCATGGCCGTCGCCACCCCGGATCTGGCAAAGGCGCCGGACCCGGTCTCCTTCCTCGGTGACATCCTGCCGACGTGGCTGGCCGTGCCCTACCTGGTCACCGCGATCGTGGGCATGCTGCTGATCAACAGCCTGTCGATGTACTCGGCCGGCTTCACCGCCCAGACCATGGGCGTCAAGCTGCCGCGTGCGATGGCCGTCAGCATCAACGCCGTGATCTCCCTGGTCGGCGGTCTGATGCTGATGCTGGTCGCCAAGAGCTTCCTCAGCTCCTTCATCACCTTCCTGATCCTGCTCGCGGTCTCCTTCTCCGCGTGGATCGGCGTCTACGCCGTCGACATGGCCCGCCGCCGGGTCCGCGCCGTGCGCTACGACGCGGAGGCCCTGATGGACACCGGGCGCACCAGCCGCTACTGGTACGCGGGCGGCTTCTGCTGGCAGGCGATGACCGCGTGGGCGGTCGCCCTGATCGCGGGCATCTGCTTCACCAAGTGCGACTGGTTCGCCGGTCCGCTGTCCGGCACGTTCGTCGGTGAGTACGGGCTGGGCTGGGCGGCCACGATCGCGATCGCGGCGCTGATGATGCTGGTTCTGCCGGTGCCGCGTGAGTCGGTCGCGGCGGATGCGACGTCGGCGGCGCCGGCCCGCGAGAAGGTCACCGCGTAGTCCGACGCTTCGCTCACCTCTGACGTCCCCTCCTGCCGACGATGGCGGGAGGGGACGTCTGCTTGTGCGCCTGCGGCGGGCTTTGTTCCCCACCCCGCCCCTTCCCGAAACTGGGGGCAAGCCCCCAGACCCCCGAAGCACGCTTCGCGCGCTGTCCTCAAACGCCGGACGGGCTGGATTCGCTGGCTACGGTCCGCGAAATC
>NZ_BAAABW010000024.1:0-301476 GCF_039521185.1 Streptomyces blastmyceticus | reverse complement strand
GTTTGAGGACGCGCCCGCAGGGCGCTCCCGCCGCAGGCGGCAACGAACCCGGCACAGCAAACGGCCGCCGCCCCGGCTCACAGGTTGCGAGCCGGGGCGGCGGCCTTCGGAGGAGAGGAGCGGCGGGGTGGTCAGCCCATCTCCTCCAGCGCCTTGCCCTTGGTCTCCTTCACGAACTTGAGCACGAAGGGGATGGAGAGCACGGCGAAGACCGCGTAGATGACGTACGTACCGGAGAGGTTCCAGTCCGACAGGCTCGGGAAGCTCGCGGTGATGGCCCAGTTGGCGATCCACTGCGCGGACGCGGCCACACCGAGCGCGGCGGCGCGGATGCGGTTGGGGAACATCTCGCCGAGGAAGACCCAGACCACGACGCCCCAGGACAGGGCGAAGAAGAGCACGAACGCGTGGGCGGCGACGAGGGCCACCGTGCCCTGCGTGGTCGGCAGCGAACCGTCGGCGGCCTTCGAGGCGAAGGCCCAGGCCTCCAGCGCGAGGGAGACCGCCATACCGGCGGAACCGATGAGCGCGAGCGGCTTGCGGCCGATGCGGTCGACGAAGATCATCGCGATCACGGTGCCGACGATGTTGATGATCGACGTGGTGAAGGAGTAGAGGAACGAGTCGCTCGGGTCGATGCCGACGGACTGCCACAGGGTCGCCGAGTAGTAGAAGGCGACGTTGATGCCGACGAGCTGCTGGAAGACCGAGAGGCCGATGCCGACCCAGACGATCGGCAGGAAGCCCGCCTTGGAGCCGAGCAGGTCCTTGAAGGTGGACTTCTCCTCGCTGTGCATGGCCAGCTCGATCTCGGCGACGCGCTTGTCGAGGTCGACGGTGTGGCCCTCGACGTCGGCCAGCACGGCCTTCGCCCGGTCGGTCTTGCCGACGGAGATCAGGAAGCGCGGGGACTCGGGGATCGCGAAGGACAGCAGGCCGTAGAGGACGGCCGGGACGACCATGACGCCCAGCATCAGCTGCCAGGCCTCGATGCCCATGAGGTGGCCGCGCTGGTCACCGTCGGCGAGGTTGAGGATGCCCCAGTTGACGAGCTGGGAGATGGCGATGCCGACGACGATCGCGGCCTGCTGGAAGGAGCCGAGGCGGCCGCGGTAGGCGGGCGGCGAGACCTCGGCGATGTAGGCCGGGCCGATGACCGAGGCCATGCCGATGGCGATGCCACCGAGGACGCGCCAGAAGGCGAGATCCCACAGGGCGAAGGGCAGCGCCGAGCCGACCGCGCTGATGGTGAAGAGCGTCGCCGAGATCTGCATGACGCGGATCCGGCCTATGCGGTCGGCGATGCGGCCCGCGGTGGCGGCGCCGATCGCGCAGCCGATCAGGGCGATCGCGATGACCTGGGCCAGAGCGGCGGAGCCGATGTCGTACTTCCCGCGGATGCCCTCGACGGCACCGTTGATCACGGAACTGTCGTAGCCGAAGAGAAAGCCACCCATGGCCGCGGCCGCGGTGATGAAGATGACATGGCCGAGGTGGTCCGGCTGGGCCTTGCGGCCCTCGGACCCCTGCGCCATCGCAGTGCTGGTCAACGTGTACTCCTGAGGCCGGCGGCATTGCCGGGCGTGGGGGCTGGCCCTTCAAGTGGGGCACAACTCCGGGGGGCCCACCACTTGAAGGTATTAGCAACGTTGCAGACCTTATGCCTTCAATTTTCTAAGTCAATAGGTCGTAACCAAGAAGTTTCCTGCGAGCTTCCAAGGCGTTGCGTTCAACACTTGAAGAAGTGCTCAGGATCGGCGCAACCGCTGACTGATGACCTTGGAAACTCCGTCCCCTTGCATGGACACCCCGTACAGCGCGTCCGCGACCTCCATGGTCCGCTTCTGGTGGGTGATCACAATCAGCTGGGAGCTCTCCTGGAGCTCTTCCATGATCCGGATCAGCCGCTGCAGATTGGTGTCGTCCAGCGCCGCCTCGACCTCGTCCATCACATAGAACGGACTCGGCCGCGCCTTGAAGATCGCCACCAGCAGCGCCACGGCAGTCAGGGACCGCTCGCCGCCGGACAGCAGCGACAGCCGCTTGACCTTCTTGCCCGGCGGCCGCGCCTCCACGTCCACACCGGTCGCCAGCATGTCGTCCGGGTCGGTGAGCACGAGCCGCCCCTCCCCGCCGGGGAAGAGCCGGGAGAAGACGCCCTCGAACTCCCGGGCGGTGTCGTGGTACGCCTCCGTGAAGACCTCCTCGACCCGCTTGTCGACGTCCTTCACCACCTGGAGCAGATCGCTGCGGGTCTTCTTGAGGTCTTCGAGCTGCTCGGACAGGAACTGGTGCCGCTCCTCCAGCGCCGCGAACTCCTCAAGGGCGAGCGGGTTCACCTTCCCGAGCTGCTGGTACGCCCGCTCGGCGGCCTTCAGCCGCCTCTCCTGCCCGGCCCGGTCGAAGGGCACCGGCAGGTTCCTGGGGTCGTCCGGGTCGTCGGGCAGCTCCTCGCCCTCGGCGGGCGGCGACGGCGGTACGGGCTGGTCCGGTCCGTACTCCGCGACGAGCGCCGCGGGCTCCACGCCGAGCTCCTCCAGGGCCTTGGCCTCCAACTGCTCGATGCGCAGCCGCTTCTCCGCGCCCAGCACCTCGCCCTTGTGCACCGAGTCCGTGAGCCGGTCGAGCTCGCCCTTGAGCTCGCGGCCCCGGTCTCGCTCCGCGGCCAGTTCCCGCTCGCGCCCGGCCTTCGCCGCCTCGGCGTGCCTGCGCTCCTCGTCGGCGCGGACGAGCGACACCTCCACGTGCGCCAGCAGCTGCCGGGCACCCGCGGCGACGGCGGAGGCGACATGTGCCTCGTGGCGCAGCCGGGCGCGCCGCTGTTCCGCGCGCGCCCGCGCCTCCCGCTCTACGCGCGCCGCCCGGTCCAGCCCGTCCGCCCGCCCGGCGAGTGCCTTGACCCGCTCCTCGTGCGTACGGACCTGGAGCCGGGCCTCCATCTCGGTCTGCCGCGCGTTGGCCCCGTCGGCCGCGAGCCGGTCGCGTACGGAGGTGTCCGGCTCGTCGGTGCCCTCGCCGGGGCCCGCCTCCTCGGCCACCGCCAGCCGCTCGGCCAGCTCCTCGGCCTCCTCGGTGGCCCGGGCGAGCGCCGCATCGGCCCGTGCCACGGCCGCGGCCGTACGGCCCGCCTCGTCGGCCGCCGCGCGTGCCTGGCCGCCGAGCCGCCCCAGCGCCTGGGCGACCTGCGACTGCTCCCGGTCGGCGGCGCTGCGCCGGGCCGCCAGCTCCTCGACCAGGGCGGCGCACTCGGCGCGCCGCTCCCCCGCCGTCCGCTGGGCGGCCGCCAGTTGCTCGCAGCGCGAGTCCAGCCCGGTCAGCTCGGCGGTGGCCTCGTCGACGGCGGACTGCACCTCCAGCAGGCTGGGCGCACCGCCGGATCCTCCTTGCGCGAAGCGGGCCCCGAGGAGGTCGCCCTCGGCGGTCACGGCGATGCACCCGGGCCGCTCGGCCACCAGTTCCTCGGCGTCCTCCAGCGTCCCGACGACCATGACGTCGCGCAGCAGCGGTGTCACGGCGGCCAGCAACGGGGCGGGCCCGTGGACGAGTTCGAGCGCGGGCCGGGGTCCGGGGCCGGCGGGTGCCGGGGCGGGCGTCTCCTCGGTCCGCTGCGCCTCGGCCCGGCTCAGGCCCGGTGTCACCAGCAGGGCCGCGCGTCCCGCGTCCTGCTTGCGGAGCAAGCGGAGGGCCTCGGCGGCCGTCGCGGTGTCGGTGACCGCGAGGGCGTCGGCGGCGGCGCCCAGGGCGGTGGCGACGGGGAGTTCATGGCCGGGGGCGACGGTCAGGAGCTCCGCGGCCGGTCCCAGCAGCCCGGACAAACGATCCTGCGCGGACAGCAGCGCGCCGGTGCCGTCCTTGCGGCGCAGGCCGAGCGCCAGCGCGTCGCGGCGGGCGGCGGTGGCCGCGCGGCGGCGCTCGGTGGCCGTCGCCGCCTCCCGGGCCTCCGTCAGCGCCGTCTCGGCAGCGGCCAGCTCGCGCTTGGCGTCCTCGTGCCGGGCGGAGAGCTCCAGGTCCGCCGCGCCCCGGCCCTCGACCTCGGCCCGCTGCCGCTCGTACTCCTCCTCGGCCGTGGCGGCCCGCTCGCGGGCCTCGTCGCGGGCGGCGGTCAGCCGGTCGATCTCGGCCTGCGCGGAGGCGGCCCGGCCGTGGGCGGCGGTCACGCGTCCGTGCAGGCGGGCGAGGCCCTCGCGGTGGTCGGCGACGGCGCGGGCGGCGTCCCGCAGCCGGCGCTCCTCCTCGGTGAGCCGGCGCTCCAGCTCGGCGCGGTGCGCGGTGGTCTCCTCCAGGGCCGTGCCCGCGGCTTCGAGCGCGGCCTCCAGCTCCGCCTCCTGTTCGCGGATCCGGGCCGCCTCGCGCTCCAGGTCTTCGGGGTCGCGGCCGCGCCGCTCCTCGGCGGGGGCGGCGGTGGCGCTGGTGACCCGGGCGTCCGCGAGGCCGATCGTGCCGCGCACCCGCTCGGCGAGCTGCGACAGTTCGTACCAGGTCTGCTGGGCCCGGGCGAGGCGCGGCGTCAGCGTGCGCACCTGCTCCTCCAGCGCGGCCTCCCGCTGTGCCGCCGCCCGCAGCCCGGCCTCGGCGGCCTCCTTGCGGGCCTTGAGCGCGGCCTCGTCCGCGAGCTCGGCGCGCAGCGCCCCGCGCAGGGTGACCAGGTCGTCGGCGAGCAGCCGCAGCCGGGCGTCGCGGAGGTCCGCCTGGATGACCGCGGCCCGGCGGGCGACCGCGGCCTGCCGCCCGAGCGGCTTGAGCTGGCGCCGCAGCTCGTCGGTCAGGTCCTGAACGCGCGCGAGGTTCGCCTTCATCGCGTCGAGCTTCCGCAGCGCCTTCTCCTTGCGCTTGCGGTGCTTCAGCACGCCCGCCGCCTCCTCGATGAAGGCGCGGCGCCCCATCGGGTCGGCGTGCAGGACGGAGTCCAACTGGCCCTGGCCGACGATGACGTGCATCTCGCGGCCGATGCCGGAGTCGGAGAGCAGTTCCTGGATGTCGAGGAGCCGGCAGGTGTCGCCGTTGAGCTGGTACTCGCTGCCGCCGTTGCGGAACATGATCCGCGTGATGGTGACTTCGGCGTAGTCGATGGGCAGCGCACCGTCGGAGTTGTCGATGGTGAGGGAGACCTCGGCGCGGCCCAGCGGGGGGCGGCCGGTGGTCCCGGCGAAGATGACGTCCTCCATCTTGCCGCCGCGCAACGACTTCGCGCCCTGTTCTCCCATGACCCAGGAAAGCGCGTCGACCACATTGGACTTTCCGGAGCCATTGGGTCCCACTACACACGTGATCCCGGGCTCGAAGCGCAGGGTCGTCGCGGAGGCGAAGGATTTGAACCCCCGCAGGGTCAGGCTCTTGAGGTGCACGCGGAAGGACTCTACCGGCCGTGCGCCCCCCTCGGCCGCCCGGCACGAGGCATGCGAGGGCGACAACAAGCTGCCCCTTTCAATTTTCCGGTTTCACCCGGGAAGGGGCAGGGCACATCAGTCCAAGGGGACGGGAGGAAAACGGCCGGAAACCGCAGGGTGATACGACGATCGGATTGGGCTCATCGGATACGACGAAGGGACGCCGGAGCGTCCCTTGCAACTCTCAAGCGGCTGACAGTGCAGCCCGACCGGGCCCCCGGGGAAGGGCGGCGGTCAGGCGAGCGCAGGCTCCGCCTGGGATACGTCGATGCTGTCGAGCTCGAACGAGTCGCCGTGGTGAGCGGCGGCAGTCAGCGCGTCGTTCTCGGCCTGCATCCGGATGAGCTCGGATTCAAGGTCCTGGACACGCTGCTGAAGCCGTCGCATCTCGGAGAGGACTCGGGGGTCGGAGCCGCCGACGTAACCGAGAAGCGCCTTTGCCATGATGGATGGTCCTCCACACTGAGTGACCGACCGAAGCGGTGTGGGTCGTGAGGGATTCGCACCCGCGGTGTCTGCCATCACTACTGCGGTGTTCAATGCCAAACAGCTAAGGTGCGCGGGGCTTCCAGAGTCTCACCAAAAAGTTTGACGGTCAACACGATCACACCCCGTATCGGCGGGCGTCCCAGGGGTGCGCGGCGGTGAATACGCGGCGCAGTCTCTCCCGGGCCCGGAGGGGCGTAGAGATCATCCGTTGAGCAGCAGCCTTCCACGATGGCGGCGAGTTGGCAACCATCAGGGAATTTCTTCCGTTCGCATATGCCAACGGCATATCAATAAGGTCATCGCGACCCACGACCACCCCTTCTTCATGGGGGTTCACCCGCCCACCCCCGGGGGAAAATTCCGTTTTCGGCAATGTGTCGGTCAGCGGATCTCAAAGCCGCCATAACCCCCGCGCGGCACGTCCCAGATCTCCGTGACGCCGTCCACCCGGCCGGGAGTGTTCCCGTCGCGCAACCAGTCGAGCAATTGTTCACAGCCGTCGCGCGCGCCCTCCGCCACGACCTGGACCCGCCCGTCGGCGAGATTCGAGGCGAAACCCTCCAGTCCGCCGATCCGCAACGCGTTCTCCCGGGTGAACCATCGGAAGCCGACACCTTGCACATGACCCCGGACCCAGGCCGTCAGACGGACATTCTCGTTCATGTCTGCACGTTAACCGACCAATTGCATACGAAGCGCTTAGACCCTGGCCCTATTGCCGTACAGTCGCCGGTCGACAGGTCCCACCCCCGTACGAGTGACGCACGATGACGCCGAGCACGTAAGGAAGGCAGCGGATGGGTCGCCATCGACGCTCTGCCCCCCAGGCCACCGGTCACCCCGCAGCTGCTCCCCCGCCGACCCGGGCCCCCTCGACGAATGGGAGGTCCGACCCGGGGCCGCTGTACGAACCCGACGAACCCACCGACGTCGGCCGGCACCGCAACGCGCGGCGGCGCGGCCGGGTGAGCGCCCCCGTGCGGACCGGGCTGCTCGGTGCGTCGGCCGCCATGGCGATGGGCGTGGTCGCGATGGCCTCGGGGCTGTTCTCCGGAGGGGACACTCTTCAGCTCGGCGGCGGCAGCCCCGGCGGGCAGGTGCGGGCCGACGATCCGCCCGCCCTGCAGAGCGGTCCGGTGCGGCCGCAGGCACCGGCCCCCGCGCCCGACCGCGGCGGACTCCCGGTGAGCCGTGGCACCGAGCGCCCGGAGGCGCGGTCCGCGCCCCCCGCCGACGTCCCTCCCCCGTCCTCCGGGCCCTCCGCCGAGGCGCCGTCGCCCCGGCCGGGCGGGTCCGGCATCGACCCCGGCAGCGAGGCGCACACGCTTCCGGCACCGATCCCCGGGACCGCCGACGCGGATCCGCCCGCCACGGAGCCCGGCGCCGGGCCGGGGGCGGCGACCGAAGCGGTCGACCTCCAGGCGACGCCCGTCGCCCAGATCCTCGCCCTGGTCAACCAGGAGCGGGCCAAGGTGGGCGCCCGGCCGCTGGCCCCCAGCCCCCGACTCACCTCCCTGGCACAGTCGTTCAGCGACGACATGGCCCGGCGCGGCTTCTTCGCGCACACCGACCCGGACGGGCGCACACCGTGGGATCGTGCCGCCAGGCACGGCATCGGCAACCTCGGCGGCGAGAACATCGCGCGCGGCCAGCCGGACCCCCGGGCGGTCATGGAGGCGTGGATGAACAGCACGGGGCACCGGGCGAACATCCTCAACCGCGAGTACCGCACCCTGGGGATCGGTGTGAACCCCGGGGCGGGGGGCCCTTGGTGGACGCAGGACTTCGGCTTCTGAGCCCGGGACCGCTCAGCTCGCGCTCACACGCGCGGCGGGCGCTGGCAGCGGGGGCAGAAGTAGCTGGAGCGGTTCATCCACGGGCGGCGCCGCATCGGCGTGCCACAGCGCCGGCACGGCTCGTCCTCACGGCCGTACGCGTCCAACGACCGGTCGAAATAGCCGGATTCGCCGTTCACATTGACGTAGAGGCTGTCGAAGCTCGTACCGCCGACGGCGAGCGCCTCGTTCATGACCTCGCGGATGTGCGTGAGCAGCTCGGCGCTGCGCGGGCGGGTCAGCGTCGCGGTGGGGCGGTCGTAGTGCAGCCGGGAGCGCCACAGCGCCTCGTCGGCGTAGATGTTGCCGACGCCGCTGATCAGCGACTGGTCGAGCAGGGCGCGCTTGACGGTCGTACGGCGGCGGCGCAGCGCGGCATGGAAGGCGGCCTCGTCGAAGGCGGGGTCGAGCGGGTCGCGGGCGATGTGCGCGATGACGTCCGGCAGCCCCGCGGGGTCGTCCGGCACGGGGTCGTGCAGCGACAGGCCGCCGAAGGTGCGCTGGTCGACGAAGCGCAGCTCGGTGGGGAGGGCGTCGTCGAAGCGGACCCGGATCCGCAGGTGCTTCTCGTCGGGCGCTTCGTGCGGCTGGACGAGGAGTTGGCCGCTCATGCCGAGATGGGCGAGCACGGACCGGTCGGGGGCGTCCTGCCCGGCCGCTTCGAGGGGCACCCAGAGGTACTTCCCGCGGCGGTGCGCGGTGCCGAGCCTGCGCCCGGTCAGCTGGGCCGCGAAGTCCTCGGGTCCCGCGAGGTGCCGGCGGATCGCCCTGGGGTGCAGGATCTGCACGTCGGCGACGGTGCGCCCGCTGATCCACCGCTCCAGACCGCGCCGTACGACCTCGACCTCGGGCAGTTCGGGCACGGAGCGCCACTCCTTAGACGAAGCTTCACCGGATGAAACGTGATCGCCGGGCGGGCCCGAAGGCCCGCCCGGCGATCACGGACGGAACGCGTCAGTGCGACGCGCCCTGCACACCGTCGGCGGGCTCGGAAGCCGCCGGGTCGGTGTCGGTCCCGGTGGCCTCGGCCTCCGGGGCGGCTTCGGCCTTGGCCTCCGCCTGCGCAGCGGAGGCCCGGGCCTCGGCCGCTTCGTGGATGGCGCGCCAGGCGGCTTCCGCCGCCTGCTGCTCCGCTTCCTTCTTGCTGCGGCCGGTGCCGGTGCCGTACGCGACACCACCGACGCGGGCAGCAGCCGTGAAGGTCTTCTCGTGGTCGGGCCCGGTCTCGGAGACGAGATACTCCGGGACGCCCAGCCCCTCCGTGGCGGTCAGTTCCTGGAGGCTGGTCTTCCAGTCCAGGCCGGCGCCGAGGTTGGAGGACTTCTCGATCAGCGGATCGAAGAGCCTGTGCACCAGTTCACCGGCGGCCTCGAGGCCCTGGTCGAGGTAGACCGCCCCGATCACGGCTTCCAGCGTGTCCGCGAGGATCGACGCCTTGTTCCGGCCGCCCGTGCCTTCCTCGCCCCGGCCGAGCCGGATGAAGGAGCCGAGGTCGAGACCGCGTCCGACCTCCGCCAGCGCACGGGAGTTGACCACCGCGGCCCGCAGCTTGGCCAGCTGGCCCTCGGGCAGGTCGGGGTGGATGCGGTACAGCGTGTCGGTGACCACCAGGCCGAGCACGGAGTCCCCGAGGAACTCCAGCCGCTCGTTGGTGGGCAGCCCGCCGTTCTCGTACGCGTAGGAACGGTGAGTCAGCGCACGCACCAGAAGGGCGGTCTCGAGTCTGTACCCGAGCCGCCCTTCCAGAAGCGTGTGAGACGAGGCCGTGTCCGCCGGCGCCTTCTTCGGCGTAATGGCGTCTGACATTGAGCCTGTCACCCGCCGATCAGACCTCGAGGACCTGGCGCTTGTTGTAGGTGCCGCAGCTCGGGCACGCGATGTGCTGCAGCTTCGGCTCGTGGCAGCTAGCGCATGCCACCAGGGTGGGGACCGCAGCCTTCCACTGCGACCGGCGGTGGCGCGTGTTGCTGCGCGACATCTTCCGCTTCGGAACAGCCACGGCTACTTCTCCTGTGAGTCATCCCCGCCGGAGCGGGGTGCGTTGTCCATCTCGCCGTCCTGGTTGGACCCGGCGAGTCCCTGCAGTGCCGCCCAACGAATGTCGACGGACTCGTGGTGGTGGTCCAGGTCGTCCGCCAGCCGCGCTCCGCACTCGGAGCACAGACCGGGGCAGTCTTCCTGGCACACCGGCTGCAGCGGCAGTGCGAGCACCACCGCGTCACGCAGCACGGGTTCGAGGTCGAACAAGTCGTCCTCGAGGAAGAGCATGTCCTCCTCGTCGTCCTCGGCGTCGTCGTCCGTGTCCGCAGTGCGGCTCCGGGCGTCGGCGTCGGGGTAGGAGAACATCTCCTGGAAGTCCGCGTCGAGCTCTCGCTCCAGCGGCTCCAGACACCTTACGCACTCCCCTGTCAGCGGTGCACGGGCGGTGCCTGTGACAAGCACCCCTTCCATGACCGACTCCAGGCGGAGGTCGAGCTCCACCGTCGCGCCCTCGGCGACCCCGATGACCTCGATACCGAGATCGGCGGGAGCCTCGATCGAACGGGAAATCTTCTTCAGCGCACCGGGACGCCGGCCCAGCTCGCGTGTGTCGAACACGAGAGGGGAACGGTGATCAAGGTGGGCGTTCAGGACTTCCTGCTTTCTACGCTGCGGCGACGGCCGCCCGACGCGGAAAACGCGTCCCGGGCAGCCCTGATCGCGAATGCACACGCGACCGAAGAGCCAGAATACTCGACGGGCCGCCGTACACCCAATCGGCGACCGGCCGGGGACCCGGCGGCGGACGGCCCGCGGCGGGTCAGCGGCCCTGCTCGTACCTGCGGAGCTGATCGAGGTCGATCATGCTCGTGTCGAAGAGGCTCGTCTCGTCGAGCTGAGGCTGCTGGGACTGCTGATGCTGAGGGGTCTGCTGGGCCTGAGGAGGCTGCTGCTGGTGGCCCGCCGGGGCGGCGTAGCCGGCGTTCGGGTCGTAGCCCCCCGACGCGTTCTGGGCGGGCCAGGCGTAGGGGTCGTGCTGCGCATAGCCGCCCTGGACCGCGTACGGGTCGGGCTGCTGCCCGTAGGACGCCTGGTAGGCGTACGGGTCGGGCTCGTAGGCCGGGGCCGGGTAGTAGTCGGGCTGCGCGGGCGCGGACGGCGCCGGCGGTGGCCCCGCGGACTCCTGGGGGGCGGCCAGCCCGGCGAGGAAGTCGGCGTCGCTGGTGTGGTGGCCGCCGGGGAGGCTGTCCTGGGCGGCCATGTGGGCGCCGAGCTCGTCCGCCGGGCGGGCGCCGAGCAGCTTCTCCCGGCCGCGGCCGACGGCTTCGAGGGTCTTGGCCAGCACGGCCGCGACCGCGCCGAGCTTGGCGTCGACGTAGGCGTCGGCGCGCTGCCGCTGGGTCTGCGGGTCCGCGCTGCGCTCGGGGCCCTCGTCGGGCAGCCCGTCCGCTTCGTGGCCCTCCGCGCCCGGCAGGCCGAGCAGCTTCTCGCGGCCGCGGTCGACGGAGCCGATGGTCTTGGTGAGGACGACCTCGAAATTGGCGAGCTTGTCGTCGACGTAGTCGTCGGCCTCGGCGCGGATCTCCTCGGCCTCCCGGCGGGCCTCCGCGAGGATGCGGTCGGCCTCCTCCTGGGACTGGCGGGCGACCTCGGTGTCGGAGATCAGCGAGCCGCGGTGGGCGCGGGCGGACTCGATGATCCGCTCGGCCTCCTCGCGGGCGTCGGCGACGAGCTGCTCACGGCCGCCGATCAGCTCCTCGGCCCGGGCGAGGGAATCGGGCAGGGCGGCCCGGACCTCCTCCAGCAGGGCGAGCAGCTCGGCCCGGTTGACCACGCAGGAGGCCGACATGGGCAGGGACCGGGCGCCGGCGACGGTCGTGACGATCTCGTCGAGCTTCTTCTGAACGTCCACCTTGGCGCTCGCCACTCTCTTCTGACGATGGGCACGAACGGGGACGACTGTACGGCCAGTCGACCCCCGCCCGACACCTGCTGACGAGCTGTCAGCCCGTCAGTCCCGGCCGAGCCGCTCGTTCAGCGCTTCCAGCACCAGCGGCGGCACCAGGTGGGAGACGTCCCCGCCCCAGGCGGCGACCTCCTTGACGAGGCTGGAGGACAGGAAGCTGTAGGTGGGGTTGGTGGGGACGAAGAGGGTCTCCACCCCCGACAGCCCGTTGTTCATCTGGGCCATCTGGAGCTCGTAGTCGAAGTCGCTGACCGCCCGCAGGCCCTTCACGATGGCTGGGATGTCGCGCTGCTTGCAGAAGTCGACGAGGAGGCCGTGGAAGGCCTCCACCTCCACGTTGCCGTACTCCGCGGTGACCTGGCGGAGCAGGTCTATGCGCTCGTCGACGGTGAACAGGCCCTGCTTGGACTTGTTGATCATCACCGCCACGTGCACGACGTCGTACAGCCTGGAAGCGCGGGCGATGATGTCGAGATGTCCATTGGTGACGGGGTCGAACGACCCCGGACAGACGGCGCGGCGCAACTGTGGTTCCTCGCTCTCCGGTCCATTCATGACGCGCGGGGAGATGTCGTCTCTTCGGCGCACGTCGAGGCGGCGCGACCGTACCAAAGCGTCCCCTCGCCGTAGCGACGGGCCCTCAGTGGCTCGAAGCCGTCCGGCCAGGGGAACTCCCCGCCCCTGGTGCTGCGCTCAACGGTGACCAGCGCGTCGTCCGCAAGCCAGCCCTGGGCGCGGAGTGTGAGGAGAATCTCCCGGAGATCATCGTTGGTGACGGCGTAGGGCGGGTCGAGGAAGACCACGTCGTACGGGCCGGTGGGCGCCGGTCCCGCGACGACCTGCTCGGCCTTGCCCGCCCGCACCTCGGCGCCCGGCAGCCCGATGGCGCGGACGTTGTCCCGGATGGTGCGGACCGCGCGGGCGTCGGCCTCCACCAGCAGGACGTGCGCGGCGCCGCGCGAGAGGGCCTCCAGGCCGACCGCCCCGGAGCCGCCGTACAGATCCAGCACGCGGGTGCCCTCCAGGGGGCCGAAGAGCGACTCCCAGGTGGAGAACAGGCCCTCGCGCGCCCGGTCGGAGGTCGGGCGGGTGCCGGTGCCGGGCGGCACGGCCAGGCGGCGTCCGCCGGCGGTACCGGCGATCACGCGGGTCATGGGGTCCTCGGTCCTTCGCGGTGGGTGAGCGGGCCGGTGGGCCCGCCGTCCACTCAGCCTAGAACGTGCCGGGTGAGCTTTCCCCCGGCCCGCGGCGCGCGGATCGCGCCGGGGCTCAGCCCTTGTCCAGATACTGCTCGCGTTCGCGGTCCAGCAGGGCGTCCAGCGCCGTGCGCAGCTCGGGCAGGTGCGCGAGCTCGGGGTCCGCCGCGACCACCGCGGCGGCCTCCTCACGGGCGGCCGCGATGACCTCCTCGTCCTCGATGACCGTGAGCATCCGCAGCGACGACCTGACGCCGGACTGCGCCTGGCCGAGGACGTCGCCCTCGCGGCGCTGTTCCAGGTCGATGCGGGAGAGCTCGAAGCCGTCCAGGGTGGCGGCGACCGCCGCCAGCCGGGCGCGCGCCGGGCTGGCCTCCGGCATCTCGCTGACCAGCAGGCACAGGCCGGGGGCCGAGCCGCGGCCCACGCGGCCGCGCAGCTGGTGGAGCTGGGAGACGCCGAACCGGTCCGCGTCCATGATCACCATGACGGTGGAGTTGGGCACGTTCACGCCGACCTCGATGACGGTCGTGGCGACCAGCACGTCGACCTCCCCGGCGGCGAAGCGGCGCATGACGTCGTCCTTCGCCTCCGGTTGCATCCGGCCGTGCAGCACCTCCACGCGCAGCCCCCGCAGGGGTCCCGCGCCGAGCTGCGCGGCGATGTCGAGGACGGCGAGCGGCGGGCGCTTCTCGGCCAGGTCCTCCGCGGACGGCTCGTCCCCGTCGGACTTCTTGCGGGACTTGGCGGGCTTGGCGCCGTCCCCCCCTTCGTCCGCGATGTCGTCGCCGATGCGCGGGCACACCACGTACGCCTGGTGGCCGCCCTCGACCTCCTCGCGCACCCGCTCCCAGGTGCGCGCCAGGAAGTGCGGCTTGTCCTTGGCGGGCACCACATGGGTGGCGATGGGCGAGCGGCCGGCCGGGAGCTGGTCGAGCACCGAGGTCTCCAGGTCGCCGAAGACGGTCATGGCGACGGTGCGCGGGATCGGGGTCGCGGTCATCACCAGCAGGTGGGGCGGCTGCTTGCCCTTGGACCGCAGGGCGTCGCGCTGCTCGACCCCGAAGCGGTGCTGCTCGTCCACGACGACCAGGCCGAGGTCGTGGAACTGCACCTTGTCCTCGATCAGCGCGTGGGTGCCGATGACGATGCCCGCCTCGCCGGTGACCAGGTCGAGCAGCGCCTGCCGCCGGGCCGCCATGCCCATGGACCCGGTCAGCAGCACCACCTTGGTGCCCTGCTCGGAGCCCCCGAGCATGCCCCCTTCCGCGAGCTCGCCCATCATCTCGGTGACCGACCGGTGGTGCTGCTGGGCGAGCACCTCGGTGGGCGCGAGCATGGCGGCCTGCCCGCCCGCGTCGACGACGCCGAGCATGGCCCGCAGGGCGACCATGGTGTTGTGCGTCACGGCGAAGTGGTCAGTGACATACGCATGGCTCGGGTGCGCGACGCTGATGCACTGGACCGCCTTTTTCCCGACGTACTCGACTGCCCGGATGCCTCTCCGGAAGGTGTTGTATTTCGGCCTCGGCCTGACACGATCGCGCTTCCTGGCCAGCCGGAACGGGGCGAAGTCGCCAGGAAGGCTGATGGAGACGTTGTAGGCCGCCTTCTTCGGCAGCACACGTGCCCTTCCCCCGAGGGACCGCACCAACCAGGCGACGTCGTCGGCCAGCTGCCGCGAAGCCGAGCACAGCGAGACGTCCATGCCGTCACGGCGGAGCGTCCCGTCCGTGTCCATGAGGCCCTGGAGGAGAGCCAGGCGATTCTTGATCGTCGTGTTCTTGTAAGTGGGCGGAATGAATTTCCCGTGCGACGTGAGGCCCCACAGACCGAGGTCACGGAGAACTTGGATCACTGGATTCCGCCGGGACCCTCCCTTGGGCCCGGACATCTTGATTGTGTAGTCGCACCGGGAACCGGGCACGGGAACGAGCTCACAGTCCGGAGCCAGGGCCAGCCGCGCGGCGTCGAGGATCTCGGGATCGACGCTCGACAGTCTCAGGTTGTGCCGGAAGGACCCGTCCCCCAGGAGAAGCCCGAAGACGTACGGGTCGATGGGCAGATCAGAGCCGTCGTCGAGGTCCACCGGGGCAGCGACCGGCAGATACCACTTGGACGAGCCATTGGCCTTGTACGTGTCGGTCCTGATCTCTCGGGTCGTCATGACCTTGGGGTCCTGCCCCCTGTCCCAGGCGCAGCTGGTACCGACGATCCAAAGATGTTCGTCATCCGCTTCGACGGTGCTGCCGTCGGACAACAGGACGCGCCATACGTCACGCTCTCCCTGAGGGAAGACCCCGTCGACGAGGGCTCGCTCGCCGTTCGGCACGACCACCTCGTCTCCCAGGGCCACGTCTCCCATCCTCGTGAAGCCGCGAGGCGTGAGCACCGACGAGTCGAGCGGTTGTGCCTTCCCCGAGCCGACCTCGCCCTGGAGGAGGCGGTGCATGGGGTGTTCGGCGGCGAGGTCGGTGAAGATCTCCGCGGAGACCTTGAGCTGGCCGTCGGTGAGGGTGAAGGGGAGCTTCGCGTCGAAGGCGTCGAGGAGGCCGCCCGGCACGGGCTTGCGGGCGACGGCGGGCAGTTGGGAGTCGGCGTGCCGGCGGCGGGCGAGGGCGACCTGGAGGACGAACGCCTCGTCCCACTTCAGCCGGGCCCGGGCGTCCTCGATGTCGGCCTTCGAGCGGGGCCGGTGGACCTTGCGGAAGGCGTCCGCGAGCTCGGCGAGGCTCCGGCCGTCGCGCAGCGCCGGGGGCAGGGGGTCGACGATGTCCTGCCAGCGCTCGGCCTCGAAGAGGTCCAGCAGGGTGTCGACGGCCTTGGTGAGCTTCCAGGACTGGAACTGCTTGCACGCCGGATAGATCGGCAGGAGCCGCCCGGCGAAGGACTCTGCGGCGTCGGCGCCGCTCTCCTTGTCGAGGAGTTCGTAGTCGGGGTGCAGGAGCTGGCGGGTGTGGTGGAAGAGCGAGACCTTGCCCGCGAACATGCCGCGGCGGCCGGGCAGCAGCTCCTTCTCCCGCGCGTAGGCGCCCCGGCCGAAGAAGACGAGGGTCAGCGAGCCGCTGCCGTCGGTGACCACGACCTCGAGGCGGACGCCCTTGCCGTGGTTGAAGGTCTTCATGGCGGCCTTGGCGACCTGGGCGACGACGGTGACGTGCTCGTCGAGCGGCAGGTCGGCGAGCCGGGTGAGCTCGCCGCGCTCGGCGTAGCGGCGCGGGTAGTGGTGCAGCAGGTCGCCGACCGTGTGCAGGTCGAGGTGCTCGGCCATCACCTTCGCGGTGTTGCCGCCGAGGATCTTCTTCAGGGGTTCGTCTAGCGCGGGCACGCCCCTATTGCACACCACGCCTGTGACAATCCGTGTTCCCCGACGGGGGACGGCGCGGGGCGCCTGCCCTCACTCGACCCCGATGAGCAGCGGCGCGGACTGCTGTCCCCCGCGGTAGACCACCGTGTCCACGGCCAGGTGGCCGTCGCGTACGTGGCGTTCCAGGCGGTCGGCGACGGAGCCGGGGACGCCCGCGCCAAGGACCAGGGTGACCATTTCGCCGCCCGCGGCGAGCATGCGGTCGAGGACGGTCTCGGCGGTGGCGGCGAGCTCCGTGCCGATGACGGCGACGTCGCCGTCGATGAGGCCGAGCACGTCCCCGGCCTGGCAGACGCCCGCCATCGTCCAGGACTGCCGTTCGGCGACGGCCAGTTCGGCGTAGCGGGTGGCGCCCGCGGCGGCGGTCATGGCGACGACGTCCTCGTCGAAGCGGCGGCCCGGCTCGTGGACGGCGAGGGCGGCGATGCCCTGGACCGCGGAGCGGGTCGGGACGAGGGCGACGCGTACGCCTTCGGTGCGGGCCTGTTCGGCGGCGGCCGCCGCGGTGTGCCGCAGTTCGGGGTCGTTGGGCAGGAGCACCACCTCGCGCGCGTGCGCGCGCCGGATGGCCGCGACCAGTTCGCCGCTGGCGGGCGGTTCGCCCGGCCCGGCGGGCACGACGGTGGCCCCGGCCTCCGCGCACAGGCCGGCCAGCCCGTCGCCCGGCACGACGGTGACCACGGCCCGCTGCGCGGGCTCGCGCGTCCGGGCCGCGGGCTCGCCGGGAGACCCGAAGTGCGTGATCCGGACACGGTGCGGGCGGCCCGCGTCAATGCCGGCCTCGACGGCCGCCCCGGCGTCGTCCACGTGCACGTGGACGTTCCACAGGCCGTCGCCGCCGACGACGACGAGCGAGTCGCCGAGCGCGTCGAGCCGGGTCCGCAGGCGGGCCACCGCGCTGTCGTCGGCCTCCAGGAGATAGATCACCTCGAAGGCGGGTGTGGCGCTGTCGGCCGGAGCCGGCCGGCAGCCGACGGCCGCGGGTCGCGCCTGCGGACCGGGTTCGACGGCCGCCTGCTGCGCGGCCCGGTGCCGCCGCTCCCGCGCGGCCTCGGGCGCCGCCGTCTCCCCGGACAGCGCGCGGGACAGCGCGCCCAGGACCTCCACCAGGCCGAGGCCGCCCGCGTCGACGACGCCCGCCCTGCCGAGCACGTCCAGCTGGCCGGGGGTGATCGCGAGGGCCGTGCGGGCCGCCTCGTCCGCGGCGCGGGCCACTTCCGGGGCGCCGCCGGGCGCGTCCGCCGCCGCCTTCGCCGCGGCCGTGGCGACCGTGAGCACCGTGCCCTCGACGGGCCGGGCCACTCCCTCGTACGCGGACTCCACGGCCCGTCGCAGCGCCCTGCGCAGCAGTTCCCCGCCGTCGGGTCCGCCGGGGTGCTCCTGGGCCGCCAGGACCTCCGCCATGCCGCGCAGGAGCTGGGCCAGGATCGTGCCGGAGTTGCCGCGCGCGCCTATGAGGGCGCCGTGGGCCATGGCCCGTACGGCGTCGGGGAGGCCGGGGAGGGGGGCCGGGGAGGCGGGGCCCGCCGTGGCGTGGCCGTCGAAGACCGCCTCGACGGCGCGGGCTGCGGACTCGACGGTCAGGTAGAGGTTGGTGCCGGTGTCGCCGTCCGCGACCGGATAGACGTTGATCGCGTCGATCTCCTCGCGGGCCCGCCCGAGCGCGTCGAGGGCCAGAGCGCACCAGGTGCGTACCGCGGTGGCGTCCAGCATGTGCGGCACCTCGTGTCCTCCTCGGACTCCTGGGGGCGGTGTGGCAGTGATTCGGCAGCGTAGTCCCGCGACGGGCGGGGGCGGGCAGCCGGTGGGACCGTGTGTCCACAGGGCCCTGACAGGCGGCGATCCGCCCGTCGGGAGCGGCCCGGAGCGGCCCGGGCGGTCATGGTAGTTTCGTTGTACGGGAGCAGCCGATGTATGCTGCTCCGGTTGCCTGATGAAAATCAGGAACATCCCCTGATACTGCCGGTCACTGAGATTTCGGCACGCAGGGATTCACCGTACGTGCCTGTTGTTCCCGCGCAAGTGGGGATGACCCGTCTTTGGAGTAACCCGTGGCTGCCAACTGCGACGTCTGCGGCAAGGGGCCGGGCTTCGGCAACGCTATTTCGCACTCGCACCGCCGTACCCCCCGTCGTTGGAACCCCAACATCCAGCGGGTGCGCGCAGTGATCGGGCGCACGCCGAAGCGGATCAACGCCTGCACCTCGTGCATCAAGGCCGGCAAGGTCTCGCGCTGAAGCGAGTGATCTTTCCCGCGCAAGCGGACACCGGTCCACCTTTGGGTGGACCGGTTTTTCGCATGTCCGGAAGCGTGCTCTGAAGCACTCCCAACGGAAGCAGCCGGGCATGATTCCGGGGCGCCCCTTCGGGCGCCCCGGATTCGTCGTCACCTGAAGCGCCACCCGTGGTCCACGGGCCCGATACCGCCGCCCAGCGCGAAGCCCGCGGCGATGGCCCCGGTGACATAGTCCTTGGCCGCCGTGACGGCCTCCGGCACCCCGCTCCCCTTCGCCAGTTCCGCGGCGACGGCGCTGGCGAGGGTGCAGCCGGTGCCGTGCGTATGGCGGTTGTCGTGGCGGGGGGCGCGCAGCCAGTGTTCCTCGGTGCCGTCGGTCAGGAGGTCGACGGCCTCGGCGCCGTCCAGGTGGCCGCCCTTGACGAGCGCCCACGCCGGCCCGTAGGAGAGCACCGCGTCGGCGGCCCGGCGCAGGTCGGCCTCGGTGGCGACCCGTACGCCCGTGAGCCAGGCGACCTCGTCGAGGTTGGGGGTCGCGACGGTCGCCACGGGCAGCAGCTTCGTGCGCAGCGATTCGAGCGCGGAGGCGGCGAGCAGGGGGTCGCCGTGCTTGGAGATGCCCACCGGGTCGACGACCACGGGGGCATCGAGGCCGGTGAGGAGTTCCGCCACGGTCTCCACGAGTTCGGCCGAGGCGAGCATGCCCGTCTTGACGGCCTGGACGCCGATGTCGTCGACGACGCTGCGGAACTGGGCGCGCACCGCGTCGGCGGGCAGCTGCCAGGCGCCCTGCACCCCGCGGGAGTTCTGTGCGGTGACGGCGGTGAGCACGCTCATGCCGTGCACGCCGAGGGCGAGCATCGTCTTGAGGTCGGCCTGGATGCCCGCACCGCCGCCGGAGTCGGATCCGGCGACGGTCAGCACGCGTGGAGGTATCGGCATACCGCCGAATCTACTCGTCGGGCTCCGCGTCCCCGAAGTGGTCCCAGCCGCCGCCCTTGTCCCAGGGGGCGCCGTCGACGGTGACCTGCGGGAGCGCGGAGGGGCTGACGACCTCGCCGATGACCTTCCAGCGGGCCGGGAGCTTCACGTCCGGCGGGAAGGTGGCCACGATCGCGTGGTCCTCTCCCCCGGTGAGCACCCACTGCAGGGGGTCGACGCCGACGGCCTGCCCGATGTCGGACATCTGGGTGGGGACGTCGATCGCGGCGGTCCGCAGGTCGATGCGGACCTTGCTGGCCTCGGCGATGTGCCCGAGGTCGGCGATGAGGCCGTCGCTGACGTCGGTCATCGCCGTGGCGCCGAGCCCGGCGGCGGCGGGGCCCGCGTGGTACGGCGGCTCCGGGCGCCGGTGGGCCTCGACGAAGGCGCGGGGCGAGCGGAAGCCGCGGACGAGCACCGCGAGCCCGGCGGCGGACCAGCCGAGCCAGCCGGTGACCGCGACGACGTCGCCCGGCTGGGCGCCGGAGCGGGTGACCGGCTCGTGGTTGCGCAGGTCGCCCAGGGCCGTGATGGCCACGGTGATGGTGTCGCCGCGCACCACGTCGCCGCCGACCACGGCGGCGCCCGCGACCTGGCACTCGTCGCGGATGCCGTCCATCAGCTCGGTCGGCCAGGTGGCGGGGAGTTCGGCGGGCACGACGAGGCCGAGCAGGACGGCGGTGGGGACCGCGCCCATGGCGGCGATGTCGGCGAGGTTCTGCGCGGCCGCCTTGCGGCCGACGTCGTACGCCGTGGACCAGTCGCGACGGAAGTGCCGCCCTTCCAGGAGCACGTCCGTACTGGCCACGACCCTCCGGTCGGGCGCAGCGACCACCGCGGCGTCGTCACCCGGCCCGAGCCGGACCGCCGGGGTGGTGGTGAGCCGGGAAGTAAGCTCTCTGATGAGCCCGAACTCCCCCAACTCGCCCACGGTGCCTTTCACTGAGCTCCTCCTAGGAGTATCGGTTGTGACATTCGCCGCGCCGCGCAGTCAGCGCGGGTCTCCCCGCGCCGTACGGCGACGCGGTACCGTGGCGTCTCTTCTCCCCACATGATCCTCGTAGCCGCCCTGGAGGTTCCGTGGTACAGGCGTACATCCTGATCCAGACCGAGGTCGGCAAAGCGTCGACCGTGGCCGAAGTCATCGCAAAGATCACGGGAGTGATCCAGGCCGAGGACGTGACCGGTCCGTACGACGTGATCGTGCGCGCCCAGGCCGACACGGTCGACGAGCTCGGCCGGATGGTCGTCGCGAAGGTCCAGCAGGTGGACGGCATCACCCGCACACTGACCTGCCCGGTCGTTCATCTGTAGGTCCCCCGTATGCTCGGCCGGTGACGTTTTCGCTCCGCCGGTCGCTCGGTCTGCCCGCTGTCGTCGTGCTGTTCGCAGCCGTCGGCTGTTCCTCGGGCAACGACACGGCGGGCCCGGCGGTTCCCACGCCGCCGGCGCGGGCGGTCGGGCCCTGCCGGGCACTGCACAAGGCGCTCCCGGAGTCCGTGGACGGGATGGAACGGCGCAAGGCCGGTCCCGTCTCGGACTTCACCGCTGTCTGGGGCGACCCCGCGATCGCGCTGCGCTGCGGGGTGCTGCGCCCCGAGATCATCCGGGAAGGCTCCAAGACGTACGCGCCCTCCACCGGCTCGGTGGAGGCCGACGGTGTCGAGTGGCTGCCCGAGCAGCTGTCGGACGGCAGCATCCGCTGCACCACCGTGCACCGGGAGGTGTGGGTGGAGGTGACGCTGCCGAAGAAGGTCGTCGGTGGCGCCGGCGATCTCGGTGCGCTCACCGATCTCGCCGACGCCGTCAAGAAGACGATCCCCTTCGGTTACGTCGACTAGCGCAGGCCCGTGGACCGGCGCAGCGCCGCCTGGACGAGCGCGTCGATCAGCTCGGGGTAGCTCACGCCGCTCTCCTGCCACATGCGCGGGTACATCGAGATGGGCGTGAAGCCCGGCATGGTGTTGATCTCGTTGATGACGAACTCGCCGTCCTCGGCGAGGAAGAAGTCCGCGCGGACCAGGCCCTCGCAGGAGACGGCGTCGAAGGCCTGCACGGCGAGCTCCTGGACGCGGGCGGTCTGCTCCGGCGTCAGCGGCGCCGGGACGATGCCCGCGGCGGAGTCGATGTACTTCGCCTCGAAGTCGTAGAAGTCGTGGGCGGTGACCGGGGGGATCTCGGCGGGGACGCTCGCGCGCGGCCCGTCCGCCAGCTCCAGCACACCGCACTCGATCTCGCGGCCGCGCAGCAGCGACTCCACGATGATCTTGGGGTCGTGGCGCTGGGCCTCGGCGATGGCGTCGTCGAGACCGGCGACGTCGTCGACCTTGGTGATGCCCATGGAGGAGCCGGCGCGGGCGGGCTTCACGAAGAGCGGCCAGCCGTGCTCGCCGGCGAAGTCGACGATCTTCTTGCGGGCGGCGGCCGGGTCGGCCTGCCACTCGCGGGGGCGGACCACCTCGTACGGGCCGACGGGCAGGCCGTAGGAGATGAAGACCCGCTTCATGTACTCCTTGTCCTGGCCGACGGCCGAGGCGAGGACGCCGGCGCCCACGTAGGGGATGCCGGAGAGCTCCAGCATGCCCTGGAGGGTGCCGTCCTCGCCGTACGGGCCGTGCAGCACGGGGAAGACGACGTCGACCTCGCCCAGCGCCTTGGGGACGTTGCCCGGCTCGGTGTAGACGACCTCGCGGGAGGCGGGGTCGACCGGCAGCACCACGGTGCCGTCGGGCGACCGGTCGAGCTGGTCGACGGTCGGCAGCGTGCGGCCGGCGATGGCCATCCGCTCGGGGTCGTCGGCGGTGAGCGCCCAACGGCCGTCGGTGGTAATGCCGATCGGCAGCACGTCGTACTTCGTACGGTCGATCGCGCCCATGACGGCACCGGCGGTGACGACGGAGATCGCGTGCTCGGAACTGCGACCGCCGAACACGACCGCGATGCGCGGCTTACGGCTCCGGTCAGGGCTCTGGGTGGTGGTCTCGCTGCTCATATCGCGACGAGACTACCTGGTGGTACGGGGTGAGTCAGTGCCGCTCGGGCTTGGCGCTGCGCGACATCAGCTCCTTGAGGGCCACCAGCGGCGGCTTCCCCTCGTGGACGATCTCCACCACGGTCTCCGTGATCGGCATGTCGACATCGTGCCTGCGCGCCAGATCCAGCACGGACTCACAGGACTTGACGCCCTCGGCGGTCTGCCTGGTGACGGCGATGGTCTCGGCGAGGGTCATGCCGCGGCCGAGGTTGGTGCCGAAGGTGTGGTTGCGGGAGAGCGGCGAGGAGCAGGTGGCCACGAGGTCGCCCATCCCGGCGAGACCGGCGAAGGTGTGCGCGTCGGCGCCCATGGCGAGGCCGAGCCGGGTCGTCTCGGCCAGACCGCGGGTGATGAGCGACGCCTTGGCGTTGTCGCCGAGGCCCATGCCGTCGGCGATGCCCACGGCGAGCGCGATGACGTTCTTGACGGCGCCGCCCAGTTCGCAGCCGACGACGTCGGTGTTGGTGTAGGGGCGGAAGTACGGGGTGTGGCAGGCCGTCTGGAGCCGCTTGGCCACGGCCTCGTCCCGGCAGGCGACGACGGCCGCGGCGGGCTGCCTGGCGGCGATCTCCTTGGCGAGGTTGGGGCCGGTGAGGACGGCGACGCGGTCCGCGGAGACCTTGGCGACCTCCTCGACGACCTCGCTCATCCGCTTGGCGGTGCCCAGTTCGACGCCCTTCATCAGGGAGACGAGGACGGTGCCGTCGGCCAGCAGGGGCGCCCACTCGGTGAGGTTGCCGCGCAGGGTCTGCGAGGGCACGGCGAGGACGGTGAAGTCCGCGCCGGCGGCCGCCTCGGCGGGGTCGGTGGTGGCCCGCACGGCGGCGGGGAGCTCGGTGCCCGGGAGGTAGTCGGGGTTGGTGCGGGTGGTGTTGATCTCGGTCACCAGGGACTCCCGGCGGCCCCACATCGTCACCTCGCAGCCCGCGTCGGCGAGGATCATCGCGAAGGCGGTGCCCCAGGATCCGGTGCCGAAGACGGCGCAGCGCGTCACTTGGTGTCCTCCTGGGCCTTGCGGCGGGTCGCGGCAAGGGCCTTGCGGTGGTTGTACGGCTCGGCGGGGGCGTCCTCGCCGCGGAGTTCGGCGAGGAGGGCCGTGATGGCGGCCATGATCTCCTCGGTGGCGCCGCGCAGCACCTCGGCGGTGGGCTCCTTGCCGTAGTACGCGGAGAGGTCGACGGGCGGGCCCGCGAGGACCTTGAGCGTCTTGCGGGGGAAGAGCCGGAGCTTCTTCTCCTTGGCGTACGGCGGCATGGCCTCGTTGGCGCCCCACTGGGCGACCGGGATGACGGGCGCCTGCGTGAGCAGCGCCACACGGGCGGCGCCGGTCTTGCCCTCCATCGGCCACATGTCGGGGTCGCGGGTGAGGGTGCCCTCGGGGTAGAAGGCCACGCACTCGCCCCTGTTGATGGCGTCGACGGCGGACCGGAAGGCGGTGGCGGCGTCGGTGGTCTCGCGGTAGACCGGGATCTGTCCGGTGCCGCGCAGCACCGCGCCGACGAAGCTGCCCTTGAACAGGCCCGCCTTGGCCAGGAAGCGGGGGACGCGGCCGGTGTTGTACTGGAAGTGCGCGTAGGAGAGCGGGTCGAGATACGAGTTGTGGTTGACCGCGGTGATAAACCCGCCGTCGGCCGGAATGTGCTCCATTCCGCGCCAGTCCCGCTTGAACAGAACCACGAGCGGCGGTTTCGCCAACACCGCCGTAAAGCGGTACCAGAAGCCGATTCTGTGGCGGGACACTCGGACACCCTTCTCTCGGGACCTGGGGGCTGTATGAACCCGGGGGCCGCACAAGTGTCGCCCCAGGTACCCGGTCTGTCGAGAACACCGTAACCCCGCGCTCCCCTGGCCACTGCGGCAGCGGGTGACAATGAGGCTGATGCGAAGAGAGGGGGCGGATGTGGTCTGGACCCTGGTGGTGCCGCTGAAGCCGCTGTCCCAGGCCAAGAGCCGTCTCGCAGGGGGCACCGGGCACGCTCCGCGGCCCGCCCTCGCGCTGGCGTTCGCCCTGGACACGGTGGCGGCCGCGCTGGCCTGTCCGGCGGTGGGGGGTGTGGTGGTCGTCACGGACGATCCGCTGGCCGGTGCGGAGCTGGGGGCACTCGGGGCCCGGGTGCTGCCGGAGCCGACGGGGCGGGGCGGGCTGAACGGCGCGCTGGCGCACGGCGCGCGGAGCGTGCGGGCACAGTGCCCGCGGTCCGCCGTGGCGACGCTCAACGCGGATCTGCCGGCGCTGCGGCCGGCGGAACTCGGGCGGGTGCTCGATTCGGCCACGGAATTCCCGCGGGCATTTCTCGCGGACGCGGCGGGAATCGGGACGACGCTTCTCGCGGCGGCTCCCGGAATGGAATTGGCTCCGGCGTTCGAGGGACCTTCGCGCGCCCGCCATCGGGCCTCGGGGGCCCATGAGATCGAACTCACGGGGGTCGATTCCGTGCGCCAGGACGTGGACACGGAGTCCGATTTGCGGGCGGCGCTGGGTCTCGGTCTCGGCCCGCGGACGGCCGCCGCTGCGGCGGGTCTGCTGGCGCACGGGCCCGGACGGGCCGACTAGGCGGAGCCGGGCGGGGTTTTCCGGGGCTCGGGACGGAGTCCGCGTCCAGGGGTCGCGGAGGCCCCCGTTGCGGGTGGGGGTAATCCGCCGGGCCCGCCGCAGGCCGTACGCTCGACCCATGCAGGCCACCGCGTACACCTACGACCCCCAGACCCGTTCCGGCAGCGTGCTGCTGGACGACGGCACGCCCGTGCCCTTCGGCACGGCGGCGTTCGACGCCGGCGGCCTGCGGCTGCTGCGCCCCGGTCAGCGCGTGCGCATCGAGCGCGCGGAGGGCCGGCGGGGCGAGGTCACGCTGGTGACACTGCAGACGTTCTGACAGGCCTCTCACAACACCGCGGGCCGGGCTCCCCGAAGGGAGCCCGGCCCGGTGCGTGACGCCTTCGCTGCCTTACTTCTTGGCGGCGGCCTTCTTGGCGGTGGTCTTGCGCGCCGTGGTCTTGCGCGTCGCAGCCTTGGTCGCCGTGGCCTTCTTGGCGGGCGCCGTCTTCTTGGCGGCCGCCTTCTTGGTCGTGGCGGTGGCCTTCTTCGCCGTCGTGGTGGTCTTCTTGGCCGCGGCCTTGGTGGCCGTGGCCGCCTTCTTGGCCGGGGCGGCCTTCTTCGCCGTGGTCTTCTTCGCGGCGGCCTTGGTGGCGGTGGCCGTCGTCTTCTTGGCGGTGGTCTTCTTCGCCGTGGCCTTCTTCGCGGTGGCGGCCGTGGTGGCCTTCTTCGCGGTGACCTTCTTGGCGGTGGCCTTCTTGGCCGCGGCCTTGGCCGTCACCTTGGTGCCGCCCGAAAGGCTGCCCTTGGGCGCCTTCTTCACCGCGACGTCGTTCTTCGGCAGCTTCTTCGAGCCGCTCACCAGGTCCTTGAAGCCCTGGCCCGCGCGGAAGCGCGGCACGGAGGTCTTCTTGACCCGGACGCGCTCACCCGTCTGCGGGTTGCGGGCGTAACGGGCCGGACGGTCGACCTTCTCGAACGAGCCGAAGCCGGTGACCGAGACCCGGTCCCCGGCGACAACTGCACGGACGATCGCGTCGAGTACCGCGTCGACCGCGTCTGCGGCCTGCTGACGGCCACCGAGCTTGTCGGCAATCGCTTCAACGAGCTGCGCCTTGTTCACGTCTTCCCCTTCGGAGACATTGCTGGAACGAATGCGTTCCAGCCTTTTCGCACGTTAGGCAGATATATACCGCAAATCAAACACGAAACGGTCTAATCACCCTTGTGCCGCAACGAACTCGACCATCACGGAGTTCCGTCACGGTCGGGCTCTTCGGGGAAACGGCCCTCGTCGAGGTCGTTCATCAGCCGGTCCAGACGCTTTGCCGCGCCTGAGAGATCGTGCTTTGCCGCAGCCGTGATGGCCAGCAGCTTCCGGGACAGCGCCATCCGTACGCCCTCCGGGACTTGCAGTGTGCGCACCCTGGTGTGCGCTTGCTTGAGTTGGTCGGCGACGAGCCGGTAAAGCTCGAGTTGGCTGTCGCGTTCCATGCACCGATTGTGCCATCTGAGGCGAGTTGTCGCTTCACAGGGCCTCAACAAAGCGATGCGCCCCCTGTCCGAAGACAGGGGGCGCATCATGTCAAACCCTGGGTGAGCAGCGAAAATCCGGGTCCCCGCAAGCGTGTCGGCCGACCGCCGGACGGGCCCGAAATCCGTGTCAGAACTGGGCCGTGGACGGCTTGTACGAAGGCCTCCGGGCCTCGAAGGCGGCGATGTCGGCCTCGTGCCGGAGGGTCAGGGCGATGTCGTCCAGCCCCTCCAGAAGACGCCGGCGCGCGTTCTCGTCAAGCTCAAAATCAGCCGTGATGCCCTCGGCCCGGACCTGTCGTCCGACGAGGTCGACCGTCACCTCGGCGGTGGGGTCGGACTCGGTCAGCCGCCAGAGCGCGTCGACGGTCTCCTGCGGCAGGACGACGGTCAGCAGCCCGTTCTTCAGCGAGTTCCCGCGGAAGATGTCGGCGAAGCGGGACGAGACGACGGCCTTGAAGCCGTAGTTCTGCAGCGCCCAGACGGCGTGCTCGCGGGAGGAGCCGGTGCCGAAGTCGGGGCCCGCGACCAGAACGGTGGCGCCGCGGCGCTCCGGACGGTTCAGGACGAACTCCGGGTCCTTGCGCCAGGCCTCGAAGAGCCCGTCCTCGAAGCCGTCGCGGGTGACCTTCTTGAGCCAGTGCGCCGGGATGATCTGGTCGGTGTCGACATTGCCGCGGCGCAGCGGTACGGCCCGGCCGGTGTGCGTGGTGAAGGCTTCCATGTCTCCTCAGACCCCTACGGCAGTACGTACGTCGGACGCGTCGGCCAGCTCGGCCGGGGAGGCCAGCCGGCCCAGGACGGCGGTGGCGGCGGCGACCTGGGGCGACACCAGGTGGGTGCGGCCGCCCTTGCCCTGCCTGCCCTCGAAGTTGCGGTTGGAGGTCGACGCGGACCTCTCGCCGGGCGCGAGTTGGTCGGGGTTCATGCCCAGGCACATGGAGCAGCCCGCGTGCCGCCATTCGGCCCCGGCGGCGGTGAACACCTTGTCCAGCCCCTCCGCGACGGCCTCGAGGGAGACGCGTACGGACCCGGGGACGACCAGCATCCGGACGCCGTCGGCGACATGCCGGCCCTCCAGGACGGCCGCGACGGCACGCAGGTCCTCGATCCGGCCGTTGGTGCACGAGCCCACGAAGACGGTGTCGACACTGATGTCGCGCAGCGCCTGACCCGCCGTCAACCCCATGTATTCCAGGGCCTTTTCGGCGGCGAGCCGGTCCGAGGGGTCGGCGTAGGAGGCCGGGTCGGGAACGCTCGCCGACAGGGGTGCGCCCTGGCCGGGGTTGGTGCCCCAGGTGACGAACGGCGAGAGCTCGGTGGCGTCGATGACCACCTCGTGGTCGAAGACGGCGTCGTCGTCGGTGCGCAGGGTGCGCCAGTGGGCGACGGCGGCGTCCCAGTCGGCGCCCCGGGGTGCGTGGGGGCGGCCTTCGAGGTAGGCGAAGGTGGTGTCGTCGGGGGCGATCATCCCGGCGCGGGCGCCCGCCTCGATGGACATGTTGCAGACGGTCATCCGCGCCTCCATCGACAGCTTCTCGATGGCCGGGCCGCGGTATTCGATGACGTAGCCCTGGCCGCCGCCGGTGCCGATGCGGGCGATGACGGCCAGGATCAGGTCCTTGGCCGAGACGCCCTCGGGCAGTTCGCCCTCGACGGTGACGGCCATGGTGCGGAACGGGGCCAGCGGCAGGGTCTGGGTGGCGAGGACGTGCTCGACCTGGCTGGTGCCGATGCCGAACGCCAGCGCGCCGAAGGCGCCGTGGGTGGAGGTGTGGCTGTCGCCGCAGACGACGGTGGTGCCGGGCTGGGTCAGTCCCAGCTGCGGTCCCACCACGTGGACCACGCCCTGCTCGACGTCGCCCAGCGGGTGCAGCCGCACCCCGAAGTCGGCGCAGTTCTTGCGCAGGGTCTCCAGCTGGGTGCGGGAGACGGGGTCCGCGATCGGCTTGTCGATGTCGAGGGTGGGGGTGTTGTGGTCCTCGGTGGCGATGGTGAGGTCGAGCCGGCGGACCGGGCGGCCCGCCTTGCGCAGCCCGTCGAAGGCCTGCGGACTGGTCACCTCGTGGAGCAGGTGCAGGTCGATGAAGAGGAGGTCGGGCTCGCCCTCGGCGCGCGTGACGACGTGGTCGTCCCAGACCTTCTCCGCGAGTGTCCGTCCCATCGCTGTCCCTCCGGCCGGCGTCACCGCCGGTCCCATTCGTGTCGCTCGTGGGTTGCTGTCCCTCCAGGTTGGCGGGTCCGCCGGAAAATTGAACTTGCGTTTCACAGTGTGAGACGGGAGTATCGTTTCATGGACAACTCTGGTGGCGCCTCGAGCGGTGTGGGCGTTCTCGACAAGGCGGCTCTGGTTCTGAGCGCTCTGGAGTCCGGTCCGGCGACGCTGGCCGGACTGGTCACGGCGACCGGGCTGGCGCGCCCGACGGCGCACCGGCTCGCGGTCGCGCTTGAGCACCACCGCATGGTGGCGCGGGACATGCAGGGCCGTTTCATCCTCGGTCCCCGGCTGAGCGAGCTGGCGGCCGCGGCCGGCGAGGACCGGCTGCTGGCCACGGCCGGGCCGGTGCTCACGCACCTGCGGGACGTGACGGGCGAGAGCGCGCAGCTCTACCGCCGGCAGGGCGACATGCGGATCTGTGTGGCGGCCGCGGAGCGGCTGTCCGGTCTGCGGGACACCGTGCCGGTCGGCTCGACGCTGCCGATGAAGGCCGGTTCCGCGGCGCAGGTGCTGATGGCCTGGGAGGAGCCCGAGCGGCTGCACCGCGGCCTCCAGGGCGCCCGCTTCACCGCGACGGCGCTCTCGGGCGTGCGGCGCCGCGGCTGGGCCCAGTCGATCGGCGAGCGGGAGCCGGGTGTCGCCTCGGTCTCCGCGCCCGTGCGGGGCCCGTCCAATCGCGTGGTCGCCGCCGTCTCGGTCTCCGGACCGATCGAGCGCCTCACCCGCCACCCGGGCCGGATGCACGCCCAGGCGGTCATCGACGCGGCCATGCGGCTGAGCGAGGCCCTGCGCCGCAACGGCTGACCCTTCGGTACGAAAAGCCCTGTGAGGGCGGGCACGCCGCCCGCCCTCACAGGGCTTCCGCGTCTGTCGGGCCGGCGACGCGCAGGGTGATCCGGGTCGCGTCGTCCCCGGAGCGCACGTCCAGGAACTCGCTCAGGCGCCGGGCGAGCCACAGGCCGTCCTCCCCGCCCTGGGCGGCCCCGGGCGGGGTGTAGCCCGCGAGCGCGGGCACGGGGGCGCCGAGCGGCCCGGGGCGCCACAGGTCGTACACCAGGGCCCCCGGCTCCTCCCAGGCGCTCAGCGTGACGTGCGCGCCGTCGGCGGCCAGCAGGTGCCCCGCGGCCTCGTGGACGGCGAGCACCGCCAGGGCGAGCCGCTCGCCGGTGAGGCCCGCGGCGGCCCCCCGGGCGCGGGCGAAGCGGCGTACGGCGGGCAGGGAGGCCGTCGCGGGGGCCAGGGCGGCCGAGGGCGGCGGCGGGAGATCGGGCGGCGGCACCGACGCCGTGTAGTGCGCGGGGTCGCGATAGCCGGCGCACGGCGTCACGCGCTCGCCGTCCAGCCGCGCCGGATGGGTCGCGCAGGCCGCCTCGGCCACGTCGGGCGGCACGGTCCTGGTGTCGTACGGGCAGATCATCCACAGCGGAAGTCCGGCCAGCAGCAGGTTCAGGCCGGACTCCATCCGCTTCCACTCGGCGGTCTGGCGGGCGGATCTGCCGCCCCACACCGGCTCGGCGATCATCCGCAGCCGACCGCCGGGCCGGGCCCGGCGGTCGTGGTAGCGCAGGAAGGCGGAGACCCGCTCGACGGGTCTGCGGCCGAAGTACGCGGTCTCGGCGGTGTCCAGGGCGTGCGCGCCGTCCCCGAGGGCGGCGCGCAGGAGTTCGATGTTGGCGGGGGTCGTCGCCGCCAGTACCGACTCCCCCGCGGCCAGCCCGGCGCGGACGAAGGGCACCGCCATGGCGAGGAACTCCGCGTCGCTCCCGTACAGGCAGGCGTGGTGGACGAACCCCCGGGCGGTTCCGGGCCCGTCGGGGCCCGCGTGCTCAGCAGGCATGCGCGGCCCCCAGCCGCAGGCCCGGTGTCCGGTCCCAGCCGATGAGGGTGATGACGTGCAGCAGATGGGGCGGCACCCCGGCCAGTTCGACGGTGCAGTGGCGGGCGGCACGGGCCCTGGCGAAGGTCATCAGCAGCCGCAGCCCGGCGAGGTCGAGGAATTCCACCCGGGACATCTCCAGCCGGACGTCGCCCCGGACGGAGGCGACGGACTGGAGGGCGTCGCGCAGGTGCCGGTGCGAGGCGGTGTCGACCACCCCTTCTATCCGCAGACCGGGTGGGTCGAAGGTGCGGACGACGACGAGTTCGGCGGTACGGATGAGGGGATCCACTTCGACGCTCCTGGGATGAGCCGATGCGAAGGCGTCCAGGGCGGCGGGGTCGCAGCGGCGGGTGTCGCACTGGCAGACCGCCAGTGCCTCGCCGGAGCCGAACTCCGCGGCCAGCAGGGCCTCGTAGCGCAGCAGCCGGGAGACGTCCCGGCCGTCGCACAGAGCGGTGCACAGATCCCCCGTGATGCGCAGCGCGCGGTAGCCCTCGCTGCGGGACCGGTCGACGGCCGCCCGCAGCGAGCCGAGTAAGGCGGCCGGGTCCAACTCACCCTGCCGCGGGGAGAGCTCGGCCGGTCCGAGCACCTCCAGCTGCCCGGCGGGCACCTCCGGCGGTCCGCTGAACCGGCACTGCTCCAGCAGTTCCCCCGGCCCCCGTGGGCCGTCCGCGTCCGCGAGGTAGAGGATCTTGTGCTTCGCGTCCAGACCGCCGAGCAGGAAGCCCCGCAGGATCGACGCCCGTTCCTCGTCCGACGCGTAGAGCGCACAGGCGTGGTCGCCGGGACGGAGGTCACCGACGTGAACCGTGCCGGCCGTGCCGCCGGTGCCGCTCGTGCCGCCCCGGTGTCGCGCGCCGTCGGTATGGGCCATGCGTGGATTATCGGGCCCGGTACGTGCCTGCGGAAGCCCGCACGAAAAAATGCCCCCCGCTTATGCGGGAGGCATCTTTCCTTTTTGTACCCCCGACCGGATTCGAACCGGCGCTACCGCCTTGAGAGGGCGGCGTGCTAGGCCGCTACACAACGGGGGCCTGCTTTGCAGTTTGCAGAGCTGTCGCTCTCTGCGCTGGGCTACCAGGACTCGAACCTAGACTAAGGGAACCAGAAACCCTCGTGCTGCCAATTACACCATAGCCCATGGTGTTACAAGTACCCCCGACCGGATTCGAACCGGCGCTACCGCCTTGAGAGGGCGGCGTGCTAGGCCGCTACACAACGGGGGCCCTAGCGATCCATTCCTCGCCTCCGGGAAATCTCCGGATGGTGATGAATTCAGGATCTGTACCCCCGACCGGATTCGAACCGGCGCTACCGCCTTGAGAGGGCGGCGTGCTAGGCCGCTACACAACGGGGGCTCGCACTGCGCTTTACTGCGTTTCCTACTTTATCAAAAGAAATCCGAGTGAATTTCTTTTGCTGGGGTACCAGGACTCGAACCTAGACTAAGGGAACCAGAAACCCTCGTGCTGCCAATTACACCATACCCCACCAGAACTCGACCTCCCTGAAGGGGTCTTGCTCGGGCTTGCTCCGTCCGTTCCGGCCTCTCGGCCCTCTCGGGCGGCGCAGGAAGAACATTACCCGAAGGTGGAGGGTGCTCCAAAACCGATAAGCCCACGCACCGGCCGGGACACCTGCCAAGGTCGCGCGGGCGGCCGGGAAGAGGTCCCAGGCGCCCCACACGGCCCGTGGAGAGCCCCGGCGGCAAAAGGGCCGAGGGCCTGCCCCGCGGAGTCGTACCGCGCGAACAGGCCCTCGGCCCCCGGTGTTGCGGAACGGCCTTACGCCGCCAGCTTCGCCAGCGCCGCGTCGATGCGCGCCAGGGTGCGCTCGCGGCCCAGGATCTCCAGGGACTCGAAGAGCGGCAGGCCGACCGTGCGGCCGGTGACGGCCACGCGGACCGGGGCCTGCGCCTTGCCGAGCTTCAGGCCGTGCTCCTCGCCCGCCGCCAGGACGGCGTTCTTGAGGGACTCGGGGCTGGACCAGTCGGCCGCCCCGAGCTTCTCGCGCGCGGTGCGCAGCAGCGCGTCCGAGCCCTCCTTCATGGCCTTGATCCAGGACGCCTCGTCCTCCACCGGCTCCTTCAGGAAGAGGAAGTCGACGTTGGCCGTGATGTCCGACAGGACCGTGACGCGGGTCTGGGCGTGCGGGGCGATCGCCTCCCAGGCCGCCGGGTCGAAGTCCTCCGGGGCCCAATTGGCGTGCGGGGCCCGCAGCCACGGCGCACAGGCCTCGGCGAAGGCCTTCACGTCGAGGCGCCGGATGTGGTCGGCGTTGATCGACTCGGCCTTCTTGAGGTCGAAGCGCGCCGGGTTGGCGTTGACGTCCGCGAGCTCGAACTTCGCCACCATCTCCTCGATCGAGAAGATGTCCTGGTCGGCCGAGAACGACCAGCCGAGCAGCGAGAGGTAGTTGAGCAGGCCCTCGGGGAGGAAGCCGCGCTCCCGGTAGAGGTTGAGGGACGCCTGCGGGTCGCGCTTGGAGAGCTTCTTGTTGCCCTCGCCCATCACGTACGGCAGGTGGCCGAACGCCGGGATCTCCTTGGCGACGCCCAGCTCGATCAGCGCCTTGTAGAGCGCGATCTGGCGCGGGGTGGAGGACAGCAGGTCCTCGCCGCGCAGCACGTGCGTGATCTCCATCAGCGCGTCGTCGACGGGGTTGACGAGCGTGTAGAGCGGGGCGCCGTTGGCACGGACGATGCCGTAGTCCGGGACGTTCTCCGGGGTGAAGGTCAGCTCGCCGCGGACGAGGTCGGTGAAGGTGATCGCCTCGTCGGGCATCCGGAAGCGGACGATGGAGGAGCGGCCCTCCGCCTCGTACGCGGCCTTCTGCTCGGGGGTCACGACGCGGCACTTGCCGTCGTAGCCGGACGGCTTGCCGGCGGCGCGGGCGGCCTCGCGGCGGGCGTCGAGCTCCTCGGTGGTGCAGTAGCAGTGGTAGGCGTGGCCGCCGTCCAGGAGCTTCTGCGCGACGTCCTTGTAGATGTCCATGCGCTGCGACTGGCGGTAGGGGGCGTGCGGGCCGCCGACCTCGGGGCCCTCGTCCCAGTCGAAGCCGAGCCAGCGCATCGAGTCGAGCAGCTGCTCGTACGACTCCTCCGAGTCGCGCGCCGCGTCGGTGTCCTCGATGCGGAAGACCATGGTGCCGCCGTTGTGGCGGGCGAACGCCCAGTTGAAAAGGGCGGTGCGGACCAGACCCACGTGGGGGTTGCCGGTCGGCGAGGGACAGAAACGGACCCGTACGGGAGTTGCGCTAGCCACGCTTGATCACCTTATTGGTGAGAGTGCCGATGCCTTCGATGGTGACGGCGACCTCGTCGCCGACGTTCAGGGGTCCGACGCCGGCCGGGGTCCCGGTGAGGACGACGTCGCCGGGGAGCAGCGTCATCGCCTCGGTGATGTGGACGATCAGGTCCTCGATGGAGCGCACCATGTCGCTCGTGCGGCCCAGCTGGCGCTGTTCGCCGTTGACCGTGCACATGATCCCGAGGTCGCTCGGGTCGAGCTCGGTCTCCACCCAGGGGCCGAGCGGGCAGGAGCTGTCGAAGCCCTTGGCGCGGGCCCACTGCTTCTCGCGCTGCTGGATGTCGCGCGCGGTGACGTCGTTGGCGCAGGTGTAGCCGAGGATGACGTCCTTCACGCGCTCGCGCGGGACCTCGCGGCACATCCGCCCGATGACCACGGCCAGCTCGGCCTCGTGGTGCACCTCGTTGGAGAAGGGGGGGTACGCGATGGGGTCGCCGGGGCCGATGACCGAGGTGGACGGCTTGAAGAAGGCGACCGGGGCGTCGGGGACCTCGTTGCCCAGCTCGGCGGCGTGCTCGGCGTAGTTGCGCCCGATGCCGACGACCTTGTTGGGCAGGACGGGCGGCAGGAGCCGCACCTTGGAGAGAGGGATCTTCTGCCCCGAGCGCTCGAATTCGGCGAAGGGGTGGCCCTTGATGATGTCGAGGACGGGGCCGCCTTCGGTTGAGGCGTCCCCTTCCACGACGCCGAAGGCGACGTTGCCGTCGATGGAGAACCTGGCGATGCGCACGGGAAGCTGTTGCCCCTTATCTGATCCGGCCGGAGTCTGAACCGTCTCAGGCTATCGCGGGGGGCGTGCGCGGCCCGTGCGCCGCCAGGGGGTCAGTCCTGGGGGGCCGCGACGGGGGCGGTCATGAGGACCGTGCGGCGCGGGTTGGCCGTGACGGCCGGCAGCTCGACGGCGTGCTCCCGGGGCTCCAGGGCGCGCATCGCCTGGGCGCTCTCCAGGTGGGCGAGCGTCGTGCGGCGCGGGTTGGCGGTCTTGCGGGACACCAGCGTCGTCGTGGTCTTCGTCTTCTTCGTGGTGCTCTGCACTTGCTGCCTCGCGGTGTGGTGTGTCGCGGTCGTTTTCGCGGCTTGTGTAAAGGACCAGGCTAGGCGCGCCTATCCCCAGTCGTCCGCGCGAGAAGTCATGACTTGCTTGTGAGTTTGCTCACGAGCGCGTCGAAAAATGCCGCATAGCGGGCGTCGATTTCGCCTTCACGAAACGGACATTGCATGGCTGAACCTGACGTTCCGCTCCTGATCATGGCGACTGGGACACGTGGCGACCCGGGTTGCCAGGGAGGCAAATTGTCGATTTGTGCCGCATATAAAGGCTCTGGTCCTCTACACCCCGTGACGGATCACGGCACTGAGCGTCACGCACCGCACGGGGGCGTGCACCGGCCTTGTTGGAGATCCGGCACTGTGCTGGAATTCCACGGACCGCCAGGGGGCAACCGCGGTCCCCCCACGACTCGACACCGTCCCGCCGCTCCACCGGTGGGACGCCTGGTCCAGAGGTTGCGACGCTAGTGCAGGGACGTTTCAAGAGGGATGGCAGCGCTGCGGCGGAGCCGGAGCCGCGCGGTGCGACCGACCGCGGCACGTCCGTCGACGCGCCGACCGGTGGCGAATCCGCCGAACGGTCGAAGTCCAAGTCGAAGGCGAAAGGGCCCAGCGGGCCGGGCTCACGAATAGCCCTGCGCAACTGGCGCATTTCAACCCGGCTCGTCTCCCTGCTGGCCCTCCCCGTCGTCGCCGCGACGACCCTGGGTGCCCTGCGAATCGACAGCTCGCTCCAGAACGTCGACCAGCTCGACCACATGAAGCTCCTCACCGACATGACGGGCAAGGCCACCGCACTGGCCAGCGCCCTGCAGGAGGAGCGCGACAAGACCGCCGGGCCGCTGGCCGGCGGCAACAAGACCAACGACCTCGTGGTCTCCACCCGGCAGCGCTCCGACAAGGCCATCCAGGCCTTCAGCGATGCCACCGAGGGCGTGAAGCCCAACGACACGACGATGGTCGGCGTGCAGACCACCCTGGTCGACATCAGCCGTCAGCTGAAGAAGATCCAGGACGTCCGCAACACCGCGTACACCGACGACGCCTACATCGCGAAGACGGTCAACAACTACGACTCGCTGATCAACTCGCTGCTGTCGCTCTCGCAGGACATGGCCCAGGCCACCAGCAACGCCGACATGATCACCGCGACCCGCTCGCTGGCCACGTTCTCCGCGGCCAAGGAGTACGCGTCCATCCAGCGCGCCGTGATCACCGCGGCGCTGGCCGCGAAGGGCGGCGCCAACCTCTCGGACAACGACCGCCAGTACGCCGACGAGGCGCGGCAGGCCGAGGACCAGGCGATCAAGCGGTTCTCCGCGATCCACGCCGCCGACGCCAAGACGCTGCTCCAGGCGCTCAACGGCGGTGCCCCGGACGTCACCACGGCGAACGCCCTCGCCGAGCGCGTGCTGTCCAAGAAGGACGGGATCAAGGACGCCCAGGCCACCTGGATGGACTGGTCCGACCAGTCGGGCACCAAGATCACCGAGATGTCCAAGGTCGAGCAGACCCTGCTCTCGCAGATGGAGCAGAAGGCGCGCGAGCTGCGCGACGAGGCCCAGCAGGAAGCCATCCTCAACGGTGTGCTGATCGTGCTCGTCCTCGGCATCTCGCTCGTCGGCGCGTTCGTCGTGGCGCGGTCCATGGTGCGCTCGCTGCGCCGCCTTCAGGACACCGCCCAGAAGGTCGCCCAGGAACGTCTGCCCGAGCTCGTCAAGCAGCTCTCCGAGACCGACCCGCAGGACGTCGACACGTCCGTGGAGTCCGTCGGCGTGCACAGCACGGACGAGATCGGCAAGGTGGCCGCGGCCTTCGACGACGTGCACCGCGAGGCCGTCCGCCTCGCCGCCGAGCAGGCGCTGCTGCGAGGCAACGTCAACGCGATGTTCACCAACCTCTCGCGCCGCAGCCAGGGCCTCATCCAGCGTCAGCTGTCGCTGATCTCCGAGCTGGAGAGCCGCGAGGCCGACCCCGACCAGCTCTCCTCGCTGTTCAAGCTCGACCACCTCGCGACCCGCATGCGCCGTAACGGCGAGAACCTCCTCGTCCTCGCGGGTGAGGAGCCCGGCCGCCGGTGGACCCGGCCCGTGCCGCTCGTCGACGTCCTGCGTGCCGCCGCGTCCGAGGTGGAGCAGTACGAGCGCATCGAACTCAGCGGTGTGCCGCCGACCGAGGTCGCCGGCCGCGTGGTCAACGACCTCGTGCACCTCCTCGCCGAGCTGCTGGAGAACGCCACGTCGTTCTCCTCGCCGCAGACCAAGGTCAAGGTCACCGGTCACGCGCTGCCCGACGGCCGGGTGCTGGTCGAGATCCACGACACCGGCATCGGCCTCTCCCCCGAGGACCTCGCCTCCATCAACGAGCGGCTCGCCAGCCCGCCGACCGTGGACGTGTCGGTCTCCCGCCGCATGGGTCTGTTCGTGGTCGGCCGCCTGTCCCTGCGACACGGCGTCCGCATCCAGCTCCGTCCGTCCGACTCGGGCGGCACCACCGCGCTCGTCATGCTCCCGGTCGACGTCGCCCAGGGCGGCAAGCGGCCGATGCCCGGTGCCACCGGCGCGCCCGCCCCGGCGGGCATGCCCCCCGCGCCCGGCGGCAAGGGCGGCCCCGGCCCGATGGGCTCCGCGCCGCGCCGCCAGGTCCCGGCCAGCGGCCCGCGCCCGGCGCTGCCCGGCCGCCCGGCCACGACGGAGAGCGGTCTGCCGACGCGCCCCGTCCCCGCGCCCGGTGCGGGCAACGGCGCCGGTGCGGGCGCCGGTTCGACCGGTGGCAGCCTCTTCGACGCCGCGCCGCGCGGTGGCGGCGACGCCAAGGGCGCCCCGGGCGCCGACGGCCGCCCCGCGCTGCCGTCCCGCGGTGACGGCGGCCCCGCCGCCATCCCGCCGGCGAGCGACAACGTCCGCCGCCCGCAGATGCCGAGGCGCCGGGGCAGCGCTCCCGCGGCCGGTCCCGGCTCCGCGCCCGAGCTGCCGACCCGCAAGACCCCCAGCTGGGGCAACCAGCAGCAGCCGGCCGCCCCGAAGCCGCCGGCCGACGACTGGCCGATGCCGTCCGCGGACGCCGCGGGCCGCGCCGCGCAGGACACCCCGCGCGGTCACCAGGACGTCGACGCCCTCGGCTCCCCCGAGACCACGGGCAGCTTCGCCGCGCCGGCCGACGGCACGTCGGGCGGGTTCGCCCTGCCCGCGGGCGGCCCCGGCGACACCGCCCAGTTCCCGGCGATCGGGTCCGCGCCCGAGCCGTCGGGCAGCACGTCGGGCGAGTACGCGCGGCCCGACGGTCCGGGCGGCACGGGGCAGTTCGACCTCCCGAACAGCACCAGCGGCCAGTTCCCGCAGCCGAACGGCCCCGGTACGACCGGCCAGTTCGCCCTGCCGGCGAGCACGGACGCGCCCAACAGCACCAGCGGTCAGCACGCGCGGCCCGGCGGCACCGGCCAGTTCGCCCTGCCCGGGACCACCGACGCCCCGAACAGCACCAGCGGCCAGCACGCTCGGCCGCAGGCACCGCAGCACCAGGCTCCGGCGGACGACTGGCCGTTGGCCGGTGACGGCTCCGCCCGTACGCCGGAGCGCCGGTTCGGCCGGCAGGACGGCGCCACGCCGGCCCCGCTGCCCTCGGCCGGTCCCGGCGACGGCCGGACCCCGCTCTTCGAGGAGCTTGAGTCCAACTGGTTCCGCGGTACGGACGAGAACCAGGCACCCGCGGCGCCGGAGCCCCCGGCGGCCGCCCCGCAGCGGCTGCCGCGGCGTGAGCCGCGCCAGACCCTCGACGACCCGCAGCGCTCCCAGGTCCCGCCCGCCCCGCGGGCCGACCGGCCGCAGCCGGCCGCGCAGGACAACTGGCGCGACTCCCCCAACGACGCGCGCTGGCGCCGGGCCGAGCAGGTCCGTGAGCCGGCCGCGGGCGGGATCACCCAGTCCGGCCTGCCGCGGCGCGTGCCGCGCGCGAACCTCGTCGAGGGCACCGCGGAGCAGCAGCAGAACAACCCGACCGGTCCGCAGGTCTCGCGTGCGCCCGACGACGTGCGCGGCCGTCTGACCAACCTTCGCCGGGGCATCCAGCAGGGCCGTCAGGCCGGTAACTCCTCGGCCACCGGCAGCCACAACGTTGGCCCCACCTACCAGCAGGAGCGTTAGTTGAGTCCGATGAGCCAGGCGGCGCAGAATCTGAACTGGTTGATCACCAACTTCGTGGAGAGCACCCCAGGGGTGTCCCACACGGTGGTGGTCTCCGCCGACGGACTCCTTCTGGCAATGTCCGAAGGTTTCCCGCGGGACCGCGCGGACCAGCTGGCGGCGGTCGCCTCCGGCCTGACGTCCCTGACCGCGGGCGCCTCCCGGATCTTCGAGGGCGGCGCGGTCAACCAGACCGTGGTGGAGATGGAGCGCGGCTTCCTCTTCATCATGTCCGTCTCCGACGGATCCTCGCTGGCCGTACTCGCGCACCCCGAGTGCGACATCGGCCTCGTGGGCTACGAGATGGCCCTCCTCGTCGACCGCGCGGGCACCGTGCTCACGCCCGATCTCCGCGCCGAGCTCCAGGGCAGCCTGCTGAACTGACCCCGCGCACACCGCAGATACCGTCCGACCGCACGGCCGAAAACCCCCCACCGGCCACCGCTCGACGGCATTATTGCCATCCTGCTGTCCCGTCCGGAGGATTCATGACCCCGCCCGCCTCGCCCGGCCCGTACGGCGCTTCTCACCACGCGTCGTACGGGAGTGAAGGCGACCAGCCGCTGGTCCGCCCCTATGCCATGACGGGTGGCCGCACCCGGCCGCGCTACCAGCTCGCCATCGAGGCCCTGGTCAGCTCGACGGCCGATCCGGCGCACCTGCAGGGGCTGCTCCCCGAGCACCAGCGGATCTGTCACCTGTGCCGGGAGGTCAAGTCGGTCGCGGAGGTCTCGGCGCTGCTGAACATGCCCCTGGGCGTGGCGCGCATCCTCGTCGCGGACCTGGCGGAGGCCGGGATGGTGGCGATCCACCAGCCGGGCGGCAGCGGCGAGTCCGGCGGGACGCCGGATGTGACACTGCTCGAAAGGGTGCTCAGTGGACTTCGGAAGCTCTAGCGGGGGCGTCGCCCGTTCCACCACCTCCGCGAAGATCGTGGTGGCGGGCGGCTTCGGCGTGGGCAAGACCACGTTCGTCGGCGCGGTCTCGGAGATCAGCCCGCTGCGCACCGAAGCCGTGATGACGTCCGCGTCGGCCGGGATCGACGACCTCACGCACGCGCCGGACAAGACCACGACGACCGTGGCGATGGATTTCGGCCGCATCACGCTGGACGACGATCTGATCCTTTATCTGTTCGGAACGCCGGGTCAGGACCGTTTCTGGTTCATGTGGGACGACCTGGTGCGCGGTGCGATCGGCGCCGTCGTGCTGGTGGACACCCGCCGGCTCGCGGACTGTTTCCCCGCGGTCGACTACTTCGAGAACAGCGGCCTGCCCTTCGTCATCGCCCTCAACGGTTTCGACGGACACCAGCCGTACGGTCCCGAGGAGGTGCGCGAGGCGCTCCAGATCGGCCCGGACACCCCGATCATCACGACGGACGCCCGCCACCGCAACGAGGCGAAGAGCGCCCTCATCACTCTTGTCGAGCACGCCCTGATGGCGCGGCTGAAGTAGCGCCGCGCAATCTCCTGGTTGTCGCAAATGGGTTGTGGTATTGAACACGACCCGGCACTGCGTTCATAACGTTTCGACAGAGAATCGGCCGGATGTGGGCACAGTGTGCGTTCGGCCGACTTCGCTGCGCTCATGATTCGCCCGCCATTTGGCGCCGCTCGCTCTTAATGCCCGTTTTATGTCGGGCAAATCGCTTCGGCCGTCGGCCGCGTGCAGTGTTTGGAATGCGCACGCCTGACGTGCTGGAATTCCAGGAACTGAGCAGTAACGGCTCAGTTCGAAAAACGGCACACAACGCAGGTGCCGACGCCGAGAGGTTGTTGGTCGAGTGACGCGCAGAAAGACGGGCGCCGCACAGCAGGCGCGGGACGAGCGGGGCAACTTCACCCCGCCGTCGCGCACAGCGGTGCCGCCTTCCGACGTGCCGGAAACGCCCGCCCCGCCCGCGGCCCCCGGCGGCCGCTTCTCGCCCCGCAACTGGCGTGTGCCCGTTCGCCTGAACGCGATCCTGCTGATCCCGGTGCTCGTTGCCCTGGTCTTCGGCGGTCTCGACGTCAAGGGCTCGGTGGACACCTGGACCGAGGCGAAGGACGCGGCGAACACCGCGCGTCTGGTCCGCGCCGCGGCCACGTACGCCCACGCCGTCATCGACGAGCGCGACCTGAGCACGCAGCCGATGCTGCTGAACCACCGTGACGACCCGGTCGTCAAGAAGGCGCAGGCCGCGACGGACACCGCCAAGGCGGAGTTCGACAAGGCCGTCGCGAAGGCCCCGCACACCCAGAGCCTGCAGCGCCGTCTGAAGCTCTTCCGTGAGGCCGAGCTGACGCTGCCGAAGCTGCGCCAGGCGGCCTTCACCCCGGACATGCCGCAGGTGAAGTCCGAGGACGGCTACGGCGCCATCCAGCAGCCGCTGATGACCTTCGCCAACGAGCTGGGCCTGGGCACCGGCAACAACTCCTACGGCCGCATGGTCTACGCGATCGAGCTGGCGAAGGCCGCCGAGTCGCTCCAGCGCTCCATCGGCACCCACCTGCTGGTCAAGCCTGCCGAGGGCGAAGCCGACCGGGCCGCCCAGACGACCGCGTTCATCTCCTACAACTTCCTGGAGTCCATCGCCCGGCGTGAGTACGACGCCGCCGGCAGCGAGGACGACATCAGCCGCCTGAACGACATCATGGCCACCAAGGCCAAGTCGTCCGAGCAGGACAAGATCTTCAACCTGATCGCGGCCGGCAAGATCTCGAAGCAGCAGCAGACCGCCCTGGACATCAGCCCCGAAAGCTGGTTCACGGCCGCGACGGCGAAGTTCGACGCCTACCGCGAGGTCGAGAAGGAGCTGGCCGACAAGGCGGTGAACGAGGCCGAGCAGGTCTCCTCCGACGCTCAGCAGACCGCCTACGTCAACGGCGCCATCCTGGTCACCGTTCTCATCATCGCGTTCTTCGTGGCCGGGATGATGGCCCGCTCGATGAGCCGCAACATGCGCCACCTGCGGCGCGCGGCCTTCGACGTGGCCGAGCAGCGGCTGCCCGCGCTGGTCGACCAGCTCTCGCGCACCGACCCCGGCCGCGTGGACACCCGGATCCAGCCCATCCCGATCACCACCCGGGACGAGATCGGCGAGGTCGCCCGCGCCTTCGACCAGGTGCACCGCGAGGCCGTCCGGCTCGCCGCCGAGCAGGCGCTGCTGCGGGGCAACGTCAACGCGATCTTCACCAACCTCTCGCGCCGCAACCAGAGCCTGATCGAGGGCCAGCTGACCCTGATCACGGAGCTGGAGGAGAACGAGGCCGACCCGGACCAGCTGGAGAACCTCTTCCGCCTGGACCACCTGGCCACCCGTATGCGCCGCAACGGCGAGAACCTCCTGGTCCTCGCCGGCGAGGAGCCCGGCCGCCGCTGGGACCAGCCGGTCCCGCTGGTGGACGTGCTGCGCGCCGCCTCCTCCGAGGTGGAGGCGTACGAGCGCATCGAGCTCTCCGGCGTCCCGGACGCCGAGATCCACGGCCTGGCCGTGACCGACCTCGTGCACCTGCTCGCGGAGCTGCTGGAGAACGCGACCTCGTTCTCCTCCCCGCACACCAAGGTCAGGGTCACCGCGACCCGGCTGCCCGACGGCCGTGTGATGGTCGAGATCCACGACAAGGGCATCGGCCTGACCGCCGAGGACTTCGCGGACATCAACCACCGCCTGGCCAACCCGCCGTCCGTGGACGTCGCGATCGCGCAGCGCATGGGCCTCTTCGTGGTCGGCCGTCTGGCGACCCGCCACGGCATCCGCGTCCAGCTCCGCCCGTCCGGCGAGCAGGCCGGCACCACCTCGCTGGTGATGCTCCCGGACGCCATCACGCACGGTGGTGGCGGCGAGGACGAGCTGGCCGGCGACGACTTCACGGTCTCCCGGATGGTGCCCGAGCAGCAGTCCACGCCCATCGGCCGGTCCCGTACCGCGGCCGAGCTCGGCTTCGACGACTCGCGCTACGAGCCCCGGCAGGAGAACTCCGGCGCCCCGGCACTGGACCCGCTCGGCCGCTCGCGACTGCGCGAGGAGCGCCGCGCGGCCCTGGAGGCACAGGTGGCCGAAGGCCGCCCGCTGTTCCAGGACCAGGTGTCCCAGCAGCCGTACGAGCAGCAGGGGCAGCAGGGGTACGAGCAGCAGCCCGACCAGGACACCGGTGGCCACGCGGTCCCCTACCCCGGTCAGCACTCGACGGGCCAGCACGCCGTCCCGCAGCAGGGGCAGCACTCGACCGGCCAGCACGCCGTGCCCCAGCAGGACCAGTACTCGACGGGCCAGCACCGGGCGCCGCAGCCGGAGCACGAGTCCTACGAGCAGACGTCCCAGCACGCCTACCCGGAGGCCGCCTATCCGGAGGCCGACTACGACGCCGGCTATGCGGAACCGGGCTACGCCGGGCAGCAGCAGGGCTTCGACGGTTTCAACGCCCCGGCCCAGCAGGGCGGGTGGCAGGAGTCTGGTCCGTACCAGAACGCCCCCCAGCAGGGTTACGGAGCGGATTCGGAATCCCGGCCGCCCGCTGACACGGCACAGCCCGAGCGCGTAGAGTTCGACCGTCCGGGCCCCGCCTCGAGCGGCTCCCACTCGCTGACCGGGTCCGGTCTGCCGCGCCGCGCGACGCAGTGGCAGCAGCCCGAGTCAGTCGAGGACGCCGCGGGGGCCGGCGAACCGGAGCAGCCTCAGCAGGACGTCCGACAGCAGCCGCACGAGGGCGACGACCCCGACTGGCGATCGACGAACGATGAGCGCTGGCACCGCGCCGAGCAGCTCCGTGAGCCGAAAGCCGGCGGAATCACCCCCTCCGGCCTGCCCCGCCGAGTGCCCAAGGCCAATCTGATCGAGGGCAAGGCGGCGCAGACCCCCCAGGGCGGCACCCAGATATCCCGTGCCCCGGAGGACGTACGCGGCAGGCTGAGCAATCTGCGCCGCGGCATCCAGCAGGGGCGCAGCGCGGGCGGCGACACCGCCGGCTCCGCGCAGGAGCAGCATGAGCAGCACGACCAGGGCTTCGGCCCCGGCGGTACCTACGATCAGGAGCGTTAGTGTGAGCCCGATGAGCCAGGCGGCGCAAAACCTGAACTGGTTGATCACCAGTTTCGTGGAGAACACCCCAGGGGTGTCCCACACCGTCGTGGTCTCCGCCGACGGACTCCTTCTGGCGATGTCCGAAGGTTTCCCGCGGGACCGCGCGGACCAGCTGGCGGCGGTCGCCTCCGGCCTGACCTCGCTGACGGCCGGAGCCTCCCGGATCTTCGAGGGCGGCGCGGTCAACCAGACCGTGGTGGAGATGGAGCGCGGCTTCCTCTTCATCATGTCCGTCTCCGACGGATCCTCGCTGGCCGTACTCGCGCACCCCGAGTGCGACATCGGCCTCGTGGGCTACGAGATGGCTCTCCTGGTCGACCGGGCGGGCAGTGTGCTGACGCCCGATCTCCGTGCCGAACTGCAGGGGAGCCTTCTCAACTAGCAAAGAGGCAGTGCGTTTCGCGCCACCGCGCCATAAGGTGCGGTGGCGCGACCAGCAGCAGACAGGCGAGTTGGAGGAGGATGGACGTGGCAACGCCCCCAGGCGGTTACCCGTATGGCAATGAACAGCAGGGGCAGCCCCCGCTGAACCGCTTCAACTTCCCCTCTGCGCCGAGCCACCAAGCGCACGCGGAGCCCCCGCGTCCGCCGCAGCACGTCCAGCCGGTGCCGCAGCAACAGCAGAACCGGCGCGCAGCCCAGGCGTCCCCCTCGGGGGGCAAGAAGCACAATCCGCTGGTCCGTCCCTATGCGATGACCGGCGGCCGGACCCGGCCGCGGTACCAGCTCGCCATCGAGGCGCTGGTGCACACCACGGCCCAGCCGTCCCAGCTCCAAGGGCAGTTGCCGGAACACCAGCGCATCTGCCATCTGTGCCGTGAGATCAAGTCGGTCGCCGAGATCTCGGCACTTCTCTCCATTCCCCTCGGCGTCGCCCGAATCCTCGTCGCCGACTTGGCGGAGGCCGGGCTCGTCGCCATCCATCAGCCCGGCGGCGACGAGTCCGCCGGCGGCCAGCCTGACGTGACACTGCTCGAAAGGGTGCTCAGTGGACTTCGGAACCTCTAGCGGCGAGGCAGTCCGCTCCACCACCTCCGCGAAGATCGTGGTGGCGGGTGGATTCGGCGTGGGCAAGACCACGTTCGTCGGCGCGGTCTCGGAGATCAACCCGCTGCGCACCGAAGCCGTGATGACGTCCGCTTCCGCGGGTATCGACGACCTCACGCACGCGCCGGACAAGACCACGACGACCGTGGCCATGGACTTCGGCCGCATCACCCTGGACCAGGACCTGATCCTGTACCTCTTCGGTACCCCGGGTCAGGACCGCTTCTGGTTCATGTGGGACGACCTGGTGCGCGGCGCGATCGGCGCCGTCGTCCTCGTCGACACCCGCCGGCTCGCGGACTGCTTCCCGGCCGTCGACTACTTCGAGAACAGCGGCCTGCCCTTCGTCATCGCCCTCAACGGCTTCGACGGACACCAGCCGTACACGCCGGAGGAGGTCCGTGAGGCCCTCCAGATCGGCCCGGACGCCCCGATCATCACGACGGACGCCCGCCACCGCAACGAGGCGAAGAGCGCCCTCATCACCCTGGTCGAGCACGCCCTGATGGCGCGCCTGCGGTGAGCGGATCGGCTGCGCCGACGCGAAAAGGTCCCCACACTCACGGAGTGCGGGGACCTTCTGCGTGTTCCGGGCGGGGCCTGGGCCTCGCCCGGATCAGGGCAGCGGAGCGCTAGACCTGCCAGCTGTGCGGCGCCCGGAAGCCGGACGTGCGCTCCAGGCGGCGCCACCCGGCGGGCGTGCGGCGGGGCCGGGCCACCGCCGGGGCGTTGCCTGCGGCTGCCGCACGGGCGAGCAGGACGGCCGTGACCGCGGCGACTTCCTCCGCGTCGGCGGTGCCCTTCTCGACGCGTACGAGCGTGTTCTCCATGCGTTGACTCCCTTACTGGGGCGGGTTGCCGTGCTTGCGGGAGGGCAGGTCCGCGTGCTTCGTGGCGAGCATCGCGAGCGACTTGATCAGCACCGACCGGGTCTCGACCGGGTCGATCACGTCGTCCACCAGTCCGCGCTCGGCGGCGTAGTACGGGTGCATCAGCTCGGCCTTGTACTCCTTGACCATCCGCGCCCGCATCGCCTCGGGGTCGTCCGCCTCGGCGATCTGCTTGCGGAAGATCACGTTGGCCGCGCCCTCGGCGCCCATGACGGCGATCTCGTTCGTCGGCCAGGCGTAGGTGAGGTCGGCGCCGATGGACTGGGAGTCCATGACGATGTACGCGCCGCCGTACGCCTTGCGCAGGATGACCGAGATCCGCGGCACCGTGGCGTTGCAGTACGCGTACAGCAGCTTCGCGCCGTGCCGGATGATTCCACCGTGCTCCTGGTCGACGCCGGGGAGAAAGCCCGGTACGTCCAGAAGAGTGATGATCGGGATGTTGAAGGCGTCGCACATCTGGATGAAACGGGCGGCCTTCTCGCTCGCCTCGATGTCCAGCACCCCGGCGAGGGACTGCGGCTGGTTGGCGACGATGCCGACGACCTGGCCGTCCAGCCGGGACAGGGCACAGATGATGTTGGTGGCCCAGCGCTCGTGGACCTCGAGGTACTCGCCGTCGTCGACAAGCTCCTCGATGACCTTGCGCATGTCGTACGGGCGGTTGCCGTCGGCCGGGACCAGGTCGAGGAGGGCCTCGCCGACGCGGTCGGCCGGGTCCTCGCTCGCCACGCGGGGCGGGTTCTCGCGGTTGTTCTGCGGCAGCAGCGACAGGAGGTAGCGGACCTCTTCGAGGCACGTCTCCTCGTCGTCGTAGGCGAAGTGGGCCACGCCGGAGGTCTCGGCGTGCACGTCCGCGCCGCCCAGGCCGTTCTGGCTGATCTCCTCGCCGGTGACGGCGCGCACGACGTCGGGGCCGGTGATGAACATCTGCGAGGTCTCACGGACCATGAAGACGAAGTCCGTGAGCGCCGGGCTGTAGGCCGCGCCGCCGGCGCAGGGGCCGAGCATCACGCTTATCTGCGGGATGACACCGGAGGCCCGGGTATTGCGCTGGAAGATCCCGCCGTAGCCGGCGAGCGCGGAGACGCCCTCCTGGATGCGGGCTCCGGCGCCGTCGTTCAGGGACACCAGGGGCGCCCCGGCCGAGATGGCCATGTCCATAATCTTGTGGATCTTGGTGGCGTGCGCCTCGCCGAGCGCACCGCCGAAGATCCGGAAGTCGTGGGCGTAGACGAAGACCGTACGGCCGTGGACGGTGCCCCAGCCGGTGATCACACCGTCGGTGTAGGGCTTCTTGCTCTCCAGTCCGAACCCCGAAGCCCGGTGCCGCCGCAGCGGCTCCACCTCGGAGAACGACCCCTCGTCCAGGAGCAGGTCGATCCGCTCCCGGGCCGTCAGCTTCCCCTTGGCCTTCTGGGCCTGGGTCGCCCGCTCGCTCGGACCACGCCGAACCTGCTCGCGGATGGCGTGCAGCTCGGCGACGCGCCCACGGACGTCACTCGCCTCTACGGGCGCACCTTCGAGATTGCTCATGCATAGACGGTACGTGGCGGGGCGGCCGGAAACTCATGTCGGTTCCATACAACGTCCTGCGTCATTTGGTGGGCAGGGATCACAGAAGGCCACAGCGACTGGGGTCCGGACCACCCCCAATAGGGGGTGCCCATTGTGAATACCCCACAAAAGTCCTTGACAGGAGCCGTAGGCTGCCCAACTTGACGGCCGTCCGGCGCGGGGCGGCACCCCTCTTGCTCACTCCAGAGCGACCGTACAGCGGTGGGTGGCGCAGGCCGTGCCCGGGGTGATCCTGAGCCGCAGTGTGTCACCTGTGGCCAGTACGCGCACCGAGGGGTCGTGGGCGGTCACCCCGCGCACCGGGCGGTGCCAGGTGAGGTCGAGGGGGGTGCCGGTGCGCGGCGGCTCGGCGAGGTGGAGGGTCGCGGTGCGCCCGCGCGCGGCCGGCGCGGGGCCGGGCGCCTCCCTGACGAGCACGGCCGCCGGGGCCGAGACGGTGAGGGCGCCGGCCGTGCCCGCCACCCAGAAGTTGGCGGCGGTGAGGCCGAGCGAGGGGAGGCGAATCGCCTGGCACTCGGGGGAGTTGGCGAGCACCGTGAGCCGGCCCGGATCCCCGGCCCATGCCGCCACGGCGCGCTGCCCGGCGCCGGGCAGCAGGAGATACGCGTAGGTCGCGCCGGCCGGGTCCGTGCCGTGGGGGCGGAGGAGAGTGAGGTAGCGACGGGTGAGACGGGCGGGACTGCCGCCGGAGTTGATGTCGCGCCAGGCGCCGGTACGGGCTTCGCACAGGGCCTCCAGGGGGGCGCCGCCCGGGAAGACATAGCCGCCGTGGCCCGCGAGGTGGACCCAGTGGGCGCGGGCGTAGGACCGCGCCCAGCCGGCGGTGGCGGCCTGCGGTTCGCCGTCGACGGTCAGGAGGGGCACCCCGTGCTCCCCGAGGGCGCGGTTGTCGACGACCGTTTCCACGGGTGTGCCGTCGCGGGCGGTGATGCCCGCGCCGAGGCAGACGACCGCATCGGCCGCGCAGAACCAGGACTTGCGGGCCTCCAGGGTGGAGGCGAGCCCCTTGAGGTGCTGCCCGAGGGCCGCGAATTCCCCGTCGGTGACGCCGCCCACCCAGCGCACGGCGGGTCTGGGCGCGCCCCAGCCGCCGCCTTCGTTGTCGGCGAGCCGCTTGGCCGAGACGGTCGTCCCGGGCAGCCGGTAGGGGTCGACGGTGGGCCAGAAGGCGTCCGTGTACTGTCCGTTGCCGCCCGGCGCCGCCCACCAGGAGAGCATTCCGGCGCCGGTGTGCCAGCCGCGGGGGTTCTCGCCGTTGCCGTTCTCGTAGTGGGTGATGCGGTCGGAGGCCATGGCGATGTTGACGGCCCAGCCGGGGCGGCGGTGCACGGCCCGGTCCATGGCGGCGAACAGCCGGTGCCCGACGGGCGCGGGCGCGGCCGGGCCCGGGGCGTCGAGGGCGGCGGCGATACGGGCGAGGTCGGCGACGCCGAACTGCGGGTCGGTCCGCAGACCGGTGCCGCGGTCCGCCCAGCCCTTGATCAACGCGTACCAGCGGTCCCGGTCGGCGGGGGTCGCGCTCGCGGCCAGCAGGGCGATGGCGGCGATGGTCGCGTGGCCGCGCTGGCGGTCGCTCTGCGGCAGCCCGCGGGGGTCGGCGCGCTGCAGGCCCCGGCTTATGGCGCGGCCGGAGACGCTGTCCATCATCAGGCCGTCGTGGATCAGGGGCGCATAGGCGTTCTCGACGCTGTCGTGGATGTTCCGCGCGGCCGGGTCGTCGACCTCCCAGCGCGATCCCCGCAGCAGGGCGAAGAGCCGCCCCAGCCCGTCGAGCAGGACCTGGCCGTAGGTGCCGGAGTAGGCGACCCAGGTGTGCTGGACGAACGAGCCGTCGGCGTAGAGCCCGTCGCCCCGGGCGACATGGGGGAAGACGGGCGAGAGGGCGTCGCGGGCGAGCGCGGTCCGGTCGGCGTCCGCGCCGAGGATGCCGCGCAGGGCGACGACGCGGCACAGGTCGACGCGGTTGGCCCCGGTGCTGGTGCCGGAGTAGTCGCCGAGCTCGGAGTCGGGGACGAAGTGGCCGATCGCGTCCAGCTGTCCGGCACGCCGCTCGGGACCGGCCTCGTCGTGGAGGAGCGTGAGCGTGTCGAGGAGCAGCCGGGGGCTGCCGATCTGCCACTCCCACCAGTTGCCGTACCGCGTGGTGCCCGAGTGGTAGACGCGCTCATGCACATGGTCGAGCCCGGCGAGGACGTCGGCGGCGAGGCCGGCGTCCCCCGTGAGCCCGGTGCCGGGCTGGGCGTACGCCTGCGCCATGGTGTGCAGCCGGGCATGGCTCTGGGTGATCCCGCTGGGCGGGTCGAAGGGGGCGTCGGGCCAGAGCGAGGCGGGATCGGGTCTCATGCTCGCCCGGTAGGCGCGGGCGAGCTCTCCGGTGCCGCGCAGGACGGTGGCGTAGGGCTCGGCGCCGGCGTCGAACCCGGTGCCGAGCATGATGGCGCGCCAGCGCTGCCGCAGCACCGGGAACTCCTCCCCCGGCCCGGCGAGGGTGAGGCCGAGCGCACCGGCGGCGGAGGCGGCGAGGAAGCCGCGGCGGGTCCAGGCGGGGACGGGCGGCACGGCGGGATCCTTCCGGTGGCAGGTGCGACGCGGAACGGCTGCGGTGGGCGAAGGGGCGTCGTGCGGGCGGCGAGGGCACACCGTGGCACGCCCCGGAAGGGCCCACAAGGGACACGACCGCGCCCGGCTCGGAATGCGCCAGGAAATCACCCCCGCCAGATGTTGAAACTTGAACCAGATCGCGCTAACGTCCTTCTCGTTGAACATTCAACGACACCTCGACTCGCACCCAGGAGCACCCCATGGCCCTCTTCGCCCGCAAGCGCGACAACGCCGCCACCGCCACCCTCGAAGCGCCCGCCACCACGGCCGTCGACCCGGCGCTGGCCGCCCTGACCGGCGAATACACCATCGACCCGGCCCACAGCAGCATCGGCTTCACCGTGCGCCACGCCATGGTCACCAACGTCAAGGGCTCGTTCACCGAGCACGAGGGCACCCTGCGCCTCGACGGCTCCGACCCCTCCCGCTCCACCGCGTCCCTCGACGTGCGGATCGAGAGCGTGGACACCGGCATCAAGGACCGCGACGCCCACCTGCGCGGCGCCGACTTCTTCGAGGCCGAGCGCTTCCCGCTGATGACCTTCCGCTCCACCACCGCCCGGCAGCTCGGCGGCGACCGCTACCGCGTCACCGGCGACCTCACCATCAAGGACGTCACCCGCCCGCTCTCCATCGACCTGGAGTTCAACGGCTCGGCCACCGACGTCTACGGCAACGAGCGGGTCGGCTTCGAGGGCGGCGCCGAGATCCTGCGCTCCGACTGGGGCCTGACCTGGAACGCCGCCCTGGAGACCGGTGGCGTGATGGTCAGCGACAAGGTGAAGCTGACCTTCGACATCTCCGCGGTCAAGTCCGCTCCCCAGGCCTGATCCGTGCGGTGTCAGCGGCCGAGGCGCTCCAGACGGTCGACGACCTCGGCGCCTCGGTCCACCGACGCCGTCAGGGCGACGTGGTTGTCGGGCCGCACGAGCACCAGCCCGCCCCTTCCGGCCCTCCCCGGCCCGTCCGCACCGCCGCCCTCCCGTCCCGCCATTCCATACGCCCGCCACGCGTGCCCCTCGGGATCCGCCAGCCCCGCGCCGCTTCCGTCGATGAGGCACGTACGGACCAGTTCGCCGCAGGCCGCCGACACCCGTGCGAGTGCCGCCGCGCTCTCCGGGCCGAAGCCCAGCAGGGTGAACCGGGGGCCGGCGAAGACCTCGAAGAGCCTGACGGGCGCGCCGGTCAGGGCGTCGTGGCACGGTGCGTCCGGCGCCCGCTCCCCCGCCGCCGGCCCGCCCCACGCCAGCGAGCTCCAGCCGTATCCGACGCCCAGAGTGGTGAGGTCGCTGCTGAACCCCGCCTCCGTGCCGACCCCCGCCTTCCGCGCCCCCTCCCTGACGGCCCGCAGCCGCTCGTTGGTGATCTTCAAGGTCCAGGCGGCCACCGGCAGCCGCTCCTCCTCATAGGTGTCCAGCAGCCCCTCCCCCGCCGCGCCGTTCACGACGAGGGCGAGCTTCCAGCCGAGGTTGTAGCCGTCCTGGATGCCGGTGTTCATGCCGAGGCCGCCGGCGATCGAGTGGATATGGGCCGCGTCGCCCGCGAGGAAGACCCTGCCGACCCGGAAACGCTCGGCCATCCGGACATTGACGCGATACGTCGAGAGCCAGCCCGGGTTGGTCAGCCGCAGCCCGGGCATCCGCGCATGGCGGTCGAGCTGGCGCTGGAACACCTCCAGGGACGGCTTCGCATAGCCCCCATCGGAGTCGGGCTCGGGCGAACTCTGGAGCTGCCAGCGCGGGGTGCCGGGCAAGGGGCAGAGGAGAACGGCGCCGTCCTCGTCGATCCACTGGTGCCAATAGCCGCGGTCCAGGCCGCCCTCGACCTCGACATCCCCGACCAGCGCGAGCTCCGGTTCGGCCGCCCCGTCGAAGGCCACCCCGAGCGCCTTGCGGACCATGCCGCGGGCGCCGTCGCAGCCCACGAGATACGCGGCATCGACGCGCCGGCCGTCGGCGAGTGTCACCGCCACCCCGTCCTGGTCCTGGGTGAACTCGGCCACCTCACTGCCCAGTTCGACCCGCACCCCGTACGATGCGAGCTTCGCCCTGAGGATCCCCTCGGTCCGCCACTGCGGTATCCACAGCCCCGTCGCGTAGGGCACGTCGGGCGACGGGGCCGCACCCTCCCCAGGCGCATGGTCGGCCACCGCGACGCCGTCCCGGTATTTGCGGAAGACCAGGCGGGGGTTGCCCGCTGCCGTGAACTCCTCCCCCATGCCGAGGTCGGCGAGCACCTCACGGCTGCGCTGGTTGAGCCCCTTGCCCCGCGAACCGTCGTGGAACGCGGGCGACTTGTCGACGATCCGCACCGGGACCCCGGCCCGGGCGAGTGTGCAGGCCAGCGTCAGACCCGTCGGCCCTGCGCCCACGATCAGCACTGCGGTGGTGGTCATGCGGTGTCCCTCCGTCGTTCGGTACGTCCATCAAAGACCCCGCGGAGAAGAAATGCAACTGAGTAACAAAAGATCCTGGGTAACAAACGCCTGATAGAGTGAACCCGTGACTGACGAGACCGGACTGCGGGAACGCAAGAAGCAGCGCACACGGCAGGCGCTGTCCGAGACGGCGATCGAGCTCTTCCTCGCGCGCGGCTTCGACCAGGTGTCGGTCGCGGACGTGGCCGCCGCGGTGGAGGTGTCCAAGCCGACGCTCTTCCGCTATTTCCCGGCCAAGGAGGATCTGGTCCTCCACCGCATCGCCGACCACCAGGGCGAGGCGGCCCGCGTGGTGCGCGACCGGCCGGCCGGGCTGTCGCCACTGGCCGCGCTGCGCACGCACTTCCACGAACGCCTCGACGCCCACGACCCGGTCACGGGCCTCAACGACAACCCCGCCGTGCTGGCCTTCCACGACCTGGTCTTCACGACGCCGAGCCTGGCGGCGCGACTCGTGCGGTACACGGCGCGGGACGAGGAGGAGCTGGCCTCGGCGCTGCTCGTCGCGGGAGGTGACGAGCTCACCGCTCGGCTTGCCGCTTCGCAGATCGTGACGGTGCAGCAGCGGATCGCGCGCGTGAACTGGGGGCGGATTGCGGGTGGGTCGAGCGCGGTCGAGGTTCTGCCGCTTGCTCACGCGGATGCGGATGTTGCGTACGAGCTGCTGGGGGGCGGGGTGGGGGTGGTGTACGGCTGAGGTGGGCGGGGGATTTTTCCCCTACCCGCCCCTTCCCTCAACCGGGGCTCCGCCCCGGACCCGCCCCCAACCCCGGCACTACTCCTGCGGTTCCACCCCCGCGCGGCGCAGGCCGTACGCGTACGCGTCGTCCAGTGCCTGCCACGACGCCGCGATGACGTTCTCCGCCACGCCCACCGTGGACCACTCCCCGCTCTCGTCGCTCGTGGAGACGAGGACCCTGGTGATGGAGCCCGTGCCCAGGCTGCCTTCCAGGATGCGGACCTTGTAGTCGGTGAGCTTCAGGGCGGCGAGCTGGGGATAGATGCGTTCCAGGGCGACGCGCAGGGCCCGGTCCAGGGCGTTGACCGGGCCGTTTCCCTCGGCGGTGGCGACGATGCGTTCGCCCTTGGCCCACAGCTTCACGGTCGCCTCGTTGGCGTGCGTGCCGTCGGGGCGGTCCTCGACGATGGCGCGCCAGGACTCCACCCGGTAGTAGCGGCGCGCCCGGCCCTCCGTCTCCTGGCGCAGCAGCAACTCGAAGGAGGCGTCGGCGGCTTCGTAGGTGTACCCCGCCAGCTCGCGCTCCTTGACGCGCTCGACGACGCGGCCGATCAGCTCGCGGTCGCCGCCCAGGTCGATGCCCAGTTCCTTGCCCTTGAGCTCGATGGAGGCGCGGCCGGCCATGTCGGAGACCAGCATCCGCATGGTGTTGCCGACCCGCTCCGGGTCGATGTGCTGGTAGAGGTCCGGGTCGACCTTGATCGCGGAGGCGTGCAGCCCGGCCTTGTGCGCGAAGGCGGAGACGCCGACGTAGGGCTGGTGGGTGGAGGGGGTGAGGTTGACGACCTCGGCGATGGCGTGCGAGATCCGGGTCATCTCGGCGAGCGAGCCCTCCGGCAGCACGCTGCGGCCGTACTTGAGCTCCAGGGCGGCGACGACGGGGAAGAGGTTGGAGTTGCCGACGCGCTCGCCGTAGCCGTTGGCCGTGCACTGCACGTGCGTCGCGCCCGCGTCCACGGCGGCGAGGGTGTTGGCGACCGCGCAGCCCGTGTCGTCCTGCGCGTGGATGCCGAGCCGCGCCCCGGTGTCGGTGAGCACGGTGCGGACGACGGACTCCACCTGCCGGGGCAGCATCCCGCCGTTGGTGTCGCAGAGGACGGCCACGTCGGCGCCCGCCTCGTGCGCGGTGCGCACGACCTGCGTCGCGTAGCGGGGGTTGGCGCGGTAGCCGTCGAAGAAGTGCTCGCAGTCGACGAAGACGCGGCGGCCCTTCGCCCGGAGGTAGGAGACGGTGTCGCGCACCATCGCGAGGTTCTCCTCCAGCGTGGTGCGCAGCGCGAGTTCGACGTGGCGGTCGTGGGACTTGGCGACCAGGGTGATGACGGGGGCTTCCGAGGCGAGCAGCGCCGCGACCTGCGGGTCGTCCTCCGCACGCACGCCCGCCTTGCGGGTGGCGCCGAAGGCGACGAGCTGGGCGTGCTTGAAGTCGATCTCCAGGCGGGCCCGCTGGAAGAACTCGGTGTCCCGGGGGTTCGCGCCCGGCCAGCCGCCCTCGATGAAGCCGACGCCGAAGTCGTCCAGGTGCCGGGCGATGGTCAGCTTGTCCGCGACGGTGAGGTTGATGCCTTCGCGCTGCGCGCCGTCACGCAAGGTGGTGTCGAAGACATGAAAGCTGTCGTCGGTTGCGTCCGTCATGCTGCTCTGACTCCTGTCGGGATCTCGGTCTACCGGATTGACCGGTTCCACCGTCCCCTCATGGTCCCTCGCGCCTCGCCCCGGCGAGGTGGTGCCGGGAAACGAAAAGACCTCTCGCGGGTGCGAGAGGTCTGCGCGCGGGTCTGGGACGACGGTGGCCGCGCCGTACGTCGTGGGTACGGCGGGGTCACTGCGGACCGGCGCGCTCACTGCCCATAATCGTGGCGAGGTGAAGCACGGGGCCATCTTGGCACGGGGCCGGGCGCGGTGCGGTCCGGTCTCACGATGCGGTCACTTCGGGCGTTCGGGGCACTTCGTCGCGCCGTGCCCCCTTCAGGTCGATGTCCCGCGTCTCGCGCATCGTGAGATAGACGACCAGGGAGACCGCCGCGCAGCCCGCGACGTACCAGTAGAAGCCCGATTCCACGCCCGCCTTCTTGAACCACAGGGCCACGTATTCCGCCGTGCCGCCGAAGAGCGCGTTGGCGACCGCGTACGGCAGGGCGACGCCCAGGGAGCGGATGGCGGTGGGGAAGAGCTCGGCCTTCACGCACGCGTTGATCGACGTGTAGCCGGTGACCACGACCAGGGCGAGCAGGGACAGACCGAGCGCGGGCCAGAAGGAGCCCGCGTGTTTGAGCAGGGTCATGATCGGCACGGTCAGGAACGTGGAGCCCACCGCGAAGGTGATCAGCAGCGGGCGGCGGCCGATGCGGTCGGAGAGCGCCCCGGCGAGCGGCTGGAGGCAGGCGAAGACGATCAGCGCGCAGAAGCTGACCAGGGTCGCGGTCTGCTTGGGCAGGCCCGCGCTGTTGGAGAGGTATTTGGTGAGGTAGGTGGTGTAGGTGTAGTACGCGACCGTGCCGCCCATGGTGAGCGCGACGACCAGGAACGCCTCCCGCTTGTGCCGCAGCAGCGCGCGGATGGTGCCCCGGTCCTCCGGCGCCGTCGCGTCCGCTCCGCCGATCTCCTCGTACGCCTCCGTCTCCAGCATGTTGCGCCGCAGGTAGAAGATGACGGCGGCGCCGAGCGCGCCCACGACGAAGGGGATGCGCCAGCCCCAGCTGTGCAGCTCGCCGCTGGAGAGGGTGTGCTGGAGCAGGATCTGGAGGCCGAGGCCGATGATCTGGCCCGCGGTCATCGAGACGTACTGGAAGCTGGAGGCGAAGCCGCGGCGGCCCGGCGCGGACGCCTCGGTGAGGTAGGTGGCGCTGGCCGCGTACTCGCCGCCGACGGAGAGGCCCTGGAGCAGCCGGGCGACGAGGAGGACGGCGACCCCGCCATAGCCCGCGACCCCGTAGGTCGGGGCGACGGCGATCAGCACGGCGGACGCCGACATCAGCGACACGGTCAGGGTGAGTGCCGCCTTGCGGCCCTTGCGGTCGCCGACCCGGCCGAGCAGCCAGCCGCCGACCGGGCGCATGAAGAAGCCGACCGCGAAGATGCCCGCGGTGTTCATGAGTTTGGCGGTGTCGTTGCCCTCGGGGAAGAAGGCGCCCGCGAAGTAGGTCGCGAAGCTCGCGTAGACGAACCAGTCGAACCATTCGACCATGTTGCCGGCCGAACCGACCCAGATCTTCTTCCAGTGCTGTCCCATGGTCGATCACGGTGACGGAACAGCGGGGTTTCGGACAAGGGTCCGGGCGACAACGATCATGCGTACTTGCGTGCGTTGTGATCACCGCGCACGCAAGTACGCGACCGCGGAGTCGTCTCAGCCGCCCAGCGGGTGCATCCAGCCGTGGGTGTCCGGCGCGGCGCCGGTCTGGATGTCGAGGAGCGCCTTGCGGAGCTTCATGGTGACCTCGCCGGGCTTGCCGTCGCCCACCGTCCAGTCGGCGCGCGTGGACTTCACCGAGCCGACCGGGGTGATCACGGCGGCGGTGCCGCAGGCGAAGACCTCGGTGAGGGTGCCGTCGGCGCTGGCGTTCTTCCAGTCGTCGACGGAGATGCGGCCCTCGGTGACCTCGTAGCCGAGGTCCGCGGCGATCGTCATCAGCGAGGCGCGGGTGATGCCGGGGAGGAGGGAGCCGGTGAGCTCAGGGGTGATGATCTTGTCCCCGTACACGAAGTACAGGTTCATGCCGCCCATCTCCTCGATCCAGCGGCGCTCGATGGCGTCCAGCCAGACCACCTGGTCGCAGCCGTGCTCCATGGCCTGGGCCTGGGCGACGAGGGAGGCGGCGTAGTTGCCGCCGGCCTTCGCAGCGCCGGTGCCGCCGGGGGCGGCGCGCACGTACTCCTCGCAGAGCCACACGGAGACGGGCTTGACGCCGCCCGGGAAGTAGGCGCCCGCGGGCGAGGCGATGACGACGAAGAGGTACTCGTTGGCCGGGCGGACGCCCAGGCCGACCTCCGTCGCGAACATGAAGGGCCGCAGGTACAGCGAGGCCTCGCCGGAGCTCGGCACCCACGCCTTGTCCTGGGTCACGAGCGCGTCGCACGCCTCGATGAAGGTCTCGACGGGCAGCTCGGGCATGGCCAGGCGGCGCGCGGACGCCTGGAGGCGCTTGGCGTTCTCCTCCGGGCGGAAGATGGCGACCGAACCGTCGGGCTGCCGGTAGGCCTTGGCGCCCTCGAAGATCGTCTGCGCGTAGTGCAGCGTCATGTTCGCCGGGTCGATCGACAGCGGCGCGTAGGGGACGAGCTGCGCGTCGTGCCAGCCGCGCCCTTCGGTCCACTTGATGGTCACCATGTGGTCGGTGAAGTGGCGGCCGAAACCGGGGTTCGCCAGGATCCGTTCCCGCTCGGCGTCCGACAGCGGGTGCGAGGAAGGCTTGAGCTCGATCGTGGGCGTCGTCATGAATCCGTGTCCTTCACCTTTGTGTGTGGCGGACCGCGAACTCAAACTCCGTCCCGTTCGGTACGGGACGTCCGAGATTCCCCTCGTACCGCGGCCCCACGTTCGATTATCGCTCGTGGGGCCGTGGACGGAAAATGTGTTGCGCGGCCCGGGTCGATGGTCGCACCCAACCGCGCGGTAGCACAGCGGGGCGGTGGCTAGCCGACGGTTACGCGTAGTGCGAGCGCGTCGCCGATCTCGTCCGTGGTGCGGAAGGCGTCGCCGCGCTCCGCGAGGTCCTCGCTCACCGCGGTCTCGATGCGGGCCGCCTCGCTCTCGTGGCCGAGGTGGCGCAGCAGCAGGGCCACGGAGAGGACGGTGGCCGTCGGGTCGGCCTTGCCGGTGCCCGCGATGTCCGGCGCGGAGCCGTGCACCGGCTCGAACATCGAGGGGAACTCGCCGCTGGGGTTGATGTTGCCGGAGGCGGCGAGGCCGATGCCACCGGTGACGGCGGCGGCGAGGTCGGTGAGGATGTCGCCGAAGAGGTTGTCGGTGACGATGACGTCGAAGCGCTCCGGCTGGGTGACGAAGAAGATCGTCGCGGCGTCGACGTGCAGATAGTCGGTGGTGACCTCGGGGTACTCCCGGCCGACGCGGTCGAAGATGCTCTTCCACAGGTGGCCCGCGTGCACGAGGACGTTGTTCTTGTGGACGAGGGTGAGCTTCTTGCGGGGGCGGGACCGGGCGCGCTCGTAGGCGTCGCGCACCACGCGCTCCACGCCGTACGCGGTGTTGACGCTGACCTCGGTGGCGACCTCGGCGGTGGTGCCGGTGCGCAGGCTGCCGCCGTTGCCGACATACGGGCCCTCGGTGCCCTCGCGTACGACGACGAAGTCGATCTCGGGGCGCCCGGCGAGCGGGGTCGCCGTGTGGGGGAAGAGCTTCGACGGACGCAGGTTGACGTAGTGGTCGAAGGCGAACCGCAGCTTGAGCAGCAGCCCGCGCTCCAGCACCCCGGACGGGACGGAGGGGTCGCCGATCGCGCCGAGCAGGATCGCGTCGTGGCGCCTGAGGGACTCCAGCTCGGCGTCGGGGAGGATCTCGCCGGTGGCGTGCCAGCGGCGGGCACCGAGGTCGTATTCCTCGGTCTCCAGCTTGACGTCCGAAGGGAGCACGGCGCCAAGGACCTTGAGGCCCTGGGCGACGACTTCCCGGCCGATTCCGTCACCGGGGATGACTGCGAGGCGAAGGCTGCGAGACATACCGGGACCGTACTCCCCGTCCCGCTGGATGACACGGCGCGTCCACCATACGGACACATTGCGATTCGTATAGGCCGTGTTCATGCAAAGTCCTCATTCGCGTCGTCGATCCCTGGCACGTTCTGCGTCATGGACACACCACGGGTAGGCATCCCCCAACAGCTCGCGAGCCGGATGACGATGGCCGAGCAGCACGAATACCTGCGGACCAAGCTGACGCGGCGCGGCATGCTGCGCGCCGGGGCCGTCACGGCGGGCACCGTGGCGGGCGCGGGCCTGCTGGGCGGCGCCGGCACCAGCGCGTACGCCGCGGCCCCCGCACCCCTCTCCCCCACGCTGCTGACCTCGGCCGCGACCGCCAAGGTGGACGGCAAGCACGTCGCGCCCTTCGGCCGTCACCTCGCCTTCGGTGCCGACCCGAAGATGCAGATGCGGATCTCCTGGCAGGTGCCGTTCGCGGTCAAGCGGCCGTTCGTGCGGGTGGGCCTGAAGCCCTGGGACCTCAGCCACCGCATCGACGCGGAGGTGCGGGACCTGCACACCCCGTCGCTGTCCTCGAAGCTCCCGGCCGTCGACCAGGTCTATCTGCACGCGGCCCTGGACAACCTCCGCCCCGGCCGGACCTATTACTACGGCGTCGGGCACGACGGCTTCGACCCGGCCGACCCCGCCCACTTCTCGACCATAGGCACCTTCAGCACCGCCCCGGCGCGGGCGGAGAAGTTCACCTTCACCGCCTTCGGCGACCAGGGCGTCAGCTATCACGCGCTCGGCAACGACCAGTTGATCCTCGGCCAGAACCCGGCCTTCCACCTCCACGCGGGTGACATCTGCTACGCCGACGACAGCGGCGAGGGCAAGCCCACGGACCACTACGACGCGCGGGTGTGGGACCAGTTCCTCGCCCAGACCGAGTCGGTGGCCAAGTCCGTGCCCTGGATGGTGACCACCGGCAACCACGACATGGAGGCCTGGTACTCCCCCGACGGCTACGGCGGCCAGAACGCCCGCTGGACGCTGCCGCGCAACGGCATCGATGCGACGAAGTCGCCGGGCGTCTACTCCTTCGTCTACGGCAACGTCGGCGTCGTAGCCCTCGACGCCAACGACGTCTCGTACGAGATCACCGCCAACACCGGCTACACCGGCGGCAAGCAGACCCGCTGGCTCGACCGGCGCCTGGGCGAGCTGCGCAAGCAGCGGGGCCTGGACTTCATCGTGGTCTTCTTCCACCACTGCGCCTTCTCGACCACCAACTCGCACGCCTCGGACGGCGGCGTGCGCGACGCGTGGCTGCCGCTCTTCGAGAAGCACAAGGTCGACCTCGTCATCAACGGCCACAACCACGTCTACGAGCGGACCGACGCGATCCGGGGCACCGGGGTCGGCAAGAAGCTCCCGATCGGCGGGAGCGCCGACTCCACCCGCGACGGCATCGTCTACGTCACCGCGGGCGGCGCCGGGAAGTCGCTGTACGACTTCCCGGTGCCGGACAGCTACGAGGGCCACGTCAAGGACCTGGACAGCGTGGCCACCTACCACTGGGAGAAGGGCGGCAAGGAGCACAAGGAGACGGTGGAGTGGTCCCGCGTGCGTTACACCGGCTACTCGTTCCTCGCGGTGGAGTGCGAGCCCGGCCCGCGGCCGCGGCTACGGGTGACGGCGCTGGCGGAGAGCGGCGCCCGCATCGATCACTTCGACGTGACGCGGAGCGGAGCGTCGAAGGGCTAGCACAGCGACGTGACGCGCTCCTCGGGTCAGTGACCGGTCTCGCCGCCGTTGTCCCTGCGGTCCAGCGCGCGCTGGAGGGCGGCGGCGGCGTTCATCCGGTCGGCCTTGCGGTCGGCGCTCTCGGCCGAACGGGGGGTGCGGCGGATCCTGCGGACGGCGGTTTCGGGCATGGACGTCACGTCTCCTCTTACTGAGTCGTCTTGGCTGATCCCCCGAGAGGGGTCGGACGGAGCCGGGAGGAGGGCGCGGGGCGGGTGCCGCAGGGGTCACCTGCGCGGGGCACGCCGGCCGGGGCCGCTGTCGCTCGATGGAGCGGAAGGTTTCGGCTCCTTACACGCTAGGACAGGGTGGCGGCGGTGTCTGCCCAATTACTCGGTCTTCCTACTATCTGAGACGGCGAGCGGGGCACCGGGAACGACACCGCCCCCGTCGGCTGGGGGCCGGCGGGGGCGATGCAACAGAAGGGGTCAGCAAACGGGCAGGTCAGCCCATGTGCGGGTAGCGGTAGTCGGTCGGCGGGACCAGGGTCTCCTTGATGGAGCGGGTCGACGTCCAGCGCATCAGGTTCGACGCGGCACCGGCCTTGTCGTTGGTGCCCGACGCGCGGCCGCCACCGAACGGCTGCTGGCCGACGACGGCGCCCGTCGACTTGTCGTTGATGTAGAAGTTGCCCGCGGCGAAGCGGAGCTTCTCCATCGCGTCGGCGGCCGCGGCACGGTCCTGCGCGATGACCGCACCGGTCAGGGCGTACGCCGAGACCGACTCCATCTGCGCCAGCATCGCGTCGAAGTCGCCGTCCTCGTAGACGTGCACGGCGAGGATCGGGCCGAAGTACTCGGTCGTGAAGACCTCGTTCGCCGGGTCGGTGCACTCGATGACCGTCGGGCGGACGAAGTAGCCGACGGAGTCGTCGTACGTGCCACCGGCGACGACCGTGCAGCTCGGGTCGGCCTTGGCGCGGTCGATCGCGGCCTTGTTCTTGGCGAAGGAGCGGTCGTCGATGACGGCGCCGATGAAGTTCGACAGGTCGCTGACGTCACCCATGGTGATGCCGTCGACCTCGGCCGCGAACTCCTCCTTGAAGCCGTCCTCCCAGATGGAGCGCGGGATGTAGGCACGGGAGGAGGCCGAGCACTTCTGGCCCTGGAACTCGAAGGAGCCGCGGGTCAGCGCGGTCTTCAGGATGGCGCGGTCGGCGCTCGGGTGGGCGACGACGAAGTCCTTGCCGCCGGTCTCGCCGACCAGGCGCGGGTAGGACCGGTAGTTCTCGATGTTGTTGCCGACCGTCTTCCAGAGGTACTGGAAGGTCTTGGTCGAACCGGTGAAGTGGATGCCGGCCAGCTCGGGGTGGTTCAGGGCCACCTCGGAGACGGCGATGCCGTCGCCGGTCACCAGGTTGATGACGCCCTTGGGCAGGCCCGCCTCCTCCAGGAGCTGCATCAGCAGCACGGCGGCGTGGGTCTGGGTCGGGGACGGCTTCCAGACGACCACGTTGCCCATCAGGGCCGGGGCGGTCGGCAGGTTGCCGGCGATGGCGGTGAAGTTGAAGGGCGTGATCGCGTAGACGAAGCCCTCCAGCGGCCGGTGGTCGCTGCGGTTCCACACGCCGGTGGAGTTGGCGACCGGCTGCTCGGCGAGTATCTGGCGCGCGAAGTGCACGTTGAAGCGCCAGAAGTCGACGAGCTCGCACGGGGTGTCGATCTCGGCCTGCTGGGCGGTCTTCGACTGGCCCAGCATGGTGGAGGCGGCCAGCGTCTCGCGCCAGGGGCCGGCCAGCAGCTCGGCGGCGCGCAGGATGATCGCGGCGCGGTCGTCGAAGGACATCGCGCGCCAGGCCGGGGCGGCGGCGAGGGCCGCGTCGACGGCGTCCTGGGCGTCCTGCTGCGTGGCGTTGTTGAACGTGCCGAGCACGGCGGCGTGGTTGTGCGGCTGTACGACCTCGAACGGCTCGCCGCCGCCCATCCGCTTCTCGCCGTTGATCGTCATCGGCAGGTCGATGGGGTTCCCGGCCAGCTCCTTGAGCTTCGCCTCGAGGCGGGCGCGCTCGGGGGAACCGGGGGCGTAGCTGTGCACCGGCTCATTGACCGGGGCGGGGACCTGGGTAACGGCGTCCATGATTTTCCGTTTCTCCTTCGGGGCTCGTCAGAGGGGGTCGGGCGGCTCAGCCCTTGGTGAGGATGGAGCGGGCGAAGAACAGCAGGTTCGCGGGCTTCTCGGCGAGACGGCGCATGAAATAGCCGTACCAGTCGGTTCCGTAGGCCGTGTAGACCCGCATCCGGTGGCCCTCGGCGGCCAGCCGGACGTGCTCCTCGCTGCGGATGCCGTACAGCATCTGGAACTCGTATTCGTCCAGTTTGCGCCCCGCCTGCCGGGCCAGCTCCTGCGAGATGGCGATCAGCCGCGGGTCGTGCGAACCGATCATGGGGTAGCCCTCGCCCGCCATCAGGATCTTGACGATGCGGACGAACGCCTTGTCGATCTCGGCCTTGTCCTGGTACGCGACGGAGGCCGGCTCCTTGTACGCACCCTTCACGATACGCACGCGGCTGCCGGCCGCGGCCAGGCGGCGGGCGTCGTCCTCGGTGCGGAAGAGGTACGCCTGGATGACGCAGCCGGTCTGCGGGAAGTCCCTCCGCAGCTCCTCGTGGATGGCGAACATCGAGTCGAGGGTGGTGTGGTCCTCCGCGTCGAGCGTGACCGTGGTGCCGATGGCGGCGGCGGCCTCGACGACCGGGCGGACGTTGGCGAGCGCCAGCTCGTGGCCGCCCTCCAGCGCCTGGCCGAACATGGAGAGCTTGACCGACATCTCGGCCCTGGTGCCCAGGCCGAGCTCCTTGAGGCGGTCGACCAGCGCCAGGTAGGCGTCGCGCGCGGCGTACGACTGCTCGACCGTGGTGATGTCCTCGCCCACCACGTCGAGGGTGACCTCGAGGCCCTCGGCCGCGGCGTCCTTGACGATCGGGATGACCTGGTCGAGGGTCTCGCCGGCGATGAAGCGGGCGACGACCTGCTTGGTGCCCGGCGCGGCCGAGACAAGACGGCGGATGGCATCGCTGCGGGACGCGGCGAGCAGCACAGGACCCAGCACTGGGCACCTCCACGATGACGGCCGGCCCCACGGAGGGGAACGGCATAAGTAACTCATCGTGAAACCTAGAGATCACAGCGATCCTCGGCCATCGACAGCTGTCACGCATCCGTGGCCCGGATCTCAGACACGTGTATGACAATAGTGAGCGGCACATGAAACCGGGGGGCGAATTCGGGCCATAAGGGGTCCAGTGGAGGGGCCCCAGGGCCGGAAGGAGCGCGGCGGGGCGATGCGCGGCGACTATCAGCAGCTCGTGGACGAGATATCGGCCGCGCTCGGCGCGCCCGCGACCCTGGAGGACCGGGATTTCGGACTGATCGCCTTCGGCGCCCACGACGGTGACGACGACGTCGAGCTGACGATGGACCCGGTGCGGACCCGGTCCATCCTCCAGCGGCGGTCGACGGCGGCCGTCCGGGCGTGGTTCGAGGCGTTCGGCATCGCGCGGGCGCAGGCGCCGCTGCGGATCCCGCCGGATCCGGCGGCCGGGGTGTTCAAGGGCCGTATCTGCCTGCCCGTACGCCATCGGGGTGTGGTGCTCGGCTATGTATGGCTGCTGGACGACGAGCACCTGGCGGGGCTGGACCTCGCCGTGCCGCTCGCGGACCCGCGGCTCGCGCAGGCGATGGAGACGGCCGCCCGGATCGGGGCGCTGCTGGCCGCCGAGGCCCGGGCGGGCGCGGAGCTGGGCGAGCTGCTGCGGGAGCTGCTGACCGGGAGGCCCGCGGGCCGGGAGGCGGCGCGGGCCGCGCTGCGCGAGGCGCTGGGCCCGGCGGGCGACGGGCCGCTGGCGGTGGTCGCGGTGGCGCCCTGGCGGACGGCGGGCGAGACCGACGGCGAGACGGGCGACGCGGGGGACGCGGAAGGGACCGCGGCGGGATCGGCGCTGGCCGGGCAGTCGGGGGTGGCGGCGCTGTGCGCGGTGCCGGACGCCCTGCCCGACGGGTCGGCCGCGCTGGCCGCGCTGATCCGCCTGCGGGCGACGACGTCCCCGGCGCCCGCGCACACGGCGGCGGACCGGCTGCTGCGCTCGCCCCGCGCGGGCGGTGCGCCCGGCCGTCCCGTACGGGCCACGGCCGGGCTCGGCACCCCGCGCCGGGGGCTCGCGGAACTGCCCGCCGCCTGGCGCGAGGCGCTGGCGGCGGCGCGGGCGGCCGGGGCGGAGGCGCGGCTGGGGCCGGTGGCGGAGTGGTCCGGCATCGGCCCGTACCGCGTGCTGTCCGCGCTGCCCGCGCACGCCGCGGCCGATCCGTCCATCCGGCCGCTGCTGGCACCGGCCCACACGGAACTGGCCCGCACGGCGGAGGTCTTCCTCGACTGCGCGGGGCAGGCGGGGCGGACGGCCGCGGCGCTGGGCATCCACCGACAGACGCTCTACTACCGGCTCTCCCGGGTGGAGCAGCTCACGGGCCTGGACCTGGACGACGGCGAGGGCCGCCTGCTGCTGCACATGGCGCTGAAGGCGGACCGCCTGTAGCGCCGGGGGCTGCCAGGGGCGCTAGTCCTCCTCCACCGCGATCGCCTGGACGGGACACGCCCGCGCCGCCTCGCGGGCCAGCGGGTCGCCCCCGCCGTCCTCGCGCCCGGGCAGGACCGCGCCATAGCCGTCGTCGTCCTGGGTGAAGACACTGGGCGCGGTCATCGCGCACTGGCCCGAGCCGACGCAGAGGTCGGAGTCGATGGAGATGCGGATGGTGCTCATGGTGGTTTTCCGTTTCCGTGAGGCCGTCACCAGGTGACGGGGAAGGCGAAGAGACCCTGCAGGCTGTGGCCGGGCTTGAGGGGGACCTCGTCGGGGGCGACGGCCGGGCGCAGGGTCGGGATGCGCCGGAAGAGCGTGGTGAGGGCGATCTCCATCTCGGCCCGGGCCAGGTTCTGGCCGAGGCACTGATGGACACCGAAGCCGAAGGCGACGTGATGGCGGGCCGACCGGTGGACGTCGAGGGCGTAGGGGTCTGCGTAGGCGGCCGCGTCCCGGTTGACCAGCGAGGTGCCGATCATGACGCCGTCCCCGGCGCGTACGGTCCGGCCGTCGATCTCGAAGTCCTCGGTGGCCACGCGTATGAGCCCGTCGGCGATGGACAGGAACCGCAGGAGCTCCTCGACCGCCCCGGGCATCAGCGTCGGGTCGGCGCGCAACGCAGCGAGCTGGTCGGGGTGTTCGAGCAGGGAGTACGTCCCCAGGGAGATCATGTTGGAAGTGGTCTCGTGCCCGGCGACGAGCAACAGCAGGGCGGTCAGCGCGACGTCGTTCCGGTCGAGCTCCCCGGCGGCGAGCCGGTCGGCCACGAGTTCGTCGAGGAGGCCGTCGCCGGGCTCCGCCCGCCTGCGGTCGACCAGGTCCTCCAGATAGTCCCGCAGCTCGTCGAAGGCCGCCATCGACTCGTCCGACGTCGCGGCCATGAGCATCGCCCGCGAACTGTCCTCGAAGAACGCGTGGTCGGCGTAGGGGATGCCGAGCAGGTCGCAGATGACCATCGACGGCACCGGCAGGGCGAAGGCGCGGACGAGATCCGCCCCCGGCCCCTCGGCCAGCATGGTGTCGAGGAGGCCGTCGACGACCTGCTGGATCCGCGGCCGCATGGCGGCGACGCGCTTCAGGCCGAAGTGGGGGATGAGCATGCGGCGCTGCCGGCCGTGCTCGGGGTCGTCGACGCCCAGGACCGGCAGGCGGATCTCGCCCTGCCGCTCGCTGCTCGGGGCGATGACGGGGAAGGCCGGATTCTGCCGGTCGGTGGACAGCCGGGGGTCGACGAGCAGGGCCCTGGCCTGGGCGTGCCCGGTCACCAGCCACACCTGGCGCCCGTCGTACAGCGTGACGCGCGTCAGCGGCCCGTCCGCGATCAGCCGGTCGTAGTCCGCGGGCGGCCGGTAAGGACAGGTGCGGTCCTGCGGGAACGCGGGCGCGGAGGGCGTGAGAGTACGGATTCCGGAGTCGGTCATGGCCAACCTTCCAGGCGTTCGGACGAGTGTCCTCTACATCCAGTACGTCCAGTGCAAGCTGCTCCAGCGCGGTCGGCTACGCGTAATCCGGCCACTTCCCGTACAACGACGAAATACGGCACACCGCTACGCCTTCCCGGACAGGTCCGCACACACGGGTGCGGCCGCGACCGCGCGTACGGTGATGCCGTGGGCGTCGCCTGTGATGGTGACGGCGTGCAGGTGCGCGGAGGGGTCCGACGCCCTCGGGGCGCCGGACCCGTCAGACGCCCTCGCCGCCGTCCGCCGCCGTGCCTGAGAGCTGTCCCGCCAGCGCCCGGCGCATCCCCTCGACCAACTCCGCGCCGGTCGGCGCGGATTCGGCGTCTATGGCCCACTGGACCCACATCCCGACGAAGAGGGAGTGGTAGAAGGCGCCCACGGTGCGCACCTCCTCGTCGCTCGCGGTGCAGCCGTCGACGCCCTCGAAGATCGACACCATGCCCTGCCGGCCTTCCGGGAAGACCCCGGCGAACCACTTCTTGAGCTCCGGGTTGCTCCCCAACTGGCCGATCACCTCCAGCTGGAGCTCCCAGAACTGCCGGTTGCTCCCCAGCCCGGCGGCCAGCGTGTCCAGCCTCGCCGCGAGGAGTTCCGCGCGCGAGGCGTCCGCGGGCACACCGGCCTCCAGGGCGCGGCTCATCTCGGCGCCCCACTCCTCGGTCATCCTCACGAACGCCGCCATCATCAGCGCGTCCTTGGAGCCGTAGTGGTAGCCGATCGAGGCGAGGTTGGCGCCGGAGGCGGCCACGATGTCGCGCGCGGTGGTGCGCACCCAGCCCTTTTCGAGCAGGCAGGCCTTCGCACCGTCGAGCAGATCTTCGCGATGTCCCATGTCAGCAGCCTAGCGTCGGCCATACGCGCGTCCTATACAAGCGTTCATAATGTTCGCGCGCCCCGGGTTCGCCCAACGGCCGCCCCCACGGGCCCGTTACCCAGGGGCCGCCGTCACTCCGCGACCGCCGCGGGTCTGTCCCCGGCCGCCTGTGCCGTCGAGGCGACGGCTCCGATCCCACCGATCGCGGCCACCACTGCCACCACCGTCACCATCCGGCGCACCAGAACACCCATTGCTGCCCTCCGCATTCTCGGCACGGGAGCCCGTGCGGGCTCCCGGCTGCAAGGGATACCCGGCAGGAACGTTCACGCATTCGGCGCCGGTCACGGAAGTTCCGGCCATCGTGGGCCGGCGGGTACGGGCCGGGGATCCGCCCGGGGCGGACGGTCCAGCGGAATGCGAGGTCTCCCCTAAGGCAACAGGGCGCTTCCGCAAAGAAGTTGGTAGGTACATTTGGCGAGTCGCGCGCCGTCCACTCCGGTGCGCTTCCACCGGACCGCGTCCACCTGTTTGCCCGTTCACGCCGAGCGGGGAAGAACCTGCGGGCAGGTCATTCCGGACAGTGTGCCAGAAGACCGGTTTCCCGCAAGGGGTGAGGGGGCTGATTCCATGGGATCGACGCGCGGAACTTTCCTCGACGTCACAGCCGCACCACTCGACCTTCCCGCCCTACGAAGCCGGATCGACCTCGCCCTCGCCGAATTCCTGGACGAGAAATCCCGCGCCGCCGCGATGCACGGCCTGCCCGCCGAAGTCACCGAATTCCTGCGGGGCTTCCTCTTCTCCGGCGGAAAGCGACTCCGGCCCCTCCTGTGCGTCATCGGCTGGCATGCCGCGGGCGGCCACGGCACCCCCGCGTCCACGCTGCGGGTGGCGGCCTCGCTGGAGATGTTCCACGCCTTCGCCCTCATCCACGACGACATCATGGACAACTCCGATACCCGCCGCGGATTTCCCACCGCCCACCGCGCTCTCGCCGAGCGCCACAGGGCGGGCCGCAGCGGCCCCGCCGCCGACCGCCTCGGCATCGGCGCCGCCATCCTGATCGGCGACGTCGCCCTGGTCTGGGCGGACGAGTTGCTCCACACCGCCGGCCTGCGTCCCGGGCAGCTCGCCGACGTGCTGCCGGTGATCGACACGATGCGCACCGAAGTGATGTACGGCCAGTGCCTCGACCTGATCACCACCGGACTGCCCACCCCGGACACCGAGCGGGCCCTGGCGATCACCCGCTACAAGACCGCCAAATACTCCATCGAACGCCCCTTGCACATCGGCGCCGCCCTGGCCGGGGCCGGACCGGCCTTCCGGGCCGGTCTGAGCGACTACGCCCTCCCCCTCGGCGACGCCTTCCAGCTCCGCGACGACCTGCTCGGCGTCTACGGCGACCCGGCCGTGACCGGGAAGTCCGTCCTGGAGGACCTGCGGGACGGCAAGCACACGGTGCTCGTCGCCCTCGCCCTGCGGCACGCCGACCGCGCACAGCGGCGGACCCTGCGCGCGCTGGTCGGCAATCCGGATCTGGACGATTCGGGTGCCGACCGGATACGCCGCCTGCTCGACGGGACCGGTGCCCACGCTGCCGTGGAGCACCTCATCCGGGTCCGCCGCGCCCAGGCCGAACAGGCCCTCGACCAGAGCTTCCTCCCGCCCACCGCGATCAGTGTCCTGCGCGAGCTGGCGCAGGACGCCACGACGAGGTCCGCATGAGCACTTCCCTGGCACTCCGCCCGCAGGCCGACTCCTGGCTGCCCGCTCCCGGTACGCCGTACTGCCTGCCCCGGATCGACACCCGCCTGCCCATCCTGTGCAACCCGCACTGCGCGGAGGCCGAGCGGCTGACGCACTCCTGGGAACGGCCGGCGCTGGCCGCGTACTTCGGCAGCGAGACGGCCGCCCTCCGGTACCAGAAACAGCGCGCCACCCATTGGGGGTGTCTGTGCTATCCGCGGGCGACGCGCGACCGGATGCTGCGCATGTCCGGCCTGATGCACTGCCTGGCGCTCCTGGACGACCTGTTCTCGATACCCGCCGTCCGGGGGCACGCCGAGCGCATCCGGCACTACCGGGAGCTCTACCTCGCCGCCCTGGACGGGGTGGCGCCGCCGCCGGAGTTCCCCGAAGTCCGCCTGGTCCACGAGGCGGTGCCGCGCGCCGTCGCGCAGATGTCCCCCGGCCTCGCGGCGCGGTACCTCGACGGTCTGCGGAGCATCGTCGACAACACTGCCGCCCAGAGCGCCGGACGCGACATCCGCTGCTTCCGCACGGTCGACGGCTATCTCCAGGTCCGCAGGGTCGACGTGTTCGGCTACTGGTCCGCCCATCTCGCCGAGTACGCGGCCGAGGTGGACCTGACCCGCGAACTCGGCCGGGACGACGACCTGGCCACGGCGCAGGACCTGGCCATCGAGAGCCTGATCTGGGTGAACGACCTCTATTCCTTCCCCAAGGAACTCACCCGCGGGGACTCGCTGAACAGCATGTGGCTATTCATGGGGGTCCAGGGAATGGAGCTCCAGCAGGCCGTCGACGAACTCGCGAGGCTCATCGGCGAGACCGAGCGGCGCTTCCTCGCGACGTGCGCGCGGATCGACGCGGGGCCGCTGGGCGGCAGGCCCGACGTCCGTGGCTATCTGGCCTGCCTCGGCCATCTGATGACCGGGAACCTGCAGTTCCACCGCATGGCCACCCGCTATCACGGCGACGACCACGCGGAGGGGGATCCGGCCTCCGGGCCCCGGACCCTGCGGCCCGTCGTCTCCACCGCGAGCATCCACCACGACACCTCGGACGGCTGACCCGAAAGGAACCGGTTCATGGCGTCATGCCCTCGGCCCACGGTCGCAGCGACGCGGGAGGGGACCACCACCGTACGGGCGCCGGGCGCCCTGCCGCTGGTCGGGCACACCGTCCGGCTCGCGCGCGACCCCCTGGGATTCCTCCAGGCCCGGCACGGCGGCGCCCCCGTCGTGGAACTCCGCTTCGGCACCGGCCGGGTCCAATTGCTGACCCGCCCCGACGTGGTCCGCGAGGTCCTGGTCACCGGCCACCGCTCGTACGACAAGGGCGGGCCGATCATCGAAGGCGCGCGCACGCTGTTCGGCAACGGGCTGGGGACGTGCCCGCGCGAGCAGCACCGGCGCCAGCGGCCGATGCTGCAACCCGCCTTCCGCCCCTCCCGGCTCGCGGGCTACTCCCCCACCATGCAGTTGTGCGCGGAGGAGATCGCCGGGAAGTGGCAGGACGGCCAAGTGCTCGACGTCGGACGGCAGATGAACCGGATCGCGGCCCGGGTCCTCATGCGGACGCTGGCCTCCGGCGACGCCGCGAGCACAGCCGTGCGGCAGGTGGAGGAGTTCCTGCCCACCTTGATGAGCACGGCCTTCCGGCGGGTCGCCGTTCCCTGGGCCTGGCCGCACGAGCTGCCGCTCCCGTCCAACCGCCGCTACCGCCGTGCCGATACAGCCGTGCGCGCCTCGATCGATGCGACGATCGCCGAATACCGCCGCGCCGGCGCCCCGGGAGACGACCTCCTCGGCCATCTCGTCGGCGCCCGCGACGAGGCCGGCACGGAGCTGAGCGACCAGGAGATCCACGACCAGATCAAGATCATGCTGATCGCCGGGATCGAGACCACGGCCACCGCGCTGTCCTGGACCTTCCATGTCCTCGGCCGGCAGCCGGAGATCGAGCGGCGTGTGTACGCCGAGCTCGACGCGGAGCTGGACGGCAGGCCACCCACCGGCGACGACCTCGCACGGCTGCCCTACCTCACCCGGGTGCTCACCGAGACGCTCCGCGTCTATCCCACCGTGCCGTTGCTCAGCCGGGTCGCGACCGCCGATGTCGCCCTCGGTGGAAGGGAATTCCCTGCGGGGACGGAATTCTTCTTCAGCCCCTATTGTCTGCACCGCGATCCGGGCGCCTTCCCCGAACCGGAGCGCTTCGATCCGGACCGCTGGCTTTCGGAGCGAGTGGGTGCCGCGCAGCGACTGGCATTCATCCCCTGGGGCGCGGGGCCCCGGAAGTGCATCGGCGACACCTATTCCCTGATCGAGGCGTCACTCGCACTGGCCACGATTCTCACCACCTGGCGGCTGCGGCCCATTGCCACCGCCAAGGTCACTCCCACCGTGCGCTTCAGTCTGCATCCGACGGGACTTCGTATGACCGCGGAACGCCGCCCGGCCCGGCATCGCGGTTCAGGGCTCGACATCGAGGCCGCATAAGGGGCAAGCACGCTTTCCGGTATTCATTGCGCGAAAACGCAGCGGGCCCGGCCCCACCCCTGAAGCGCGGCCGGGCCCGGGCCCGTACGGAAAACTCAGTCGGTCAGATTCACCGCGCGCGCCGACGCCGCGCCGATCTCCTCGGCGATCTCGGCGAGGACCGGTGCGGGAATGGATTCGTCGACGGTCAGGGCGACCAGGGCCTCGCCGCCCTCGCGGGCCCGGGAGACCTGCATGCCGGCGATGTTGATGCCCGCCTCGCCCAGGATCCGGCCGACCGTGCCGACGACGCCGGGGCGGTCGCCGTAGCGCAGGAAGGCCATGTGGTCGGCGAGCGCCAGGTCCACGTCGTGCTCGCCGACGGCGACGATCTTCTGGAGGTGCTTGGGGCCCGCGAGCGTGCCGGAGATCGAGACCTCGTCGCCGCCCGACAGGGTGCCGCGCACGGTGACGACGTTGCGGTGCTCGGCCGACTCGGAGCTGGTGGTCAGGCGGACCTCGACACCGCGCTCCTGCGCGAACAGCGGGGCGTTGACGTACGACACGGTCTCGTCGACGACATCCTCGAACACGCCCTTGAGCGCGGAGAGTTCGAGCACCTTGACGTCGTGCTGGGTGAGCTCGCCGTAGACCTCGACGTCGAGCCGCACCGCGACCTCGCCCGCGAGCGCGGTGAAAATGCGGCCGAGCTTCTCGGCGAGCGGCAGACCCGGCTTGACGTCCTCGGCGATGACACCGCCCTGGACGTTGACCGCGTCCGGCACCAGCTCGCCGGCCAGCGCGAGCCGGACCGACTTCGCGACCGCGATGCCCGCCTTCTCCTGCGCCTCGCCCGTGGAGGCGCCCAGGTGCGGGGTGGCGACCACGTTGTCGAACTCGAACAGCGGGGAGTCCGTGCACGGCTCCTGGGTGTAGACGTCCAGGCCGGCGGCCGCGACGCGGCCCTCCTTCAGCGCCGTGGCCAGCGCCGCCTCGTCGACGATCCCACCGCGCGCGGCGTTGACGATCCGCACCGACGGCTTGACCTTGTGCAGCGCCTCGTCACCGATGAGGCCGAGCGTCTCGGGGGTCTTGGGCAGGTGGACGGTGATGAAGTCCGCGGCCTCCAGCAGCTCGTCCAGCGTCAGCAGCTTCACGCCCATCTGTGCGGCGCGCGCGGGCTGCACATAGGGGTCGTACGCGACGATCTTCATGCCGAACGCGGACATGCGCTGGGCCACGAGCACCCCGATGCGGCCGAGGCCGACGACGCCGAGGGTCTTCTCGGACAGCTCGACGCCGGTGTACTTCGAACGCTTCCACTCGCCGTTCTTCAGCGCCGAGTTGGCCTGCGGGATGTTGCGTGCGGTGGCGATCAGCAGGCCGCACGCGAGCTCGGCGGCGGTGACGATGTTGGAGGTCGGCGCGTTCACGACCATCACGCCGGCCTTGGTCGCGGCGGCGACGTCGACGTTGTCCAGACCGACACCGGCGCGCGCGACGACCCGCAGCCGCTTGGCGGCCGCGATGGCCTCGGCGTCGATCTTCGTGGCGCTGCGGACGAGGACGGCGTCCACATCGACGATGGCGGGCAGCAGGGCGGCGCGGTCCGCGCCGTTGCAGTGCCGGATCTCGAAGTCCGGACCCAGGGCGTCGACGGTCGCGGGCGAGAGCTCCTCCGCGATCAGTACGACGGGTTTACGGGACGAAGCTGTGCTCACGTGGTCCTCACTAGTCCTTTGCGGACGGCCGTCCCGACGGCCGAAGGCGGTGAAGGGCAGCCGCGTGTGACGCACGACGCTGTGAGCCTGACGCGTTTGTGCTTGGCAGTGTATCGGGGGTTGGACCCCGGGTCGGGTGCGTGCGGATGAACATCACCCCGGAGTGCGGCGCGGGGGCCTGTGGGGCGCGCCCCACAGGCCCCCGCGCCGGAAGCGGACTACTTGTCGTCGACCCAGCTCATGAGCTTGCGGAGCTTCTTGCCCGTGGTCTCCAGCAGGTGGTCCTCGTCGGCCTTCTTGTACTCGTTGTACTTCGGCAGGCCCGCCTCGTACTCCTTCATCCAGTTGGTGGCGAAGGTGCCGTCCTGGATCTCGCCCAGGACCTTCTTCATCTCGGCCTTCGTCTGCTCGGTGACGATGCGCGGGCCGGTGACGTAGTCGCCCCACTCGGCGGTCTCGGAGATCGACCAGCGCATCTTCTCCAGGCCGCCCTCGTACATCAGGTCCACGATCAGCTTGAGCTCGTGGAGGCACTCGAAGTACGCGATCTCCGGCTGGTAACCCGCCTCGACCAGGGTCTCGAAGCCGGCCTTGACCAGCGCCGAAGCACCGCCGCAGAGCACGGCCTGCTCGCCGAAGAGGTCGGTCTCGGTCTCCTCGGTGAAGGTGGTCTTGATGACGCCGGCGCGGGTGCCGCCGATCGCCTTGGCGTAGGAGAGCGCCAGCGCGAAGGCCTTGCCGGTGGCGTCCTGCTCGACGGCCACGATGCACGGCACGCCGCGGCCCTCCTCGTACTGACGGCGCACCAGGTGGCCCGGGCCCTTCGGGGCGACCATGCAGACGTCCACGTCGGCCGGGGGCTTGATGAAGCCGAAGCGGATGTTGAAGCCATGGCCGAAGAACAGCGCGTCGCCGTCCTTCAGGTGCTCCTTGACGGACTCCTCGTAGACCTTGGCCTGGATCGGGTCCGGCACCAGGATCATGATGACGTCGGCCTCGGCCGCGGCCTCGGCGGGCGTGACCACGCGCAGGCCCTGCTCCTCGGCCTTCGCCTTGGACTTGGAGCCCTCGTGCAGGCCCACCCGGACATCGACGCCGGAGTCGCGCAGCGACAGCGCGTGGGCGTGGCCCTGGCTGCCGTAGCCCAGGACCGCGACCTTGCGGCCCTGGATGATGGACAGGTCGGCGTCGTTGTCGTAGAACAGCTCGGCAGCCACTGAGGTATCTCCTTGTTTTCCGGGTTTCCGGTTGTGCGTCCCACCGTATGACGGGCGGGCGGGGAAATGTTGTCGGGTCTCGTTATGCGGAAGGTCGGGCCGTCAGGCCGTGCGGTCCAGGGCGCGCAGGCTGCGGTCGGTGATGGAGCGGGCGCCGCGCCCTATGGCGATCGTGCCGGACTGCACCAGCTCCTTGATGCCGAACGGCTCCAGCATCTTGAGCATCGCGCCCAGCTTGTCGCTGCCGCCGGTGGCCTCGATGGTGACGGCCTCCGGGGAGACGTCGACGGTCTTGGCGCGGAAGAGCTGGACGATCTCGACGATCTGGGAGCGGGTCTCGTTGTCGGCGCGGACCTTCACCAGGACCAGCTCGCGCTGGATCGCGTTGCTGTCCTCCAGCTCCACGATCTTCAGCACGTTGACGAGCTTGTTGAGCTGCTTGGTGACCTGCTCCAGCGGCAGCGACTCGACGTTGACGACGATGGTGATGCGGGAGATGTCGGGGTGTTCGGTGACCCCGACGGCGAGCGAGTCGATGTTGAAGCCGCGGCGGGCGAACAGGGCGGCGATCCGGGTGAGGATGCCGGGGGTGTTCTCCACGAGGACGGAGAGCGTGTGCTTGGTCATGGTTTTCTGTGCCTCTCCTGGCTTCAGTCGTCTTCGTTGTCGCCGAAGTCCGGGCGGACACCGCGCGCCGCGAGGATCTCGTCGTTGGAGGTTCCGGCGGCGACCATCGGCCAGACCATGGCGTCCTGGTGGACGATGAAGTCGACCACGACCGGGCGGTCGTTGATGGCGTTGGCCTTCTCGATGACGGAGTCGAGCTGGGCCGGGTCCTCGCAGCGCAGGCCCACACAGCCCATGGCCTCGGCGAGCTTGACGAAGTCCGGGACCCTGGTGCCGGCGCAGGCCTCCTTGCCGCTGGCCTCCGGGCCGGAGTGCAGGACGGTGTTGGAGTAGCGCTGGTTGTAGAAGAGCGTCTGCCACTGGCGGACCATGCCGAGGGCGCCGTTGTTGATGATGGCGACCTTGACGGGGATGTCGTTCAGGGCGCAGGTGACCAGTTCCTGATTGGTCATCTGGAAGCAGCCGTCGCCGTCGATGGCCCAGACCGTGCGGTCCGGGGCGCCGGCTTTGGCGCCCATCGCGGCGGGCACGGCGTAGCCCATGGTGCCCGCGCCACCGGAGTTGAGCCAGGTGCGCGGCTGTTCGTAGTCGATGAAGTGCGAGGCCCACATCTGGTGCTGGCCGACGCCCGCCGCGTAGATGGTGTCCTTCGGGGCGAGCTGCCCGATGCGCTGGATCACCTGCTGCGGGGAGAGGCTGCCGTCCTCGGGCTGGTCGTAGCCGAGGGGGTAGGTGTCGCGCCAGCGGTTGAGGTCGGCCCACCAGGCGCTGTAGTCGCAGGCGTGGCCTTCCGCGTGCTCGGTCTGGATGGCGACGATCAGGTCGGCGATGACCTCGCGGGCGTCCCCGACGATCGGCACGTCGGCGGCGCGGTTCTTGCCGATCTCGGCGGGGTCGATGTCCGCGTGGACGATCTTGGCGTACGGGGCGAAGGAGTCGAGTTTTCCGGTGACCCGGTCGTCGAAGCGGGCGCCGAGGGCCACGATCAGGTCGGACTTCTGCAGGGCGGTGACGGCGGCGACCGCGCCGTGCATGCCGGGCATGCCGACGTGGAGCGGGTGGCTGTCGGGGAAGGAGCCCAGCGCCATCAGGGTGGTGGTGACGGGGGCGCCGGTGAGCTCGGCGAGCACCTTGAGCTCGGCGGTGGCACCGGACTTCATCACGCCGCCGCCGACGTAGAGCACCGGCCGCTTGGCCTGGGTGATCAGCTTGGCGGCCTCGCGGATCTGCTTGGCGTGCGGCTTGGTGACCGGGCGGTAGCCGGGCAGGTCGGTGTGCGGGGGCCAGCTGAAGACGGTCCGCGCCTGGAGGGCGTCCTTGGCGATGTCGACGAGGACCGGGCCGGGGCGGCCGGTGGAGGCGACGTGGAAGGCCTCCGCGATGGTCCGCGGGATCTCCGCGGGGTCGGTGACCAGCCAGTTGTGCTTGGTGATCGGCATGGTGATGCCGCAGATGTCCGCCTCCTGGAAGGCGTCCGTGCCGATCGACTTGGAGGCGACCTGGCCGGTGATGGCCACCAGCGGGACGGAGTCCATATGGGCGTCGGCGATGGGGGTGACGAGGTTGGTCGCCCCCGGCCCCGAGGTCGCCATGCACACCCCGACCTTGCCGGTGGCCTGCGCGTACCCGGTGGCCGCGTGCCCGGCGCCCTGCTCGTGCCGGACGAGCACGTGACGGACCTTCGAGGAGTCCATCATCGGGTCGTACGCGGGAAGGATCGCACCGCCCGGGATGCCGAAGACGATCTCCGCCCCTACCTCCTCCAGCGAGCGGATGAGGGACTGCGCCCCCGTGACGTGCTCGACGGTGGCGGGCTGGTGCGCCGCGCCGTTTCGGGCCCGCGGCTGCGGATGGTGGGCCCCGGTGGCCTGCTCGGTCATCGACATTCTCTTCTCGAAGGATTCGACGGTAAGGATTCGACGGTTTCGACAGCTGCGGAGGACGGGAGGTTTGGGTGGGTCTGCGTGCATCCGGTGCAACAAAAAACCCCTCGTGCCGTGAGGCAAGCGAGGGGAGCGCGCCGGAGTGGTCAGCAGGACTTACTGGGTGGCCTGCTTCAGCCGACGCGCTTTCCAAGTACGAGAATTCGGGTGCGCATGGCTCCGACCCTCCACCCGCCGCATACGAGGTGTCAAGCGGGTGGGACGGGCGTCTCATTATTTGAGCGCAATGGAGCATGTGCGAGGGATCCCGCGCCGCCCGCGGCCCCCGAACGGGCGCCCGACGGCATGATCGCCGGGCCCGGCAGGGCGCCTCCGACGAGCACGTTCACGCCGTCGACGGAGCGGGGCACCGGATAGCTGCCGAGATCGAGAGCGTAGCGCAGCCGGTGCTCGTCGAGCGGGCCCGCGAAGGCCTTGCCCAGGCCGTGGGTGCAGCCCATGGCGCGCAGGGCGAGGGCCTGCTCGGGCACGTCGACGCCCTCGGCCACGGACTGCATCCCGAGGTCGGTGGCGATCCTCAGCAGCCCCGCGGTGATCTTGTGCAGCCGGGCGGACTCCACCACGCCGTCGACCAGCCCGCGGTCGAGCTTGAGCGTGTCGATGGGGAGCCTGCGCAGCGCGCTGATCGCCGCGTAGCCGCTGCCGAAGCCGTCGAGGGCGATCCGGACGCCGAGCCGGCGCAGGGTCACCAGCCTGCACTCCAGCTCGTCCAGCGGGACCCGGGGGTCGCTGCCGGACAGCTCCAGGACGAGCGCGCCGGAGGGCAGGCCGTGGTGGATGAGCAGCCCTTCGAGGTACTTCGGGGGCAGCGACTTGTCCATCAGACGGGTGGCCGACAGCTGGACGTACACCGGCACGGGGTGGCCGGCGCGGCAGCGGTGGGCGGCCTGCTCGACGGCCTTCTCGACCGTCCAGCGGCCGAGTTCGGCCGAGCGGGCGGCCTCGTCACCGCGCTCGCTCTCGGCCACGCGGAGGTACTCGGCGGGGGTGAACAGTATCCCCTGGGCCGAGCGCCAGCGCGGCTGCGCGGCGACGGCGGTGACCCGGCCGGTCTGGAGCTCCACCACCGGCTGGTGGAGCAGCGCGAACTCGCCGTCGTGCAGCGCGGTGCGCAGCCGGGTGGCCAGCTCGGCGCGGCGCACCACATCGGCCTGCATCTGCGGGGCGTAGAGCTCGACGCGGCCCTTGCCCGCCTGCTTCGCGCGGTACATCGCGAGGTCGGCGTTGCGCATCAGGGCGCCGGGGGTGATGCCGGGCTCCGCGAAGGCCACGCCGATGCTGGCGGCCACGCGGACCTCGGTGCCCCCTTCCACCCTGTACGGCTGGGAGAGGGTGAGCCGGAGCCGGTCGGCGATCTCGTGGATGCGGTATTCGCGCGCCGCGGGGTCGCGGGTGCCGTCGCCGATGATGAGCGCGGCGAACTCGTCGCCTCCGAACCGGGCGGTGCTGTCGCCGGACCGCACCGAGTCCTGGAGGCGACGGGCCGCCTGGACCAGCAGCTCGTCGCCGGCTTGGTGGCCGACGGTGTCGTTCACCGCCTTGAAGCCGTCGAGGTCGATGAAGAGCACCGCCGTCCCGGCGTCGGTCGCTCTGCGGCCGGCGAGGGCCTGCTGCACCCGCTTGGTGAACAGGGCGCGGTTGGGCAGGTCGGTGAGCGGGTCGTGCTCGGCGGTGTGCTGGAGCTGGGCCTGGAGCCGGACCCGCTCGGTGACGTCACGGCTGTTGAAGATGAGGCCGCCGTGGTGGCGGTTGACGGTGGATTCGACGTTGAGCCAGTCGCCGGTGCCGGAGCGGAAGCGGCACTCGATCCGGGTGGTGGGCTCCTCGGCGGGTGGTGCCGCGAGGAAGCGGCGGACTTCGTGGACGACTCTGCCGAGGTCCTCCGGGTGGATCAGCGAGGCCAGTTCGGACCCCACGAGCTCCTCGGCCTCGCGGCCGTAGACGCCCGCGGCGGCGGGGCTGACGTAGCGCAGTATCCCGGTGGGCGCGGCGATCATGATGACGTCGCTCGAGCCCTGGACCAGGGACCTGAAGTGGTTCTCCTTCTGGGCCAGTTCCTGGGTGAGCGAGATGTTGTCGAGCAGCATGATGCCCTGGCGAATGACGAGCGCGAGGACCACCGTGCAGCCGGTGAAGAGCACGACCTGGTCGACGTGGTGGCCGTCCAGGACGTTGTAGAGGATCCCCAGGGTGCAGACGGCGGCCGCGAGATAGGGGGTCAGGGCGGCGAGCGAGCCGGCGATGGGCCGGCTGGGGTGGTGCAGGTGCTGGACCGTACGGGCGGGCGCCGCGGCGTCGTCGCCCTCCTCCCGGGCCACCCAGGGGGCGTACGCCATGAGCATGTAGCCCGCGAACCAGCCCGCGTCGAGGATCTGGCCGGAGCGGTAGTGCGAGCGCAGCAGCGGCGAGGTGAACAGCGCGTCGCACAGGACGGTCAGGGCGAGGGCCGCGATGGCGGTGTTGATGGCGGAGCGGTTGGCGGTGGAGCGCCGGAAGTGCAGCGCGAGGACCATCGACACCAGGGCGATGTCCAGCAGCGGATAGGCGAGCGAGAGGGCGGCGTGCGCCACGGTCTCGCCCTGGAAGTGCGCGGTGTGCGCGAGCGCCAGGCTCCAGGACAGCGTCAGCAGGGAGCCGCCGGTCAGCCACGCGTCGAGGGCCAGGCAGACCCAGCCGGCGCGGGTGACGGGGCGCCTGGCGAGGACGAGCAGGCCGATGATGGCCGGCGGCGCGAAGAGCAGGAAGCAGAAGTCGGCCGGTGACGGGGTGGGCACGCGCTCGTCGAGGACGACCTCGTACCACCCCCAGACGGTGTTGCCGAGGCCGGCCATCGCCGAGGAGGCCGCGAAGAGCAGCCAGGCGAGCCGGAAGCGCGTCTTGTGCGTCCGCCCGTACCAGAAGCAGGAGACGGCCGCGAGGGCCGCGGCGCCGCCGAGGCCGAAGTCGCCCATGGCGGAGGCCAGCTCGCTCGATCCCCAGCCGAAGGCCGCACCCGTGGCGTAGCCGCCGCAGACGAGGGCGAGGAGGAGCTGGGAGGCCGGCCCGGAACCGCCGGCCTGCCGGCGGGGCAGCGCCGCTCCGGGGGCGCTCACCGCGCCGCCGTCCCGGGCGAGATCCCGAGCCAGGCGAAGTGGGCCCGGAGGAAGGAGAGATGAAGGCGACACCACCGACTGCCCGGCCTGGGCCGGAGGCGGATCAGCCAGGGAAGTCGGGCGAGCCGCGTCGGCGGAACCGCCGCGCCGCGCTGTCGTGGTCGGTGCGTGAGCCGCGTCGGGTTGATCGTCCAGTGGCCGTGCATCGCCCGTCGCCCCCCTCAGTGCCGGTACTTCGCTGCGCCGTACGGTGCCCGGCGCAGCCCCCGGTCCGGACGATACACCAGACTCGTCACTCAGGGACATAGCTCATATACATAGCGTAATCAGCAACGGGGTTATGAACACTGAGTGCAGCCGAACGGTACCTCTACGTGGCAACTAGGGGGCAGTGACTACGACATTTTGCAGGGGTGCGTCCAGAGCGAATCTGGCCAGCTGATCACGCAGGAGTCGTTCGGCGCGGGGCAGAAAGGCCGAAGAGGGCCCACCCACATGAGGGGTGATCAGGGCGCCGGGCGCGCTCCACAGCGGATGGCCCGCCGGCAGCGGCTCGGGGTCGGTGACGTCGAGCGCGGCCCGCAGCCTGCCGCTCTCCAGCTCGGCGAGGAGCGCCCCGGTGTCGACGATCGCGCCGCGCGCGATGTTGACCAGCAGGGCGCCGTCCTTCATCGCGGCGAGGAATCCGGTGCCCACCAGACCGCGGGTGTCCGGCGTGAGCGGCGTCGCGATGATCACGACATCGGCGTCGGGGAGGAGCTCCGGGAGCGCGGTGACAGGGTGGACAGGTCCGCGGGGCGTTTCACGCGGGGAGCGCGCGACGCGTACGACCCGCGCGCACTCAAAGGGCACGAGCCGGTCCTCGATCGCGGATCCGATGGAACCGTAGCCGACGATCAGCACGTTCTTGTCCGCGAGCGCGGGACGGAAACCCTGCGCCCACTCCCCCGCGTCCTGCGCCCGCACGAAGCCGGGGATGTCGCGCAGCGCGGCGAGGACGAGCGTGAGGGCGAGTTCCGCGGTGCTGGTGTCGTGCAGGCCGCGGGCGTTGCACAGGAGGGTGCCCGACGGGAGCGAGGGAACGGCGGGGAGGATGTTGTCGACACCCGCGGTGAGCGTCTGGACGACCCGCAGGCCCGTCATGGCGGACAGCGGGCGGACGCCGATGTCACCGCTGGTCACATAGGGCGGGACGTAGAAGGCGCAGCGGGCGGGGTCGGTGGGGTAGTCGGGTTCGCCGTTCCAGTAGGCGTAGTCCAGGGCACCGGGGAGGCCGTCGATCTCCTCGGGCCGGATCGGCAGCCAGGCCAGGGGGCGGGCGGAACCGCTGTCATCTGCACTCATGCCAGGAGGCTATGCGAAGCCGCCTGCCCGGCAGAGGTTAGTTTGGGGACGAGGAACGGGAGGGAACGGCCGGTGGAGCGCAGGACAATCGGTGCGGCGGCGCTCGAAGTGGGCGCGATCGGCCTCGGGTGCATGCCCATGCACTGGGCGTACACGGCCTCTCAGCAGAGCGGTGAGGGCGCGCTGCGCACGGTGCACGCGGCGCTCGACGCGGGGACGACCCTGCTGGACACCGCGGACATGTACGGGCCGTTCACCAATGAGCTATTGGTGGGGCGGGTGTTGCGGGAGCGGCGCAAGGAAGCCTTTGTGTCGACCAAGTGCGGGCTGCTGGTGGGCGATCAGCACATCGTCGCCAACGGCCGGCCCGGCTATGTGAAGCGGGCGTGCGACGCCTCGCTGCGCCGGCTCCAGACCGATGTGATCGACGTCTACCAGCTGCACCGGCCGGACCCGGAGGTGCCGGTCGAGGAGACCTGGGGGGCGATGGCGGACCTGGTCTCGGCGGGCAAGGTCCGGGCCCTGGGGTGGTGCGCGATCGGCGCGCGGACCCACCGCAGGTCGCGCGCCGGGCTGTACGACGCGACGATCCGCCAGCTGGAGCGAATACAGCAGGTCTTCCCGGTGAGCTGTGTGCAGGCGGAGCTGTCGGTCTGGTCCCGGGAGGCGCTGGACTCGCTCGTCCCGTGGTGTGCGTCGCGGGGCGTCGGGCTGCTCGCGGCGATGCCCCTGGGGAACGGTTTCCTCAGCGGCACGCTCACTCCGGGTCAGGGCTTCGAGCCCGAGGACATCCGGGCGCGGCACCCCCGGTTCACCGCCGAGATGATGGCGGCCAATCAACCGATAGTGGCCGGGCTGCGGCGGGTGGCGGGCCGGCACGGCGCGACGGCCGCGCAGGTCGCCCTGGCCTGGGTGCTGGCGCAGGGGCGGCACGTGGTGCCGGTGCCCGGCACGAAGAAGGCCGGGTGGGTGGTGCAGAACGCGGCGGCCGCGCAACTGCGGCTCACACCGGAGGACTTCGCGGAGATCGCGGCCCTGCCGAGGGCCATGGGGTCGTGGGACTGAGGGGTGCGTGCCCGTGGGTCGGGCCGGGTCCGCGTCGGCTCGTACGCGAGCATGTATAAGGAACAGGGCCGCGGCCGATCCGGCGCGCCGCCCCGCCCCGGCGAGAGGAACGAACCATGCGACGACGTGCGACGCGCCCCCGCCTCGCCGCTGCCACGGCCGCGCTGGCGGTCTCCGCGCTGCTGGCCGTCGCGGGCTGTTCGGACGGCGCGGGCCTGCCGGGTCGCGGCACGCCGGGCTCGGGCCCTTCGGGCGCCAACTCCCCCGGCGCGGGCGGGGCTTCGGGCGCGCCTTCCGTGCCCGCGGCGCCCGCGAAGGGTTCGGTGAAGGTCGTCCGTACGCTCACCACCAGGCTCACCTCCCCCTGGGGCGTCGCCCGGCTGCCCGGGGGTGACCTGCTGGTGGGCTCCCGCGACACGGGGAAGATCATCCGTGTGGCCGCGAAGGACGGCGCGCAGAGCGAGGTGGGCTCGGTGCCGGGCGTCGCGGCGGCGGGCGAGGGCGGGCTGCTGGGCCTGGCGCTCTCCCCCGACTACGTCACGGACCACCTGCTGTACGCCTACTTCACCACCGCCTCGGACAACCGGATCGCGCAGCTGCGCTACGACGCGGGCAAGCCCGACGGGCTGCGGCTGGGCGCGCCCAACACGATCTTCCAGGGCATCCCCAAGGGGCAGATCCACAACGGCGGGCGGATCGCGTTCGGGCCCGACGGGATGCTGTACGCGGGCACCGGCGAGGGCGGTGACCGCGGGCTCGCCCAGGACTCCAAGTCCTTCGGTGGCAAGATCCTCCGGATGACGCCGGACGGGCATCCCGCGCCCCGCAATCCGCGGGCCGACTCGGTGATCTACTCCTTGGGCCATCGCAATGTGCAGGGGCTCGCGTGGGACGCGGACAAGCGGCTGTGGGCGTCGGAGTTCGGCCAGGACACGTGGGACGAGCTCAACCTGATCGAGCCGGGCGGCAATTACGGCTGGCCGGTGGTGGAGGGCAAGGCCGGCCGCCCCGAATATCGCGACCCCGTCGCCCAGTGGAAACCGGCGGAGGCCTCGCCGAGCGGGCTCGCCTACGCGAAGGGCTCCCTCTGGATGGCCGCCCTGCGGGGCTCGCGCCTGTGGCGCATCCCCTTGAAGGGCGCGTCCTTGGCCGCGGATCCGCAGTCGTTCCTGTCGGGCGAGTACGGTCGCTTGCGCACGGTCGTCGCTACCGATGACGGCGGTCTGTGGCTGACCACGAGCAACACGGACGGCCGCGGGAAGCCGGGCCCGGAGGACGACCGCATCCTGCGCCTTGAGGTGACGTGACCCCGAAGCACGCTTCGCGCGCTGTCCTCAAACGCCGGACGGGCTGAATTGCGCACCCACCGGGATCGGCAGCGGCGCCAGCACCGCCTCCGGCGCCTCGATGCTGACCCGGGGCAGGATCCGGTCCAGCCACCCCGGCAGCCACCAATTCGCGCCCCCCAGCATGTGCATCAGCGCCGGCACCAGCAGCGTGCGGAGCACGAACGCGTCCAGGGCCACCGCCGCCGCCAGGCCGATGCCGAACATCGCGATCACCCGGTCGCCGCTCAGCACGAACGCCAGGAAGACCGCGATCATGATCACCGCGGCGGAGTTGATGACGCGGCTGGTCTCGGCGAGGCCGACCCGTACCGCGCGGCAGTTGTCGCGGGTGGCCCGCCACTCCTCGTACATCCGGCTGACCAGGAAGACCTGGTAGTCCATGGAGAGGCCGAAGAGGACCGAGACCATGACGACCGGCAGGAAGGGCTCGATGGGGCCCGCGGCGCCGAGGCCGAGGGTCTCGCTGCCCCAGCCCCACTGGAAGACGGCGACGATCAGGCCGAAGGAGGAGGCGACCGCGGCGATGTTCATCAGGGCCGCCTTCAGCGGTATGCCGATGCTGCGGAAGGCCAGCAGGAGCAGCAGGCAGCCGAGGCCCACGACGGTGCCGATGAACAGCGGCAGCTTGCCCAGGATGATGCCCGCGAAGTCGTCGTAGCTCGCGGTGATGCCGCCGACCTGGACGTCCGCCCCGGTGCCTTCGGTGGCCCGCGGCAGCACCGTGGTGCGCAGCCGGTCGACGAGGTCGCTGGTGGCGCGGGACTGCGGCGAGGTGGTGGGCACGACGGTGATCACGCCGGTGTCGCCGCTGTGGTTCAGGGTCGAGGGGCTGACGGAGGCGATGCCCTCGGTGTGGCGGAGCGCGTCGGGGAGGCGGTTGAAGGCGAGCCGGTCGGCGGCGCTGTCGAGGGGCGCGACGAGGGTCAGCGGGCCGTTGACGCCCGGGCCGAAGCCCTTGCCGAGCATGTCGTACGCCTGGCGGGTGGTGGACGTCGCCGGGTTGTTGCCCTGGTCGGAGGTGCCCAGGTGCAGGGAGAACACCGGCAGCGCGAGGATCAGCATCACGGCGGCCGCGAGGCCGCCCAGCAGCTTGGGGTGGCGCTCGACGAAGGCCGACCAGCGGGCGGCGAGCCCGGTGGGGACCTCCGGGCGGGGGCCGCGCTCGGCGAGGCTGCGGCGTTCGCGGCGGCTGAGGGCGCGGTGGCCGATCAGTCCGAGCAGCGCGGGCAGCAGGGTGATCGAGGCCGCGACGGTGAGGACGACGGTCAGCGAGGCGGCGAGGGCGACGCCGTTGAGGAAGCTCAGCCGCAGGATCAGCATGCCGAGCAGCGCCACGCAGACGGTGCCGCCCGCGAAGACGACGGCGCGCCCGGTGGTGGCGACGGCGCGCTCGGCCGCCTCCTGCACGGACAGGCCGGCCCTGAGGCCCTTGCGGTGCCGGGTGACGATGAAGAGGGCGTAGTCGATGCCCACCCCGAGCCCGATGAGGGTGCCCAGCATCGGGGCGAAGTCGGCGACGGTCATGACGTGGCCGAGCAGGACGGTGCCCATGGCGGCGGTGCCGACGCCGACGAGGGCGGTGGCGATGGGCAGCAGGCTGGCGGCGAGCGAGCCGAAGACGACGAGCAGCACGACCGCGGCCACCAGCACGCCGATGATCTCGCTGAGGTGGCCGCTCGACCCTTCGGTGGTGGAGATGGAGCTGCCGCCGAGCGCGACCTGCATATGGTCCGTGGCGGCGGCCCGCGCGGTGTCGACGACCCGCTGGACCTCCGCCTTGTCCGGATCGCCGCCCTTGTCGGCGAAGCTCAGGGAGGCGTAGGCGGTGTGCCCGTCCTGGCTGATGCGGCCCGCGCCGTCGCTGCCGTACGGGTCGACGACCCCGGCGACCCCGGGCAGCGCGGCGACCTCGCGCAGGACGGCGCTCATGCGCTGCTCGACGCCGGGGGCGCGGACGGTGCCGGAGTCGGTGTGCCAGACGATGGTGTCGTCGCCGCCCTCGCCGGGGAACGCCTTCTGCAGGAGCGCGGTGGCGCGGGCGGACTCGGTGCCGGGGACGCCGTAGTCGTTGGAGTACGCGGAGCCGGTCAGCGTGGCGGCCGCGCCCGTGCCCAGCAGGGCGACGAGCCACAGCACGATGACGACGAGGCGGCGGCGCAGGCACCACCGGGCAAGTGAGGTCATTGCCTGCTTCCCGGTTATGGCGTCGACCTCGCCGGGAGATGACCCGTGGTGACGACCGCTGGAGCTGGAGGGCGGAAGGCCCGCCGTACGCGGGAAAAGCGGGGAGGACCTCTGCCGCCACTGTGACAGGCGAAAAAGATCCTTTGTCCGCTTTGTGGTCCAGCCCACATCACCCCGGGCCGGGGGTCACGACAGCCCGTGCGGCTCCGTCGTCGGCGGGGCGGAGTCCCAGGCGTGGGCCACGTCGACGACCACGAGGTGGCCGTACTGGAAGACGCGGAACGGCAGCCGCGCCCGCAGGCCAAGCCCGATCTGGGTGTCGCCCTCGAAGCTGCTCGCGTAGCGGGTGTCCCGGAAGGTGCGGTAGCCCGTGACGTCCACGCCCCGCAGCGGCTCCCCGACCCGGCCGCGGTAGGTCGGCAGGCCCGTGGTCGGCTCGTAGCTGGGCGCGGCCACCCGGATCTCCAGGATCGCGTCGCCGCCCACCGGGACCTGGTCGCCCGAACCGTCCTGGTACAGCTTGTCGACATAGGCCACGCGATAGCCGATCGGCCGCTCGCCGGATCCCTTGACGTCGAAGACCATGCGGTCGAAGCAGTCGTGCTGTCCGGTTCTGATGTCCCGCAGTGACTTATAAGCGCTGTCCGTGCTGGCCTTGGCCAGGCTTCCCCAGGCGGTCTCGCAGCGCACGGCGGGCGAGGTGCTCCCCGTGTCGCCGTCGGCCGCGATGGCCGGAACCGTCGTCGCCGCCAGCCCGGCGCCCGCCAGCACGAGCGCCGTCAGCGCCCTGCTCAACCGTCGCATCACTACCCCCAGCCATTGGTCACGGACACACCCTGGGCCCGCACCCCGCGATCATGCCGGACCGCTTCCACCCCCGGTGGACGTAACGACTAAATCCGGCCAACTCTCGTTAAGTACGGCCGAATTCGGTTATTCGGCTATACGACAATGGCCGCCCCTCGCGTGAGGGACGGCCATTGACGGCTGTGATTCGACCGAGGATCAGCCCTCGACGCCGAGCCGCTCAAGGATGAGCTCACGGACGCGGGCCGCGTCCGCCTGGCCGCGGGTGGCCTTCATGACCGCGCCGACGAGCGCGCCCGCCGCCGCGACCTTGCCCGCACGGATCTTGTCCGCGATGCCGGCGTTGGCCGCGATGGCCTCGTCCACGGCGGTGCCCAGCGCGCTGTCGTCGGAGACGACCGCGAGCCCGCGGGCCGCCACGACGGCGTCCGGGTCGCCCTCGCCCGCGAGCACGCCCTCGATGACCTGGCGGGCCAGCTTGTCGTTGAGCGAGCCCTCGGCGACCAGCGCGCACACCCGCGCGACCTGCACCGGGGTGATCTCCAGCGCCGCGAGGTCCGTACCGGCCTCGTTGGCCCGGCGGGCCAGCTCGCCCATCCACCACTTGCGGGCGGAGGCCGCGTCGGCACCGGCCTCGATGGTGGCGACGATCAGGTCGACGGCACCGGCGTTGAGGATCGACTGCATGTCGTGCTCGGAGACGCCCCACTCCTCGCGGAGCCGGTTGCGGCGCACGCGCGGCAGCTCGGGCAGCCCCTTGCGGAGCTCCTCCACCCACTCCCGGGCGGGAGCGACCGGCACCAGGTCCGGCTCGGGGAAGTAGCGGTAGTCCTCGGCGTTGTCCTTGATGCGGCCCGCCGTGGTGGACCCGTCCTCCTCGTGGAAGTGCCGGGTCTCCTGCACGATCGTGCCACCGGAGGACAGCACCGCCGCGTGCCGCATGATCTCGAAGCGGGCGGCCCGCTCGACGGAACGCAGGGAGTTGACGTTCTTCGTCTCCGAGCGGGTGCCGAACTTCTCGGTCCCGTTCGGGCGCAGCGACAGGTTGACGTCGCAGCGCATCTGGCCCATTTCCATCCGGGCCTCGGAGACGCCGAGCGCCTTGATGAGCTCGCGCAGCTCGGCGACGTACGCCTTGGCGACCTCGGGGGCCCGCTCGCCCGCGCCCTCGATCGGCTTGGTGACGATCTCGATGAGCGGGATGCCGGCCCGGTTGTAGTCGAGCAGGGAGTGCGAGGCGCCGTGGATGCGGCCGGTGGCGCCGCCCACGTGGGTGGACTTGCCGGTGTCCTCCTCCATGTGGGCGCGCTCGATCTCCACGCGGAAGACCTCGCCGTCCTCCAGCTGGACGTCCAGATAGCCGTTGAAGGCGATCGGCTCGTCGTACTGCGAGGTCTGGAAGTTCTTCGGCATGTCCGGATAGAAGTAGTTCTTCCGGGCGAAGCGGCACCACTCGGCGATCTCGCAGTGCAGCGCGAGACCGATCTTCACGGCCGACTCGACGCCGATGGCGTTGACGACCGGCAGCGAGCCGGGCAGGCCGAGGCAGGTGGGGCAGGTCTGCGAGTTGGGCTCGGCGCCCAGCTCGGTGGAGCACCCGCAGAACATCTTGGTCCGGGTGCCGAGCTCGACATGGACTTCGAGGCCCATGACGGGGTCGTAGGACGCCAGGGCGTCCTCGTACGACACCAGGTCGATGGTGGTCACGGAAAACTAACCTCTCAGTCCGCGAGAACGTCGTCGCTGCTCATCCGGCGCAGTTCGCGCACGAGCAGGGCGACGCCGGTGGCGATGGCGGCGGCGGAGACGATGGCGTCCACGAGCTGGAGCGTGTCCTGCTCGCCCCGGGCCTTCTTGGCCTGCTTCACGACGCTGACCGCGCCGAACAGCGTGGTGCCGATGGACAGGTACGTGCCGGGCCGGGACTTCTTGAAGCCCTTGGCCTTCGCGAGCTTGCCGGTCTTCCCGGCCTTTTCGATGGTCACAGCGACGGTGCCTCCTCGAGCAGCGGGTGACCCCAGCGGGCGGTGAACGCGGCCTCGACCGCGGCACCGACCCGGTAGAGCCGGTCGTCGGCCATGGCGGGCGCGATGATCTGCAGACCCACCGGCATCCCGTCCTCGGGCGCCAGGCCGCAGGGCAGCGACATCGCGGCGTTGCCCGCCAGGTTGGTCGGGATGGTGCACAGGTCGGCGAGGTACATCGCCATCGGGTCGTCCGCGCGCTCGCCGATCGGGAACGCGGTGGTCGGGGTGGTCGGCGAGATCAGCACGTCGACACCGCCCTCGGCGAACGCCTTCTCGAAGTCGCGCGTGATGAGGGTGCGGACCTTCTGCGCGGAGCCGTAGTACGCGTCGTAGTAGCCGGAGCTCAGGGCGTACGTACCGAGGATCACGCGGCGCTTGACCTCGTCGCCGAAGCCGGCCTCGCGGGTGAGCGCGGTGACGTCCTCGGCGGACTTCGTGCCGTCGTCGCCGACCCGCAGGCCGTAGCGCATGGCGTCGAAGCGGGCCAGGTTCGAGGAGCACTCGGACGGCGCGATCAGGTAGTACGCGGCCAGGGCCAGGTCGAAGGAGGGGCAGTCCACCTCGACGACCTCGGCGCCCAGCTCCTTGAGGAGCTCGACGGACTCGTCGAAGCGCTGGAGGACACCGGCCTGGTAGCCCTCGCCGCGGAACTGCTTGACGATGCCGATGCGCATGCCCTTGACGTCGCCGTTCCGGGCCGCCTCGACGACCGGCGGGACCGGGGCGTCGATGGAGGTGGAGTCCAGCGGGTCGTGCCCGGCGATGGCCTCGTGCAGCAGGGCCGCGTCCAGGACCGTGCGGGCACAGGGGCCGCCCTGGTCGAGGGAGGACGAGAAGGCGACCATGCCGTAGCGGGAGACCGCGCCGTAGGTCGGCTTGACGCCGACGGTGCCGGTGACGGCGGCGGGCTGGCGGATGGAACCGCCGGTGTCCGTGCCGATGGCGAGGGGGGCCTCGTACGCGGCGAGCGCCGCGCTGGAGCCGCCGCCCGAACCGCCGGGGATCTTGGTCAGGTCCCAGGGGTTGCCGGTGGGGCCGTACGCGCTGTTCTCCGTGGAGGACCCCATGGCGAACTCGTCCATGTTGGTCTTGCCGAGGATGACGACGTCGGCGGCCTTCAGGCGCTGCGTGAGCGTCGCGTCGTACGGCGGGATCCAGCCTTCGAGGATCTTGGAACCGACGGTGGTCGGGATCCCCTTGGTGGTGAAGATGTCCTTCAGCGCGAGCGGCACGCCGGCCAGCGGGCCGAGCTTCTCGCCGCGGGCGCGCTTCTCGTCGACGGCGCGGGCCTGCGCGAGGGCGCCCTCGCGGTCCACGTGCAGGAAGGCGTTGACCTTCTCGTCGACGGCCTCGATGCGGGCCAGGTGCGCCTCGGTCACCTGGACGGCGGTGACCTCGCCCGAGGCGATCTTCGCGGCGATCTCCGCCGCGGTCAGCTTGATCAGTTCAGCAGTCATGGTCAGTCCTCCCCCAGGATCTGCGGCACCTTGAAACGCTGCTGCTCCTGGGCCGGGGCGCCGGAGAGCGCCTCCTGCGGGGTCAGCGACGGACGGATCTCGTCCGCGCGCATGACGTTGGTCAGCGGCAGCGGGTGGGACGTCGGCGGTACGTCCTGGTCGGCGACCTCGGAGACGCGGGCGACCGCGCCGATGATGTCGTCGAGCTGTCCGGCGAAGTGGTCGAGCTCTTCGTCCTTGAGCTCCAGACGTGCCAGCCGGGCGAGGTGGGCGACCTCCTCGCGCGTGATGCCAGGCATGCGGCGATCCTCAGGGTTCGTGACGGTTTCTGGGCTGTTTATTGGCCCAATCCTATGGCTCCGCCACCCCTGCCCGCGAAATCATTGTCCGGGCGCCCTATGTCACCGGCTGGTCCGCCTCCTCCGAGGGCGCCACGGGCGCCACCGGTGCCACGCGCAGCCGGTCGACCTCGCGGTGCCAGCCGCTCTCGCTGCGCAGCCGCAGCCAGGCCGTCGTCTCGTCCGGCGGCATCGCCGCGGCGACCAGCCAGCCCTGCACCGCGTCGCAGCCCAGGTCGCGGAGCCGCTCCCACGTCTCGTCGTCCTCGACGCCCTCGGCGACGACCAGCAGGCCCAGGGAGTGCGCGAGGTCGAGCGTGCAGCGCACGATCTCCGCGTCCTCGTTGTCGATGGCGAGGCGGGCCACGAAGGACCGGTCGATCTTGAGCTCGCTCACCGGGAGCCGCCGCAGGTGGACGAGGGAGGAGTAGCCCGTGCCGAAGTCGTCGAGGGACATCTTCACCCCGTGGCCGGTGAGCCCGGCGAGGGTGTCGGCGGCCCGCTGGGGGTCCTCCAGGAGGACGTGTTCCGTTATCTCCAGTTGCAGCGCGCCCGGCGGGACGCCGTGCCGGGCCAGCCGCGCCGCGACGGAGCCGGCGAAGCCTGGCGTGTGGACGTCGCGGGGCGAGACGTTGACCGCGACCGGGACGTTCAGCCCCATCGCCCGCCACTTCGCGACCTGGCCGAGGGCGGTCTCCAGGACGTACTCCGTGAGCCGGGGCATCAGCCCGGACGACTCGGCGATGGCGATGAACTCGTCCGGGGAGACTCTGCCGCGCTCGGGGTGGACCCAGCGGACGAGCGCCTCCAGCCCCTCGACATGGCCGTCGAAGCCGACCTTCGGCTGATAGTGCAGCTCCACGTCGCCCGCGTCCAGCGCCCGCCGGAGATCGCCCAACAGGCCCAGCCGGTCGAGGGTGTTGCCGTCGCGCCGGGCCTCGTAGACCTCGACGCCGCTGCGGTCGCGCTTGGCCTGATACATCGCCACGTCGGCCCGGCGCAGCAGGTCGCCGGCGTCGAGCGCGTGGTCGGGATAGACGGCCACGCCCGCGCTGGCCTCCAGGACGAGGGTGAGCCCCTCCAGATTGAGCGGCGAGCCGAGGGCGGCGACCAGGGAACGGGCCACGCGCTGGGCGCTGGTGAGCGAGTCGGCGGTGGGGAGCAGGACCGCGAATTCGTCGCCGCCGAGCCGGGCGGCCTCCGCGTCGCGCGGCAGGGCGAGCCGCAGGCGCTCCGCTATCTGCAGCAGCAGCCGGTCCCCGGCGAGGTGGCCGAGGGTGTCGTTGACGGAGCGGAAGCGGTCGAGGTCTATGAGGACGAGGGCGGCGCGGGTCCCCGCGCGCTCCGCCTCGTCGAGGGCGATCCAGGTGCGCTCCAGCAGCCACTGGCGGTTGGGCAGCCCGGTGAGCGGGTCGCGGAGCTGCTCCTCGGCGCGGGCGCGGGCGATCCAGAGCGTGGAGTCGAGGGCGATGAGCGGCACCGCGAACAGCGGCAGCAGCATGGGCACGTGGTCGGCGACGACGGCGATGAGCGGGGCGATGCCGAGGAGGGCGCCGCCGACGAGGGCCTGGCGGACGAGGGCGGTACGGGCGATGCTGCTCAGCCCCGCGCGGGGGGCCATGCAGTACCAGAGCAGGGCGCGGGTGACCGCGAGGTACATGAAGGCGGCCAGGGCGATCTCGGGGAGGGCGCTGAGCGGCCAGGTGTCGGGCAGCCAGGGGTTCTCGACGCTGGAGACGACTCCGCACATGGCCAGGGAGAGGCCCGCGGCCCCGATGCCGAGGATGTCGACCGCGCCGTGGAGTAATGCCTGGCGCCAGCGGTGGCGGCGGGCGGTGGCGACCAGCAGGACGACGGAGATGCTGATCAGGACGGCGGGGAGCCAGCCGTAGAGCAGCAGGACGGCCAGGGTGAGGGCGGCTCCGGAGCCGGTGCCGCCCCACCAGCGGTCACGGCCGAGCGCGACGAGGTGGGCGACGATCAGGGCGGTGAGCGAGGCGAGAGCCACCCCGACCGTATGGCCGGGGAAGAGGGCGTGGCCGTCGGTGAGTACACGACAGATCCCGGCGGCCAGCGCGAGGACGGCCAGGGTGACACAGACCATCGGCAGCGCGGGCGGAGGGACCCGGCGCAGCCGAGATGCCGGTTCGGCGCTGTCGGTGGGTTTCATGCCCGTCCCTCTCACAGCCGGCGGTGCCCGCGCCACGGCAGGCGCACATCTCAACAGTAGGCCGCAGAAGGCTACGGCGGGCAGCGATCGGCAGCGGTTGCCCGATTGGGATCCGACCTCTTGTAGCCATCTGGTATGCGCTGTAGGGGTAATGCCCACTGCCTATGCGGGCATTACTCCGGTGGGGTGGCGGACTGGGTTTTGGTAGTGATCCGGGGCCCATGTGTGGCGGGGCGGGCCCAGGTGCCGTGGGGGACGGATCCGGGGCCCGCCCGGGCCTACTCGGCCGCCGGGACCGCCGCCTCACGGGCCGCGTCGGCGCCCCGCTCCAGGAGCACGGCGAACCCGTCCTCCTCCAGCACCGGCACCTTCAGCTGCATCGCCTTGTCGAACTTCGACCCGGGGTTGTCCCCCACCACCACGAAGTCCGTCTTCTTGGACACCGACCCGGTCACCTTCGCCCCCCGGCTCTGGAGCGCTTCCTTCGCCCCGTCGCGGGTGTACGAGGCGAGCGTGCCGGTGACCACCACGGTGAGGCCCTCCAGCGGCCGGGGGCCCTCCTCCTTGCCGTGCGACTCGTCCTCGAAGCGGACGCCCGCGGCGCGCCACTTCTCGACGATCTCGCGGTGCCAGTCCTCTGTGAACCACTGCTTGACCGAGGTCGCGATGATGCCGCCGACGCCGTCGACGGCGGCAAGTTCCTCCTCGCTCGCCTCGGCGATCCGGTCCAGGGAGCGGAACTCCCTGGCCAGGGCCTCGGCCGCGACCGGGCCCACGTGGCGGATGGAGAGCCCGGTGAGGAAGCGCGCCAGCGGGCGCTCCTTCGCAGCCTGGATGTTCTCCAGCATCGCGAGGGCGTTCTTCTTCGGCTCACCCTTTTGATTCGCGAAGAAGGTGACGACCTTCTCCTCGCCCGTCTTGGGGTCGCGCTTGGGCAGGCCCGAATCCATGTCGAGGACATAAGACTTGATGGGCAGCAGCTCCTCGATCGTCAGGTCGAAGAGGTCGGCCTCGGTCCGCAGCGGCGGGGTGGCCGGCTCCAGCGGCTGGGTGAGGGCGGTGGCCGCCACATAGCCGAAGTTCTCGATGTCGAGGCACTTGCGGCCGGCCAGGTAGTAGAGCCGCTCGCGGATCTGGGCGGGGCAGGCGCGGGCGTTGGGGCAGCGGAGGTCGATGTCGCCCTCCTTCATCGGCTGGAGGGCGCTGCCGCACTCCGGGCACTCGGCGGGCATCACGAACTCCCGCTCGCTGCCGTCCCGCAGATCGGCGACCGGCCCCAGGATCTCGGGGATCACGTCGCCGGCCTTGCGCAGCACCACGGTGTCGCCGATGAAGACGCCCTTGGCCTTGACGACGTCCTGGTTGTGCAGGGTCGCGAACTCGACCTCGGAGCCGGCGACGGTGACGGGCTCCACCACCGCGTACGGCGTCACCCGGCCCGTGCGGCCGACGCCCACCCGGATGTCCACCAGCTTGGTGTTGACCTCCTCGGGCGCGTACTTCCACGCGATGGCCCAGCGCGGCGCGCGCGAGGTGGAGCCGAGCCGCCCCTGGAGGGGGATCTCGTCGAGCTTGACGACGACGCCGTCGATCTCGTGCTCCATCGAGTGCCGGACGTCGGGCTGCCCGTAGCGCGCGATGAACTCCCGCACGCCCTCCAGGGAGTCGACGACCTTGTTGTGCGCGGCGGTCGGCAGGCCCCACTCGCGCAGCAGCTCGTACGCCTGCGACTGGCGGTCGATGTCGAAGCCCTCGCGGGCGCCGATGCCGTGCACCACCATGTGCAGCGGGCGGGTGGCGGTGACCCGGGGGTCCTTCTGCCGCAGCGAACCGGCCGCCGCGTTGCGCGGGTTGGCGAAGGGCGGCTTGCCCGCCTCCACCAGGCGGGCGTTGAGCTCCTCGAACTTCTCCATCGGGAAGTAGACCTCGCCGCGGATCTCGACCAGCTCCGGGACGCGCTCGCCCTGAAGCCGGTCCGGGATCTCGGTGATCGTCCGGACGTTGGGCGTGATGTCCTCGCCGGTGCGGCCGTCGCCGCGGGTGGCGGCGCGGGTCAGCCGGCCCTGCTCGTACGTCAGGTTGACGGCGAGGCCGTCGACCTTGAGCTCGCACAGGAAGTGGTACGCCGCGCCCTCGCCGATCTCCTTGGCGAGGCGGTCGGCCCAGGCGGCCAGCTCCTCGTCGTCGAAGGCGTTGTCGAGGGAGAGCATGCGCTCGCGGTGCTCGACGGCCGTGAACTCCGTCTCGTACGCCCCCGCGACCTTCTGGGTGGGCGAGTCGGGGGTGCGCAGCGCCGGATGCCGCTCCTCCAGGGCCTCCAGCGAGCGCAGCAGCCGGTCGAACTCGGCGTCGCTGACGACCGGGGCGTCCTTCACGTAGTACCGGAAGCGATGCTCCTCGATCTGCTCGGCGAGCCGCGCGTGCTGCTCCCGAGCCTCCGCGGGTGCCACGACAAGCGCAGCCTCCGCCGCGAGCTGTTCTTCGCCGTGCTGTCCGCCAGCCACCGTCTCGTCCTCCCGTTGATCCATGGGCGAGCCCATGAGCGCCGTCACTCAGGGTTGTCCGCGAGTGATCTCGCCGCCCGGACGCAGTGGGCGAGCGCCGTGCGGGCATATGCGGGCGAAGCGCCCGCGAGTCCGCACGTGGGGGTGATCACCACGGACTCCGCGAGGGTCCCCGGCGACAGCCCCAGCCTGCGCCACAGCGTCCTGACACCCATGACGCTACCGGCAGGGTCTGACAATGGGCCGTCCACGCCCGGCACCACGCCCACGAGCAGCTTGGTGCCCGCCTCGACGGCCTCCCCGACCGCCTCTTCCTCACGCTCGGTGAACAGCGTGAAGTCGAAGGAGACCCCTTCGACGCCGGCCCGGCGCAGCAGGCCGAACGGCACGCCGGGGGCGCACGAGTGCACGACGGGCGCCGTGCCCGTGGCCTCCCGCGCCACCGTCACCAGCTCGCGCAACCCGCCCTCGACCACGGCCCGGTCGACCGCCCGGTAGGTGCGGTAGCCGCTGGCGGTGCGGACCTGCCCGGTCAGCACCGCGGTCAGCGAGGGCTCGTCCAGCTGGAGCACCACCCGGGCGCCCGGCACCCGGCGCCGCACCTCGGCGAGGTGCGCCCGCAGGCCCTCGGCCAGCGAGGCGGTCAGGTCGCGGCAGGCGCCGGGGTCGCCCAGGGCCGCCTCGCCGCCGCGCAGTTCCAGCGCGGCCGCCAGGGTCCACGGGCCGACGGCCGAGACCTTGAGCGCGCCCTCGTACCCTTGCGTGTACTCCTCCAGGGCGTCGAGGTCCTCGCCCAGCCAGGACCGGGCGCGCTTGGTGTCCCGTCCCGGCCGGTCGCCGATCCGCCACCCGCTGGGCTCCACGCGGGCGTAGACCTCGACCAGCATCCCGGCGGTCCGCCCGATCATGTCCGCGCCCGGGCCGCGGGCGGGCAGCTCCGGCAGGTACGGCAGGGCCTCCAGCGACCCCGTGACGGTCTTCGCGGCCTCCCGGGCGTCGCCACCGGGCATCGATCCGACCCCGGTGGCGACCCCGGCGCCCCAGCTCAACTCGCTCTTCTCGCTCACGCAGGAAGACTACGAGACCCTTCCGGCGGCGCGGACCGCGCGCGGCCCGCCGTGCGGTCAGCGGCCGGGGCGGACCGTCAGGTCGTTGATCTCCGCGTCCCGCGGCAGGTCGACCGCCAGCAGGATGGTCTTCGCGACCGAGTCCGGGTCGATCCACTTCGCGGGGTCGTACTCCTTGCCCTCCTGCTGGTGCACCTTCGCCTGCATCGGGGTCGCCGTGCGGCCGGGGTAGACGCTGGTGACCCGTACGCCGTTGCCGTGCTCCTCGGCGCGCAGCGAGTCGGCGAGCGCCTTCAGGCCGTGCTTGCTGGCCGCGTAGACGCCCCAGGTGGCATGGGCGTTGAGCCCGGCACCGGAGTTGACGAAGACGACGTGCCCCTGGGAGACGCGCAGCTGCGGCAGGAAGAGGCGGGTGAGTTCGGCCGGGGCGATCAGGTTGGCCGCGAGCGTGCGGTTCCAGGTGCGGGTGGTCAGGTCGCCGATGGTGCCGAGGTCGCAGACGCCCGCGATGTGCAGCAGCGAGTCGACGCGGTCGGGCAGCGTCTGCTGACTGAGCGCCCAGGAGATCCGGTCGGGGTTGGACAGGTCGGCGACGAGTGCCTTCGCCCCGGGGAAGCGGGCGGCCAGCTCCTTGGCCCGCCCGGCGTCCCGCGCGAAGAGATACAGCTCGTCGCCCCGCGCGAGCAGCCGGTCCGCGACCGCCGCGCCGATGCCGGAACCGGAACCGGTGATCAGGTGTGTTGCCATGCCCCTACCCTGCCCTATCGCGGGCCGGCGGACTCCTCCAGGTACGCCATCGCGCCCGCGCCGTCCTCGGCGAAGAAGACCAGGTCGGCCAGGGGGATCGGCAGGAAGCCCTCCGCTTCCATCCGCTGGAGCTGCTGCTTCAGACCGTCGTAGAACCCCGCGGCGTTGAGCAGCACCACAGGCTTGCCGTGCATCCCGTGCTTCTTCAGCTCCAGGATCTCCGTCGCCTCGTCCAGCGTGCCCATACCGCCGACCATGACGACGACGGCGTCGGCCCGCGCGAGCAGCTGCGCCTTGCGCTCCGCGAGGTCCTTGGTGATCACCATCTCGTCGGCGTTCTTCCGGGCGCTCGCGGCGAGGAACTCCACCGATATCCCCACGAGCCGCCCGCCGCTCTCCTGCACGCCGTCCGCCATGACCTTCATCAGCCCGGACTCGGACCCACCCCACACCAGCGTGTGCCCACCGCGCCCGATGAGCCCGGCGAACTCCCGGGCGGGGGTGGTGTAGCGGTCGTCGAGGTCGGCGGCGGAGCAGAAGACGGCGATGTTCATGGGTTCACGGTACGTCGCGGCGAACCCCGCCCATCGCCGCGGCCCGCTACGCCTGCCCGGCCGCCGTCTTCGTACGGACCCGCTCCGTCGTCGCGATCGTCGCCGACCCCACCACGCGCGTGTCGTCGTAGAGCACGATCGCCTGGCCCGGGGCCACGCCGCGGACCGGCTCCGTGAAGGAGACGCGCAGTTCGCCGTCGACCAGTTCGGCCGTGACCGGGGTCTCGCCGCCGTGGGCGCGCAGCTGGGCGGTGTACGTGCCGGGGCCGGCCGGGGCCGTGCCGCACCAGCGGGGCTTGATGGCGGTCAGGGCCGAGACGTCGAGGGCCTCCACCGGGCCGACCGTGACCGTGTTGTTCACCGGGGAGATGTCCAGGACGTAGCGCGGCTTGCCGTCCGGCGCCGGGTGGCCGATGCGCAGGCCCTTGCGCTGGCCGATGGTGTAGCCGAAGGCGCCCTCGTGGGTGCCGAGCTTCGTGCCCGACTCGTCGACGATGTCGCCGTCCGCCTTGCCGAGGCGGGAGGCCAGGAAGCCCTGGGTGTCGCCGTCCGCGATGAAGCAGATGTCGTGGCTGTCGGGCTTCTTCGCGACGGCCAGGCCGCGCCGCTCCGCCTCCGCCCGGATCTCTTCCTTGGTCGTCAGGGTGTCGCCCAGCGGGAACATCGCGTGGGCCAGCTGCTTCTCGTCCAGCACGCCGAGGACATAGCTCTGGTCCTTGGCCATGTCGCTGGCCCGGTGCAGCTCACGGGTGCCGTCGTCCTTCAGGACGACCGTCGCGTAGTGGCCGGTGCACACCGCGTCGAAGCCGAGCGCGAGGGCCTTGTCGAGCAGGGCCGCGAACTTGATCTTCTCGTTGCAGCGCAGGCAGGGGTTGGGCGTACGGCCCGCCTGGTACTCCGCGATGAAGTCCTCGACCACGTCCTCGCGGAAGCGCTCGGCGAGGTCCCAGACGTAGAAGGGGATGCCGATGACGTCGGCGGCGCGGCGGGCGTCGCGGGAGTCCTCGATGGTGCAGCAGCCGCGCGCGCCCGTGCGGAACGACTGCGGGTTCGCGGACAGCGCGAGGTGCACGCCGGTCACCTCGTGGCCCGCTTCGGTGGCTCGCGCCGCGGCCACGGCGGAGTCGACGCCGCCGGACATGGCGGCGAGCACGCGAAGTCCCTTGCGGGGGGCCTGGAGGTCGGGAGCACCCGGGAAGTCAGTCATAACCCTTCCAGGGTACGGGGTGCCCTCAGGGCGGGGCGGGCCGCGCCTACCGGGGTGCCACCTGAGACCGATTGCGTCTGCGGGCCGACGAGGGCCGGTCGCGCAGTTCCCCGCGCCCCTGACGGGGCGCGGCCCGGGCCGGGTCAGCTCAGGCCCGCGTTCCGGGCGCGCTCGACGACCGGGCCTATGGCTTGCGCCACAGCCGCCACGTCCGACTTCGTCGACGTGTGGCCCAGTGAGAAGCGCAGTGTCCCCCGTGCCAGGTCCGGGGCCGTGCCGGTGGCGAGTACCACATGGCTGGGCTGGGCCACGCCCGCCGTGCACGCGGATCCCGTCGAGCACTCGATGCCCTGCGCGTCGAGCAGCAGCAGGAGCGAGTCGCCCTCGCAGCCGGGGAAGGAGAAGTGCGCGTTGGCGGGCAGCCTGCCCGCGGGGTCGGGGTCGCCGCCGAGCACCGCGTCGGGCACCGCGGCCCGTACCGCCGCGACCAGGTCGTCCCGCAGGGCCCCGACCTCGCGCGCGAAGTCCGCGCGCCGCTCGGCCGCCAGCGTGCCGGCCACCGCGAACGCGGCGACGGCGGGCACGTCGAGCGTCCCGGAGCGCACGTGCCGCTCCTGGCCGCCGCCGTGCAGCAGGGGCACGGGCGCGTACTGCCGCCCGAGCAGCAGGGCGCCGATGCCGTACGGGCCGCCGACCTTGTGGCCGCTGACCGTCATCGCGGCCAGCCCGGAGGCGGCGAAGTCCACGTCGAGCTGGCCGAACGCCTGCACCGCGTCGGCGTGCAGGGGTATGCCGAACTCGGCGGCCACGGCCGACAGTTCGCGGACCGGCATGACCGTGCCGATCTCGTTGTTGGCCCACATCACGGTGGCGAGGGCCACGTCGTCGGGGTTGCGGGCGATCGCCTCGCGCAGCGCGTCGGCGTGCACCCGGCCGTGCGCGTCGACGGGGAGGTACTCGACGGTCGCGCCCTCGTGCTCGCCGAGCCAGTGGACCGCGTCGAGCACGGCGTGGTGCTCGACGGGGCTGGCGAGGACGCGCGTACGGGCGGGGTCCGCGGCCCGGCGGGACCAGTAGAGACCCTTGACGGCGAGGTTGTCCGCTTCGGTGCCGCCCGCGGTGAACACCACTTCGCTGGGGCGCGCGCCGAGCGCCGCGGCGAGGGACTCGCGCGACTCCTCGACGGTGCGGCGCGCACGCCGCCCGGCGGCGTGCAGCGAGGAGGCGTTGCCCGTGCGGGCGAGCTGGGCGGTCATCGCCTGCACCGCCTCCGGGAGCATCGGAGTGGTGGCGGCGTGGTCGAGGTAGGCCATGGTGGGGACGATTCTACGAGCTGGGGCGCGGGCCCGTACCGGGCGTTCCCGGCTGCATCCGATATGCGGCTCCGCCGCGGCCGGGCCCGCCCGGGCTACGCCCCCCGCGGGGCCAGCGCGAGTTGGCGGGACTGGGCCACCAGGCGGTCCTCGCTGTCCCAGACCTCCGCGTCCTCCTCCAGGAAGCCGCCCGCGAGGTTGCGTGTGGCGAGGGAGACGCGGAGGGGGCCGGGCGCGGGCCGGCGGCGGATGTGCGCGGTGAGTTCGACCGTCGGGACCCACCCGTTCAGGCCCAGGTCGAAGGCCGCGGGCGGCAGCGTGTCCACCGCCAGCAGCAGCGAGAGCGCGTCGGCGGGGCGCCCGTCCGCCAGCCCGAACCAGCCCCGCATCTCGCCCCGCCCGCTCGGCGCGCCCGCCGCCCAGCCCGCCGTGGCGGGGTCGAGCCGGATGTCGAGCCGCCCGGAGATCTCGGGGGCGACGGCCGCGGCCGGGCCGTGGTCCTTGCCGAGGCAGTGCTCGTACGGCGGCAGGGCGGGCGGCTTGGCCGTCGTGCGGACGTCGTCGGGGAGGGCGCCCAGGTCGCCGTGGGTGGCGAGGACGCGGATCCGCTCGACCTCGGTGCCGTCCGGGGCGTACTGCACCAGGGACGCCTGCCCGGTGGAGAGCGTACGGCCGGCGCGGATCAGCTCGGTGCGCACGACGGCGGGGCCGGGCCGGGAGGCGGAGAGGTAGTGCGCGGTGACCGAGAAGGGGTCCGGGTGCGGCAGGGCGTCGCCCAGGGCGCGGCCGAGCAGGGCGAGGAGGTAGCCGCCGTTGACGGCGCCGAAGATCGTCCACCCGGCGGAGAGGTCCGCGTCGTAGACCCCGCGCCCGCCGTCCCGCTCGCGCGGCGACACCGCGGTGTCGCGGTCGAATTCGCTGTTACCGATGGTTCCCAGTGCCATGCTCCGACGCTACACCGCGAAGTTACTGATGGGTAGGTCAGATGGTGAGGACCACTCTCTCACGCCTCCTCGGCCGCCGCGCTCCTGCGGTGCCACGCGCGCGGCGCCCGCCAGTGGAAGTGCATGGCGAGCAGCCGCAGCACGAACGCCGTGAGCACGGGCAGCGCGCTGGTCGAGGCGTTGAGCGCGTCGAAGCGGATCAGCACCGCTGCCATCGTCGCACCCACCATCGCGGGCACGGCATAGAGGTCGCGGTCCCAGCGCAGCAGCGAGGGGACCTCGTGCGCCAGTACGTCGCGCAGCACTCCGCCGCCGACCGCCGTGGCCAGCCCCAGGGTGGCGGAGGAGGTGAGGCCGAGCCCGTGCGCGTACGCCTTCATCGTGCCGGTCACGCAGAACAGCCCGAGACCGGCGGCGTCGAAGACCCCCACGGCCTTGGTGATCCGCTCGACCTCGGGGTGCAGGAAGAAGACGAGCAGCGTGGCGAACAGCGGGGTCAGGAAGTAGCCCAGGTCGGTGAAGGCCGCGGGCGGCACCGCCCCGATGATCAGGTCCCGGAACAGCCCGCCGCCCAGCGCGGTGACCTCGGCGAGCACGGCCATGCCGAAGACGTCGAAGTTCTTGCGCACGGCGAGGAGCGCGCCGGAGATCGCGAAGACGAAGATCCCGGCGAGGTCCAGCGAGTGCTGGACAGAGGGGCTGAACAGATCGGTGAGCACGCGACATTCTTACTCGTACGCGGGCCGGAGCCCCGGACGGGCCGGGCGGACCGGCCCGTCCGGCTGTCAGGCGGCCGGTGCCGGGTCCGGCGCGTTCTCCGGGTGGTGGCAGGCGACCCGGTGGCCGGTGGCCAGTTCGAGCAGCGGCGGCTCCTGCGTGGCGCAGACCTCCGTCGCCTTCCAGCACCGCGTGTGGAAGCGGCACCCCGACGGCGGCGAGATGGGCGACGGCACATCGCCCTTGAGCAGGATCCGCTCCCTCTTCGCGCGCCGTTTGGGGTCCGGCACCGGCACCGCGGAGAGCAGCGCCTTGGTGTACGGGTGCATCGGCTTCTCGTAGAGCGACTTGCGGTCGGTGAGCTCCACGAGCTTGCCGAGGTACATCACCGCGATCCGGTCGGAGACGTGGCGGATGACGGACAGGTCGTGGGCGATGATCACATAGGTCAGGCCCAGCTCGTCCTGGAGGTCGTCCAGCAGGTTGACCACCTGCGCCTGGATGGAGACGTCCAGGGCGGAGACCGGCTCGTCGGCGACCACGAGCTTCGGGTTGAGGGCGAGCGCCCGGGCGATGCCGATGCGCTGCCGCTGGCCGCCGGAGAACTCGTGCGGGTAGCGGTTGTAGTGCTCGGGGTTGAGGCCCACCAGCTCCAGCAGCCGCTGGACCTCCTTCTTGACGCCGCCCTCGGGCGCGACGCCCTGGAGCTTGAAGGGGGCGCTGACGATCGTGCCGACGGTGTGCCGGGGGTTCAGCGAGGAGTACGGGTCCTGGAAGATCATCTGTATGTCGCGGCGCATCGGGCGCATGCCCGAGGCTCCGAGGTGGGTGATGTCCCTGCCCTGGAACTCGACCTTGCCGCCGGTGGGTTCGAGCAGCCGGGTGATCAGCCGGCCCATGGTCGACTTCCCGCAGCCGGACTCGCCGACCACGCCGAGGGTCTCCCCCGCGCGCACCTCGAAGCTGATGCCGTCGACCGCCTGCACCGCGCCGACCTGGCGGCGCAGCAGGCCCTTGGTGATGGGGAAGTGCTTGACCAGCCCCTCCACCTTGAGGAGGGGCCCGGCCTCGTCGGGTGCCGTCTGCTGCCCGGGGATGGTCACTTCTCGCTCCGGCACGGTGTCGTCCTTCACAGCTTGGGCGCAATCTCTTCGGTCCAGATGCGGGTCCGCTCCTCCTGGGACATGTGGCAGGCGGAGAAGTGCCGGCCGTCGCCCTCGCCGGAGACCAGCCGCAGCTCGGGCCGTTCGGTGCGGGTGATGCCGCCCTCGGGGACGTCGGCGTAGGGGCAGCGGGGGTTGAAGGCGCAGCCGGACGGCACGTTGATCAGGCTGGGCGGGGTGCCCTTGACGGGGATCAGCCGCTCGGTCTGGTCGCGGTCGATCCTCGGCATGGAGCCGAGGAGCCCCCAGGTGTAGGGGTGGCGGGGTTCGTAGAAGACCTTCTCGGCGGGGCCGCGTTCGACGCACCGGCCGCCGTACATCACGAGGATGGTGTCGGCCAGTTCGGCGACCACGCCCAGGTCGTGGGTGATGATGATGACCGACGAGCCGAACTCCTTCTGGAGGTCGCGGATCAGGTCGAGGATCTGGGCCTGGACGGTGACGTCGAGGGCGGTCGTCGGCTCGTCCGCGATCAGCAGCTCGGGGTTGTTCACCAGCGACATCGCGATCATGGCGCGCTGGCGCATGCCGCCGGAGAACTGGTGCGGATAGTCGTCGACGCGGCGGTGCGGCTCGGGGATGCCGACGCGGTCGAGCATCTCCACGGCGCGCTTCCTGGCCGTCTTGCGGTCGGACTTGTGGTGCACGCGGTGGGCCTCGGCGATCTGGGCGCCGACGGTGAAGTACGGGTGCATGGCCGACAGCGGGTCCTGGAAGATCATGGCCATCTTCCGGCCGCGCAGGGTGCGCACGTGGTCGGGGTCGGCGGAGATCAGCTCCTCGCCGTCCAGCCACACCTCGCCGGAGATCAGGGCCTTCGACGTGCGGTGCAGGCCCATGATGCCGAGCGAGGTCACGGACTTCCCCGAGCCCGATTCGCCGACGATGCCGAGCGTCCTGCCGGCCCGGACGTCGAAGCTCACGCCGTCGACGGACTTCACCAGGCCGTCGTCGGTGTCGAAGTGGATGCGCAGGTCGCGCACGGAGAGGAAGGCGTCGGTGCCGTCGGCCGGAGGGGTGGCGACGGGCTCGCCCACGGCCGCGTCCGCGCTCACGCGCTGTTCCTTGTCGAGCTCGCTCACGAGTACCTCACCCTGGGGTCGATGGCCGCGTAGACCAGGTCCACCAGCAGATTGCAGAAGACGATGAAGAAGGCGGCGACCAGGGTCACGCCCATCACGATGGGCAGGTCGTTGTCCTGGATGCCCTTGACGGCGTATTCGCCGATGCCCTTGAACGAGAACACCGTCTCGGTGATGACCGCGCCGCCGAGCAGCAGACCGAAGTCCATGCCGAAGATGGTGACGATCGGGGTGAGGGCCGAGCGCAGCCCGTGCTTGGCGACGACCGTGCTCTCCTTGAGGCCCTTGGCGCGGGCCGTGCGGATGTAGTCCTCGCTCATGGTCTCCAGCATCCCGGCGCGGGTGAGCCGGGCATAGAGCGCGGAGTAGAGGAAGGCGAGGCTGCACCAGGGGACGAGGAGGTTCCACGCCCACTGCGCGGGGTTGTCGGTGAAGCTCACGTAGTTGATCCCGGAGCCCCACACGGGCCATTGGACGGTGAGGACGCCCAGGGCCAGCATGCCGGTGAAGAAGATCGGCAGGGAGACGCCGGCCAGGGCCACGCCCATGAAGAAGCGGTCGAAGAAGGTGCCCCGCTTGAGCGCGGAGAGCACGCCGACGGCCACGCCCGAGACCAGCCAGATCACGGCGGCGCCGATCGCCAGGGAGAGGGTGACCGGGATGCGCGAGGTCAGCTGCGGCCAGACCTCGATGTGGCTCTTGAAGGAGTAGCCGAAGCAGGGTGCGGCGCAGTGGGAGGCGTCCGGGCCGAACTTGTAGTCGGCGCCCGCCACGATGGCCTTGATGAAGTGCCAGTACTGCTCGTAGAGCGGCTGGTCGAAGCCGAGGTTCTGCTTGACCGCGGCGATGGCGTCGGCGTTGGCGTCCTTGCCCACGTACTGGGCGGCCAGTTGGTCGACGGTCTGCCCGGCGATGCGGGGGACGAGGAAGAAGATCGCGAAGGTGACTGCGCTGACCACCAGCAGCAGTAGGACCGCGGCGAACAGGCGTCGGATGATGTACGCAGCCACAGCTGTGCGGCACCGGCGTCCGCCGGCCGGAGGTGTTCCGGCCCGGTGGACGCCGGCACCTTCACCTGCCTTTCGAAAACTCGGCGGGCTGGCCCGCTGCTACTTGGAGGAGCCCATCAGCAGGTAGTCGTACATGCCGAGGTAGGCCTGGGTGACCGTGACGTTGGTCGCGGATTCGGGCCGGAAGAGCAGGTTCTTGCGGTAGATCAGCGGCACCGCCGAGGCGTTGTCGACGACCATCTTGTCGATGTCGCCCCATGCCTTGGTGCGGGCGGCCGCGTCGGTGTTGCCGATGGCGTCGTTGAGCGCCTTGTTGATCTGCGGGTCGTCCAGCTCCTGGACGTTGTTGCCGCCGGAGGGCTTGATGGCCGAGCCGTTGACGATCTGGTCGAGGAAGCCGAAGCCGGTCGGCCAGTCGGCACCCCAGGCGGTCATGATCATGCCCAGGTCGTGGCTGTGGACGTAGTCCGGCACACCCACGAAGTTGGTGAAGTACTTGCCCGTCGGGAACGTCTTGATGTTCGCCGTGATCCCGATCTTCTTCATCGACGCCTGGACCGCGGTGGCCATGGCCATCTCCGCCGGGCGGTCGGAGCGGGCCGTCAGGTTGGTCGTGAAGCCGTTCGGCTGACCGCACTGCTTGAGCTCGTCCTTGGCCTTGTTGATGTCACCGGCGCTGTTCGGCGTCGGGTACAGGTCGAACTTCGAGTAGCCGTTGACGGTCGGCGGCAGCAGCGTCGAGGCGACGTCGCCCTTGGGGTCGCCGCCCTGGGCCTGCTGGACCGAGGCCTTGTCGATGCCCCACTGGACCGCCTTGCGGCAGTGGATGTTGTCGAACGGCTTCACATGGACGTTCAGGCCGATGTACGAGCTGGCACCGGCGTACGAACTGTCGGTCTGCTTCTTGTACTTGCCGCCCAGGACCTTCGGCTGGGTCTGCGGGGCGACACCGGTCCCGGCCGCGTCGGTGGTCAGGCTGTCGTTGAGCAGGCTGTTGTCGATGGTCGGCTGGAGGATCTTGAACTTGATCGAGATCTTGTCCGGGAGGGCCGGACGGATGGTGTCCGTCTTCTTGTCCCACTGCGGGTTGCGCACCAGCGTCGCGCTCTTGCCCTCCTCGTACGAGGAGAACTTGTACGGCCCGGTGGAGATGATGTGCTTCACGTAGTCGGCGCCCTTGTCCGCCTTCTGCGGCACGGGGGCGGTCTGCGAGAAGGTCGCGAGGTAGTCGAAGTCGGCGAAGGCGTCCTTGAGATGGAAGACGATCGTCTGGTCGTCGGGCGTCTCGATGGACTTCAGGCCCTCGGGCGACGTGTCCTTGTACGGGCCCTCGTACTTGTCGCCGCCCTCCAGGTGCGCCTTGAAGTAGGTGGGGCCGTTGGACAGCGCGGCGGGCGCGAAGTTGCTGCGCTCGATGGCGTATTTGACGTCCTTCGAGGTGACCGGCGTGCCGTCCTCGTACTTCACCCCGGCGCGCAGCTTGTACGTCCAGGTCTTGGCGTCCGGGCTCGGCTTGCCCAGGGACTCGGCGAGGTCCGGGACGACCTCCAGGCCCTCCTTGCCCGCGGCGGGCTTGAAGCTGGTGAGCGAACGCCCGTAGAGGCGGGAGAAGTTCTGCACCCAGCCGTAGTAGGTGTTGCCCGGGTCGAGGGAGTCGGGCACGTCCGAGACCTCGTAGGTGGCCGTTCCCCCCTTCTTGTCGGACTTGTTGACGATCGAGGAGAGGGCGGCGTCGGCGACCGCGTTCTTGTCCCCGCCGCCCTTGCCGCCATCGCTCTTCGAACTGCTGCTGCACGCGGACGCCCCCAGCGCCAGCACCACGGCGGTGGTCAGCACCGCCGTCCCTTTTCTTGTCTTCACCTGAGGAAAACCCCCTCTGTGGATGGTTGTGGCGCGGTGGACGGAAGGTCGCCGCGGATCACTTGCTGCGGGGGTCGAGGGCGTCCCGCAGCCCGTCGCCCAGCAGGTTGAATGCCAGCACCGTGATGAAGATGGCGAGACCTGGCACGAACATGTACTGCGGATCGGCCTGGTAGAGGTCCGTCGCGCTGGTGAGCATGCCGCCCCAGGACGCCTGCGGCGGGGCGATGCCGACGCCGAGGAAGCTGAGCGCGGCCTCGAAGAGGATGTTCGTCGGGATCAGCAGGGTGGAGTAGACGAGGATCGGGGCCACCAGATTGGGCAGCAGTTCCCGGAAGAGGATGAACGGCCCGCGCGCCCCGAGGCTGCGGGACGCCTCGACGAACTCCCGCTCCCGGAGGCTGAGCGTCTGGGCCCGCACGATCCGGCCCATGTAGGGCCAGTTGAAGAAGCCGATCACGAAGATCAGCACGCAGATGCGCAGCGGCAGACCGGAGAGGCCGAACGCGCCGTCCTGGAGCGCCGCCGAGATGGAGATCGCGAACAGCAGGAGGGGGAAGGCGAGGAAGGTGTCCATCATCCGGCTGATGACGCTGTCCACCCAGCCGCCGTAGAAGCCCGCGACGACGCCGAGTACGGTGCCGATCACCACGGAGAGGAGGGTGGCGCCGGTGGCGACGATCAGGGAGACCCAGGAGCCCTCGATGACGCGGGAGAGGATGTCGCGCCCGTACTGCGGGTCGACGCCCAGCGGGTGCTCCCAGCTCATCCCGCCGAACCCGCTTTTGGGAGCGAGCAGTTCGGGGTCGATGAGGTCCTGGTGGAACTGGTTGGGATCGAGTCCGAACACCGACTCGATCGGCTTGGCCAGCACGGCGAGCAGGATCAGCAGGACCACCACGACGCCGCCGGCGACGGCGACCTTGTCGCGCTTGAAGCGGATCCAGGCGATCTGGGTGAGCGAACGCCCCTCGATCTGGCTCTTCCTGGCCCCGGCGAGTACGGCCTCGGGCTGCGCCCCGGCAGCCGCCCCGGTGGTATCGATAGGTGCGGTCACAGTGCCTTTGACCCCTCTCGGCCGGGGGTGACCGGCCCACGCCCGCCGCTGACGGCGGCTTGGATCTCACATGTACACGTGCAGACTGGTGCAGTTGGTACCGGTGGAGCGGAAGGTCACAAAGGGGTTCGTACGCAGGAGCGACGTCCCTTGGAGCGGGAGTCTTCAACGCGGCCGCGATCACCCGCCAGCCCTGGCCGGGAATGGATGCGCAACCGTGATCTGACCAGTCGGCTTCCGTTATCCGAACGCCAGGCGTCAGTGAGCGGATCATTACCTGCCGGACGGCAACTCGTGCCGCCTGCAAGCATATTGGGGCTGCCGCGGAACGGACCCGCTCAGTACGCCTGCGCGGTGCCGCCGGGGTGGCCGACCGGCGGATAGCCGTAGCCCCCGGCGGGGGACGGCGCGGCCGGGGCCCCGCCGTGGACGTCGCGGTCGAAGAAGGGGCGGGTGTTGGCACGCATCCACATCGCGACCGGGTCGTGCTCGTCCGACATCGCCACCGTGGAGACCGGCAGCCCCTCGGGAACCGCGCCGATCGACTGGCGCATCATCAGCCGCACCGATTCCACGGCGGCCTGCGAGCCGTCGTAGAGATCGAGGCCGATGGCCAGATAGGGGGTGCCGAGCGCGGGCTGCACCCAGGCGCGGCGCAGCGCCCGCACCGCGGGGGTGCGGTGGGCGTTCTGCCCGAGCAGGGCGTAGAACTGCGGGAGTTCCAGGGCCGGCTCGCTCAGGTGCAGCGGCCCGGCGGGCAGCCGGTCCAGTCCGGCCGCGATCCGCCGCAGGTCCAGCCAGGGCACGCCGACGCCGCCGCCGGGGGCGTGCGGGTTGAGCCACAGGCCCCAGCGGTCGGGGTAGAGCGAGCTCGCGACGGCGCGGCCGGGGACGACGGCGTGGGCGCGGTTCCAGCCGCTGGCGGCGAGCTCCTGCGCGGAGGTCACGCACGGGGCGTAGCCGAGGCCGTCGACCTCCATGTTGCCGTACTGCGCGTCGGGCGAGCCCGCCTGGCCGTGCCAGAGCAGCATCCAGACGCTGCCCTCGGCCAGCGCGTGCAGGAGCGCCTCGTACGTGTCGTACCGACCGGGCGCCACCTGGCGCAGCATCTGCTCCACGCCGCTCTCCGCGCCCGCGCTCACCTGGGTCCGCCTCTTCTCTCGGCCGTCTCCCGGCCGCTTACTCCTGTGCCCCGGGGCGCGGCAGCGCACCCGGTCCGGTCATCCAACCAGCTTACGAGCCCGCGGCGGCGGGCATGGGTGGAGTCACAGGTCACGGTCGTAGAACGGGCGGACCTGCGTCGACATCCAGTCACCGACCGGGTCCCGCGCCACGTCGAGGAAGACCAGCTGCACGGGCCAGGCCACGGGCGCGGTCCCGAGCGCCCGGCCGAGTGCGGCCATGACGGCCTCGCGGCTGCCGGGGTCGGGCAGGTCGAGCTCGACGCCGACGAACAGCGCGGGGGCGCCGCCCTCGACGCTGGCGAGCGCCCGGCGCGCGGTCCGTACGACCTTGGCCGCCGCGAACTCCAGCCCGGCGGCGGCGAGGAAGCCGGTGGGCTCGTCCTGCCAGTCCGGCTCGAAGAGGCGCACCCGGCCGCCGGTGGCGTCGCCGTCGAGGAGCGTGCGGCCCGCCCGGCACAGCTCGGCGACGGCGGGCGGCGGGAGGGGCGCGCCGACGGCGCCCTCGGGGTTGACCGCGATGCCGACCTGCGGGGGCAGGCCGCGGGCGAATTCGACGGCGGGCGCGACGGTGAAGGACATCCGGTCGCCGACGACCCGCAGGAACTCCGCCTCGGAGCTGAACACCGGCACATAGGCGGCGCCGTCGAGCTCCAGGGTGGGGAGGTCGAGGTCCCGGCTGTCGGGTCCGCCGCCGTTCGGCAGCGGCACCCACACATGGCTGCGGCCGAGCGCCTCGACGATGCGGGCGCCGGCGCCGGGCACGCCCAGGGAGGCGGCGAGCACGGCTTCGAGTTCATTGGCGGGCCAGCCCTCGGGGAGGCCGCCCAGGGGGGCACCGGCCGGGGCCGCGGGCCGACCGTACTGCTCGGGGATGCTCATCTCGTCCAACTCGCCCAACGCCGTCCAACCACCGTATCGACAAAGCCGCAACCGAACCCTAACGGCTGCACCCCCGTCCGCTCCCGTCGGCTGCCGGAATCGACACCGATGTCCCAGGTCAGGACGGATCAGGGGATGACTCCTCCCTCACAGGGAACGACGCTCGCAGCAGGCAACGGGTTGCCCGGTGCCACCGGCTGTCACACGGTGCTCATTTCAGCCGCCGGCCGGCGTGGACGGACCGAAGGCGATCCCCCGCAGCGCGTCGGCCGCCGCGCGGTCCACCAGCACCATCGACCGCATGCCCGGCGGCAGGCGGCCCGCGGCCACGAGCCGCCCCACCCCGCGCCGGTGGCGGCGGAACGCCCAGGCCGAGACCAGCCGCCCCCGGGCCCACTGCCCGGCGAGCGCCGTGCCCACCGGCACGTCCAGCACCACCAGATGCGCGCCGCCCCCGCGCCGCCGCGCGGCGCGCACCGCCCACCGCCGCACCCAGCTCCGCTCCCCGCAGTCGTGCACGACCGCGCTCGCACCGGAGCGCAGCGCCCGCCGCAGGGCGGCGTAGTGGACGGCCCGCACGACCGGCCGGTAGGCCCCGTACGGCAGCCAGCGCGGCGTGCGGCGCTCCAGGCGCTCGCGGGAGTCCTGCGAGTCGACGCACCAGACGAGACCCCCGCGCCCGTCCAGGGCGGGCACGGCCCTGCGTATGAGCGTGGACTTCCCGCTGCCCGGCAGCCCGGAGACGATGACGAGATCCCCCGCGGGATACCGCAGCTCCGCGCGGCCGGCGCCGCCGCGCAGATCCACCACCCCCGCCGGCGTCACCGCGCACCCGGGCGGCGCCGCCTCCGCCCGCCCCGCGTCCGTACTTCGCGCCCGCACGCCGATCGCCCTCCCCCGTCCCGCCCCCTGCCCCGCACCCACGGAACGTAAAGAAAAGGTAATCCAATTGAGAGGGCGGTGGGCAGTCCCTCACGCGCCGGTCCGTGCAATGATGTGCGCGCCAACTGCGTACTCAATTGCATACCGGCCGCTCGAATCCACGCGGGAGAGTTCCAGCCACTGATGTCGCTGGGCGCCGAAGGAGCAAGTTCCTCCCTTGAATCTCTCAGGCCCCGTACCGCGTGGGCGAGGCAGATCTGAAAAGCGGGCCGCCCTGTGCGGTCCCACCCAAGGTGCAAGCCGAGGAAGCGCTCGTCGCCGACGCTCCCGGTGAACCTCTCAGGTTCCGATGACAGATGGGGAGGACGTCCTCACCGCCATGCCTGGGAGCCCACACCATGACTGATGCCCCTCGCCGTCAACGGAGTAATGCCGTTAGGCACACGGCCCTCGACGCGCTGCACCGCGCGCTCGGCGCCACGATGACCGATTTCGCCGGCTGGGACATGCCCCTGCGCTACGGCAGCGAGCGCGACGAGCACCTGGCGGTGCGCACCCGCGCCGGGCTCTTCGACCTCTCCCACATGGGCGAGATCACGGTGACCGGACCGCAGGCCGCCGCCCTGCTGGACCACGCGCTCGTCGGCAACATCGGCGGCGTCGCCGTCGGCCGCGCCCGCTACACCATGATCTGCCGGGAGGACGGCGGGATCCTGGACGACCTGATCGTCTACCGCCTCGAAGACGAGGGCTACCCGAAATACATGGTCGTCGCGAACGCCTCCAACGCCCAGGTGGTGCTGGACGCGCTGACCGAGCGGGCGGCGGGCTTCGACGCGGCCGTGCGCGACGACCGGGACGCCTACGCGCTGCTCGCGATCCAGGGCCCCGAGTCCCCCGGCATCCTGAAGTCGCTGACGGACGCCGACCTGGACGGCCTCAAGTACTACGCGGGCCTGCCGGGCACCGTGGCGGGCGTGCCCGCGCTGATCGCGCGCACCGGCTACACCGGCGAGGACGGCTTCGAGCTCTTCGTCGCCCCGGCCGACGCCGAGAAGCTGTGGCAGGCGCTGACCGACGCGGGCGCCGGTGCGGGTCTCGTGCCGTGCGGCCTCTCCTGCCGGGACACGCTGCGCCTGGAGGCGGGCATGCCGCTGTACGGGCACGAGCTGACGACCGCCACCACGCCCTTCGACGCGGGCCTGGGCCGGGTCGTGAAGTTCGACAAGGAGGGCGACTTCGTGGGCCGCGAGGCGCTCGCCGTAGCCGCGGAGCGCGCGGAGAGCAACCCGCCGCGCAAGCTGGTCGGCCTGATCGCGACGGGCCGCCGGGTGCCGCGCGCCGGATATCCGGTGGTCGTCGGCGGCGAGGTCGTCGGCGAGGTCACCTCCGGTGCCCCCTCCCCCACGCTCGGCAAGCCGATCGCCATCGCGTATGTCGACGCGGCGCACTCCGCGCCCGGTACAAATGACGTATCCGTGGACATTCGCGGCAGCCATGAGCCGTACGAGGTCGTCGCCCTGCCCTTCTACAAGCGGCAGCGCTGACCCCTCCCCGAGCCCCTTCCGTCTCACCTGTCAATACCCGTTGCACAAGCACCCACGCGCATCCAGGAGAATCAAGCCATGAGCAACCCCCAGCAGCTGCGCTTCAGCAAGGAGCACGAGTGGCTGTCGGCCGCCGAGGACGGCGTGGCGACGGTCGGCATCACCGAGTTCGCGGCCAACGCGCTCGGTGACGTCGTCTACGCCCAGCTCCCGGCGGTCGGCGACACGGTCACCGCGGGTGAGTCCTGTGGCGAGCTGGAGTCGACCAAGTCGGTCAGCGACCTCTACTCCCCGGTGACCGGCGAGGTCGTCGCGGCCAACCAGGACGTCGTGGACGACCCCGCGCTGGTGAACTCCGCCCCCTTCGAGGGCGGCTGGCTGTTCAAGGTGAAGATCACGGACGAGCCGGGGGACCTGATGTCCGCCGACGAGTACACCGCCTTCGCCGGCTGATACCCGCCCCGCCCTTCTCCCGCCCAGGAAGTCCAGGAAGAACTCATGTCGCTTCTGAACAGCTCCCTCCATGAGCTCGACCCCGACGTCGCCGCCGCTGTCGACGCCGAACTCCACCGCCAGCAGTCCACCCTCGAGATGATCGCGTCGGAGAACTTCGCTCCGGTCGCCGTCATGGAGGCCCAGGGCTCGGTCCTCACCAACAAGTACGCCGAGGGCTACCCGGGCCGCCGCTACTACGGTGGCTGCGAGCACGTCGACGTCGTCGAGCAGATCGCCATCGACCGGATCAAGGCGCTCTTCGGCGCCGAGCACGCGAACGTCCAGCCGCACTCCGGTGCGCAGGCGAACGCGGCCGCGATGTTCGCGCTGCTCAACCCCGGCGACACCATCCTGGGTCTGAACCTCGCCCACGGCGGGCACCTGACCCACGGCATGAAGATCAACTTCTCCGGCAAGCTCTACAACGTGGTCGCCTACCACGTCGACGAGAAGACCAACCTGGTCGACATGGAGGAGGTCGAGCGCCTCGCCAAGGAGCACCGCCCGAAGCTGATCGTCGCCGGCTGGTCGGCGTACCCGCGCCAGCTGGACTTCGCGGCCTTCCGCCGGATCGCGGACGAGGTCGGCGCGTACCTGATGGTCGACATGGCCCACTTCGCGGGTCTCGTCGCCGCCGGGCTGCACCCCTCCCCGGTGCCGCACGCGCACGTCGTCACCACGACCACCCACAAGACGCTGGGCGGCCCCCGCGGTGGTGTGATCCTCTCCACGGCCGAGCTGGCCAAGAAGATCAACTCCGCGGTCTTCCCCGGTCAGCAGGGTGGTCCGCTGGAGCACGTGATCGCCGCGAAGGCCGTCTCCTTCAAGGTCGCCGCGAGCGAGGAGTTCAAGGAGCGCCAGCAGCGCACGCTGGAGGGCGCGAAGCTCCTGGCCGAGCGCCTGATGCAGGCCGATGTCACCGAGGTGGGCGTCTCCGTCCTCTCCGGCGGCACCGACGTGCACCTGGTGCTGGTGGACCTGCGCAACTCGCAGCTGGACGGCCAGCAGGCCGAGGACCGCCTCCACGAGGTCGGGATCACGGTCAACCGCAACGCCATCCCGAACGACCCGCGGCCCCCGATGGTCACCTCGGGTCTGCGGATCGGCACGCCGGCGCTGGCCACCCGCGGCTTCCAGGCCGAGGACTTCCGCGAGGTCGCGGACATCATCGCCGAGGCGCTGAAGCCGTCCTACGACGCGGAGTCGCTGCGCGGCCGGGTGAGCGCCCTCGCGGCGAAGCACCCGCTGTACCCGTCGCTGTAGTCACGGGCATCCGACGGCCGGTACGGAGGTTCTCCTCCGTACCGGCCGTCGTTGCGTGGGCGTCAGGTGATGAGGACGCCGCTGTACGCGGAGCGGGCCTTGGGCGGCGCCGGCGGGGCGTCCTCCGCGGAGTCCGGGAACAGCTCCCGGTGGGCGCGGCGGGCCCGGTCCGCCGCGTCGGCGCCGGGGACGAGGGTGTGCTCGGCCGGGCCGTCCTCGCGCAGCGTCGTGATCCGGGTGAGGCCGCCCCCCTCGGCGGACACCACCACGGCGGGGGCGGGCGGCCCCTGGCCGACGACCGTCCCGTCGCCCTCGCTCGGCGGCAGCGGGCGGCAGTGGAGCAGGACCCCGTGCCGTTCGGCCCAGTCGACGGCCCGGGTGTGGACGACCTTCGCGCCGTGGTGGGACATCCGGCGGACCGTCTCGTAGGCGACACGCTCCAGGGTGCGGGCGGCCGGGACGAGGTACGGGTCGGCCGTGCAGATCCCGGGGACGTCGGAGAAGAGCTCGCAGACGGGGGTGCCCAGGGCGCCTGCGAGGGCGACGGCGGAGAGGTCGGAGCTGTTGCGGCCCAGCATGACGGTGCGGCCGGCGCCGTCGACGGCCCGCCCGCCGGGGACCACGGCGACCGGGCGGGCGGCCAGGGCGGCGGCGAGCGGCCCGGGGTCGGCGCGGAGCAGGGCCGCGTGCTGCGGCGGGCCCTCGGCGAGCAGTCCGATGCCCGCGGCGGCGAGCGGGCTCGCCCGCAGGCCGACCATGTCGAGCACGGCGGTGAGCAGGGCCACGCTGACCGTCTCGCCGCTGGTCAGCAGCATGGCGGCCGCCTCGGGGTGCGGGTCGGGGGCGAGCCGTTCGAGGGTCTCCTTCAGCCGACCGGTCGTGCCGGACATGGCGCTGACCACGACGACCACGGGGCGACCGCTCTCCGCCGCGCGCCCGGCCACATAGCGGGCGACACGGGTGAACCCCTCCAGTTCGGCGAAGGCCGAGCCGCCGAACTTCAGCACCAGCGGGGTGAGCGGCCCGCTCGCCCTTCTCGGCCCGGTCACCGCAGCCACCCCGCTTCGACTGCGGTCTCCACGATCTGCAGGGCGTTCAGGGCGGCGCCGACCCGGAGGTTGTCGGCGACGACCCACAGCCACACGGCGTGCGGATCGTCCGGCTCGACGCGGACGCGGCCGACGTGCACCAGGGCCCGGTCGCGGGGGGTCGCGAAGACGGTCCGGGGCGTCGGGTAGCCGTCGCGGTACAGGCGGATGCCGGGTGCGGCCGCCAGGGCGTCCTCGACCAGCGCCGTGGTGACGGGCTCGCGCAGCCTCACGTGCACGGCCTCGGAGTGGCAGTGGAAGACGGGGACACGCACGGCGGTCGCGGTGAGTCGGAGGTCCGGCAGCCCGAGTATCTTCCGCGGCTCGCGGGCGAGTTTGCGCTCCTCGTGGGTGAAGCCGCTTCCGTCGGGCAGCCCGATCCCGGGCACGAGGTCGAACGCGAGCGGCTGCCCGAAGCGGCCCGGGGGCCCGCCCGGTTCCGGGGCGGCCGTGGGATCGTCCAGGGCGCGCCGGGAGTCCCGGGCCAGTTCGCCGAGGCCGCGCAGCCCGCCGCCGGACGCCGCCTGGTAGGTGGTGAGGACGACGGACTCCAGCCCGGCCGCCGTGTGCAGCGGGTGCAGGGCGCGGACGAGCTGGATCGCCGAGCAGTTGGGGTTGGCGACGATGCCGCCCGGCGGCCGGGCGGCGAGGGCGTCCGGGTTGACCTGCGGGACGACGAGGGGCACGTCCGGCTCCATGCGGAACGCGGAGCTGTTGTCGACGACCAGCGCGCCGGCCGCGGCCAGCCGCCGCCCCTCGCGCCGACCGATCTCCGCGCCCGCGCTGAGGACGGCGACGTCCAGCCCGTCCGTATCGAGGCCGTCGAGGGTCACCACCGGTCCGGCGTCGCGTGCGAGGCCCAGCTCGGCGCGGAGATCGCGGCCGGCGCTGCGCGCGGACGCCACGGGGGTCACCCGCTTCACCGGGAGCGTGCCGCCGTCGAGCAGGGCCAGGCACTCCCGGCCGACCGCCCCGGTCGCGCCGATCACCGCGATGTTGAGCATGGCTCCTCCAGTCGACTCCGGGCGAGGGGGCTCACAGGCGGGCCGGCCCCCGGAACATCCGCCGGTAGGCGTGCGGGGTGGTGCCGAGCGAGCGGACGAACTGGTGCCGCAGGGCTGCCGCGTTGGGGAATCCGGTACGGACCGCCACGGCCTCCACCGTGTCGTCCGTCCGCTCCAGCAGCCGCTGGGCGAAGAGCACGCGCTGGCCGAGCAGCCAGCGGTAGGGGGTGGTGCCGGTCTCCTGGCGGAAGCGGCGGGCGAAGGTGCGCGGTGACATGCGGGCGTGTCCGGCCAGCTGTTCCACGCTCAGGTCCTGGTCGAGGTGGAGCTCCATCCAGGCGAGCACCTCCCGCACGCCGCCCTCGCGGCACTCCGGCACGGGGCGCTCGATGTACTGGGCCTGGCCGCCCTCGCGGTGCGGGGGCACCACCATCCGGCGGGCGATGGCGTTGGCGACCTCGCTGCCCTGGAGCTTGCGGACCAGGTGCAGGCAGGCGTCGATGCCCGCGGAGGTGCCGGCGGAGGTGATCAGGGGGTCCTCGTCGACGTAGAGCACCCCGGGCTCCACGAGCGCCTTGGGGAAGCGCTCGGCGAGCGCCGCCGCGTACCGCCAGTGGGTGGTGCAGCGGCGGCCGTCCAGGAGGCCGGCGGCGCCGAGGACGAACGCGCCCACGCAGACGCTGAGCACCCGGGCGCCGCGGAACACCGCCCGGCGCAGGGCTTCGAGGAGCTCCGGGGGGAAGTCCCGGGTGTGGAAGTCGTCCCCCACCGGCACGGCTATGAGGTCGGCCTCCTCCAGCCGGTCGAGGCCGTAGGGGGTGCTGATGGTGAAGCCGGGGACGGCGCGCACCGAGAAGGACTCCGCCGCGACGAGCGCGAAGTCGTAGGCGGGCAGCCCCTCGGACCGCCGGTCGATGCCGAACACCTCGCAGACGACCCCGAGTTCAAAGGGGTGGACGTTGTCGAGCAGCACTGCGGCCACATTCTTCAACATGTCCCCCAATGTGGCAGGTATTCGTGGTCGGCCGACAGTCCATCCACTGTCCACCGGCCACGAATTCCCGCACACTGGCACCGTGGCTCACGCGGCCCCGCCGATCGGGACGAGGCCGCCGCGTATCCCGAACACCACGGCCTGGGTCCGGTCCGAGGCCCCCACTTTGGAAAAGATCGCGGACAAATGATTCTTCACGGTCTTCTCGGATATATCGAGGGAGTTGGCCACCTGCCGGTTCGACTTCCCCTGGGCGACCAGGCCCAGGACCTCGCATTCGCGGGGGGTCAGCAACGACAGGGCCTTGCGGACGGAGGCGTCCCGGCAGCCCGGCAGGTCCCCGAGGGGCGGGCTCTGGTTCTCGCCGAGTTCTATGAAGAAGTCTGCGAGGGATTTCTGTGCCGCGCGGAGCGCGACATGCATTTCGTCCAGTGCGTCGACCAGCGCGTCCACCGAGGCCGCCCGGCCGCCGCACACACCACAGATCCGTTGATCCGATACGTGGGAACTTCGCTCCCCTCCTACAGGCTTCACCCTGCACTCTCCTCTGCACTGGAAGATATTGGTCCCCGCGATCCGGTATCGAGCACGACCGTCTTGCAGCGGGTGTATTCGCGCAGCGCCTCGAAGCCCTTTTCCACGCCGATGCCCGAGCGCTTGGCGCCGGCGAAGGGGAGTTCCACCCCGCCGGCCGCGCTGTAGTTGTTCACGAAGACCTGGCCGACCCGCAGCCGCCGGGCCAGCCGGTGGGCCGTGGCCACGTCCCGGGTCCAGATGCCCGCCGCGAGGCCGTAGTCGGTGGCCTCGGCGAGACGGACGGCCTCGGCCTCGGTGTCGAAGGGGGTGACGGCGAGAACGGGGCCGAAAATCTCCTCGGTGAAGACCGGGTGGTCCGCCGGCACCCCGGCCAGGATCGTGGGCTCGACGTAGAAGCCGCCCTCGTGGCCGGGCACGTCGGGCACCCCGCCGCCGGTGACGGTCGCGCAGTCCCGGGCGCCCCGGGCCACGTACGCGAGGACCCGGTCGCGCTGCCGGGCGGAGATCAGGGGGCCGAGGTCCGGGTCACAGCTGCCGGGGCCGATGCGCAGGGCGCGGAAGGCCGTGGTCAGCGCCGCGAGCAGTGCGTCGTGGACCGAGGAGTGGACGAGGAGCCGGCTGCCCGCCGAGCAGTTCTGGCCGGCGTGCTCGGTGATCGAGTCGACGATGCGGGGCACGGCGAGGCCGGGGTCGTGGTCGGGGAGCACGATGTGGGGTGATTTCCCGCCGAGTTCGAGGGTGACGGGGACGATGTTGCGGGCCGCCGAGGCCATCACGGACTGGCCGACCTCGCGGGAGCCGGTGAAGGAGAGGTGGTCCACGCCCGGGTGGGCGGCGAGGGCGGCACCGGCTTCCGCCCCGTACCCCGGTACGACGTTGAGCGCACCGGGCGGCAGCCCCGCGTCCAGGGCGATGTCGGCGAGGAGCAGGGGGGTGAGGGGGGCGTCCTCGGCCGGTTTGAGGACGCAGGTGTTGCCCGAGGCGAGGGCGGGGGCGACGGTCCGGGCGGCGATCTGCAGCGGGTAGTTCCACGGGATGATGTGCCCGCACACGCCGTAGGGCTCGCGGAGGGTGAAGGCCAGCAGGCCGGGCCGGCTGAGGAGGGTCTCGCCGGTGAGCGCCTCGACCGCGCCGCCGTAGAACTCGAAGTAGCGTGCGGCGACTTCGACGTCCGTGCGGGCCTGGCCGATCGGCTTGCCGGTGTCCCGGGTCTCGGCCTCGGCGAGGGCCGCGGCCCCGGCGCGCAGCGCGGCGGCGACGCGGTGGCAGATCCGGGCGCGCTCGGCGGGCCCGGTGTCGCCCCAGGTGTGCTCGTAGGTGTGCCGGGCGGCGGCCACGGCGTCGTCGACCGTGTCGGCGGAGCACCGGGCGACGCGGGCGAAGGGGCGGCCGTGGGCGGGGTCGAGGACGTCGATCCAGTCGGCCGCAGGCGCGTGCTTCCCCGCGATGACGGCTGTGTACTGCGGCAGGTCCGCTGCGTTCACGGGGACTCCAGGATCCTCGGTGAAGGGGTCGCGCCGGGCGGGGTCAGCCGGCCAGTGAAGCGGCCAGAATCCTCCGCAGGTCGTGGTCGGCGACGTCGCGCGGGCAGCACACCAGCAGCCGTTGCTGCTTGAGCGCGCCCTCGACGAGCGCGGGCAGGTCCTGCCGGGTGAAGCCGAACTCCGCGGGGCCGGCGGGCCCGCCGGTGTCCGCGACGAGGGCCGTCAGGGCGGCGGGCAGGGCGTCGGCGCCGTTGGCGGCGGTGACGCCGGCGAGGTTCGCGCCGAGCAGCTCGGCCGCCCTCAGGTGCCGTTCGGGCGCGGTGGGGTAGGTGAAGGCGAAGGCGGCGGCCGCGGTGGACACGACGGCGCTGCCGTGCGGCACCATCGCGTGGCCGACCTGGTATCCCGGCGGCCGGTACTCGCGGACGAGGCCCGCGATCGGGTAGGCGCAGGCGTGCGGGATGTGGGTGCCGGCGTTGCCGAAGCCGAGGCCCGCGAAGGTCGCGGCCCGGCTCATCCCGGCCCTGGCCTCCAGGTCGTGGGGGTTGAGGACGGCGCGCCGCAGATAGCGGCCGACGAGCCGGAGCGCCTCCTCGGCCCAGATGTCGCTGATGGGGTTGGCCCCGATGTACAAAGGCCGCTCCCCGGGGGTGCGATAGGCGGGCCGGCGGTCGTAGGGGCGGGCCGTGTACGACTCGCAGGCGTGGGTGAGCACGTCGTAGCCGGAGGAGGCGGTGACGGCTGCGGGCAGGGTCACGGTGTTGAGCGGATCGACCAGGGCGAGGGCCGGGCGCAGCCGGATGTCGCTGATGCCGGTCTTCACGCCGAGACCGGTCACGCCGAGGGCGACCATGGCGGTGCACTCGCTGCCGCTGCCCGCGGTCGTCGGGACCGCGATCAGGGGTTTGAGCGGCCCGGGGACGGAAACCCCGCCGCCGATCGGCTTGTTGAGGTAGTCGCGGACGGCCCGGCCGGGGTGGCTGTGCAGCAGGTTGATCATTTTGGCGGTGTCGATCGCGCTGCCGCCGCCCAGGCCGATGTATCCGTCGACGTCGAGGTGGGCGAGCTCGCGGGCCGCCTCCGCGCAGCTGGCGTCGGTGGGTTCGACGAGCGCCCGGTCGAAGACGGTCACCGCGATGCCGTCCTGCTCGATGCTCTTCGCGACGCGGGCCGGCAGTCCGAGTGCCGCGAGCGTCGGGTCGGTCACCAGGAGGACCGAGCGCACCCCGGCTCTCGAGAGTTCATAGGCGATCTCCCGGGTGGCGCCCATTCCGAACTTCAGTGGCGGCGCCTGCCAGGTGATGAGGGTCTCCCCTTCCGCGGTGCCGCCGTTCGCCCCCGTAGCCAGGTCCACTTTCGGCCCTCCTCGGCTCCCTGTGGAACACCAGGGTGTGATACTAACCACGCTTTTGCTCCGCCGCATGGGGCTGAGGACCCATGGCCGCGACAGGGACTTTGGCCCTATCCCGCCTTTCGGTCAACACTTTCGACGGGACTGCGGCGCCGGGGATCCCTGCGGGTCCGCGGGGCGTGACCGGAGCCGTGGCGGGCGGTGCGCGACCGCGAATTACTGCCACCGCCCGGGCGGGACCATCGGCCTATGGCAGCCCGACAGGCGTCTTCGACAAGGTGGTTGGCACGGCGGCGGCCGCCGAAGAGGACGCAGGACGGAGTTGCCATGAGCCCACGCGTGTCCATCGACCCGGGCAAGCTCAGCCAGTTCGGCGCGGCCACCGGAAGCACGTTCTGCCTGATCACCAACCCGGAGCTGGCCGACGCGATCGAGATCGTCGAGAACGCCTCCTACGACCGGTATCTCACCGTTCCTTTCACGGCGGGCGACCGTTTCGAGGACCTGCTGGAGAAGAGCATTCCGGAGCCGGCGCACATTCTCGTCGTCTCGCCCCACCGGTTCTTCGAATCGCCCGATCCCGAACTGGTGGGCCGGCGCAAGATCATGGGGATGGCGTGCAATTCCACGCCCACCACCCTGACGGAGATCCGGCACTTCCTGTCGGTGATGGAGCGCACCTCGGCCGCCGAACAGGCCGCGTTCTCGGACACGTTCTTCGAGATCGCGGAGGAGGCCGGCCACCTGGAGTACGTCGACCCCCGGCACGGCACCCGCGCGGTGCTGGACCACCTCCGGGAGGACCTGGTGTGGAACCAGCAGGCGGGGCCGCTGGACTGGGGCGACCAGCAGATCGTCCCGGCCGGTGAGATCAGCGTGCTGCCCATCGAGATCCGTGAGTTCCAGGAGAATCTGAAGCTGCCGCTGGAGGGCGAGATCACGCTGCGCGGCTACCCGATCCTGCACAACGGCACGCCGTCGTTCTCCCGTACCGATCAGGCCCGGGTCCACTCCCGGCTGTGGGCGCTGCGCGACAACGCCGTCAAGGCGACGGTCGAGGACGGGCGGATCACCCACCTCACCGCGCTCGACCCGGGGGCCGCCCCGGCGCTTGAGATGCTTGAGCAGATGTTCGCCGTGGACTCCCGCTACCGCATCGTGTGGGAGATCGGCCACGCCCTCAACACCGCGCTCGACATCCTCCCGGGCAACCACGCCATGAACGAGGTGTACGGCGGCACCGAGGGGTGTCTGCACTACGGGCTGGGGCTCACCCCCTTCACGCAGTACCACCTCGACGTCATCTCGCCCGACACCCGCGTCCTGAGCAGCAACGGACCCGCTCTCATCGGGCACTTGGACCACCCCACCGTGGAGCGAGTCGTCGCCGGCGGGTGACCGCCGGCGATACGTCACCCGCTCGCCGCCCGGTCCGGGGTGCGCACAACACCGGCCGCCGACAGAAGCGACAGGAGGTGACAGTCATGAGGAAGATCAAGGTTCAGAAGAACCGCAACTACCTGGGCACGCTGCTCGGCTGAGCACCGACCCGTGGCGGGGCCCGTGCCCCGTCACGGGGGCCGGAAGACCGGCCCCGGAGGAACCCCCGCCAGGGGTTCGCCGGGCATTCTCTAGGGAGTCCGCTCGTGCCACCGCTGGAAATCACCGCAAGCGACTTCGGCCAGTTCGGCGCTCCGTCCGGGACGTTCTGCCTGGTCACCGACGAACCGGGCCACAGGACGATCCACTGCCGGCCCGGGAGGTACGACCGGGTCCTGCATCTGACGCTGCCGCCCGAGGTGGACCTCGGGGAGCTCCTGGCGCAGCATGTGCCGCCGGGCGCCCATGTGCTGGTGGCCTGCCCGGGGCGGTTCCTCGCCTCCCCCGGCCCGCGGGAGCTGGGCGACCGGAGGCTGGTGGTGCTGCCGGCGGGCTCCACGCCGCTGACCGCGGGGCACGTCCGCTACCTGCTGCGGACCGCCACGCGCACCGACATCGCCCGACAGGAGGCCGTGGCCGAGGAGTTCTTCGACCGGGCGGGGACCACCGAGCGGCTGCTGATCACCGACGACGACGCCGGTACCGAGGCGGAGTTCGACCTCGACTCGCCGGACTGCGTGTGGAACCAGCAGGCCGGGGTCCTCGACGACGGCGAGCAGCAGATCTTCCCGCCGGGGAAGCTGAGCGTGACCGCCGCGGAGATCACCACCTTCTCCGCCGGCGCCCGGCTCAGTGGTCTCACCGGGGCGCTGACCCTGCGCGGGTGGCCCATCGTGCACCGGGGCGCCGACCCGGCCGACGTGCCCGTCCAGCAACGGCTGTTCGAGGCGCTCGCACCCCTGGTGAACGTGCCGGTGCGGCTGGACGTGACCGGCGGGCTGATCACCGGTGTCGCCCCCGGGCAGCCCTCGGCCGCCCCCGTCGCGCGAGCCCTGGAAGAGCTGCTGTCCGCCGAGCCGCTCTACCGCACCGTGTGGGAGCTGGGCTTCGGCATCAACACCGACACGGAGATCGTCCCGGCGAACTGCGGCCCCAACGAGGTGTACGGCGCCGGCCACGGGGTGGTGAACCTGGGGCTGGGCGTCACCCCCACCACCCGGTTCGCCCTCGCCTTCCTGATGCCGCGCAGCTCGCTGCTGACCTCGGACGGCACCGCGCTCCTGGGCGCCCGCAAGGCGGTGCGGCGCGGCCGGATGCAGCGGGTCGCCGGCGCGGGCTGCGGCTGCCATTGACGTCACCACCGGTCCGCACAGCCTCAGTTCAGAGAAGGGATCACCCATGGCGACCAAGCCGAGGCCCGAGCTGCGGGAGCGCATCGACGCGCTCCTCGACTCGTTCATCAAGGACTTCTACCAGACCGTCCCCTACGCCCAGCACCAGCGGGACGCCGCCGAGATCAACCTCGACTACTACAAGCGGCACAACATCGAGACGATCCTGCGCCTGCGCCGCAAGCGCACCATCGACGCGCTGGCCATCAAGTACTTCACCAAGGTGGACCCCGTCCAGGCCAAGGCGTGGGCGCACTACACCGACGACGAGATGCTGCACGACCGGCTGTTCGCCGCCGACCTGGCGAAGGCCGGGGTGACCAAGGAGGAGATCTACTCCACGGAGCCGCTGCTCGCCACGAAGCTCCTGACCGGCTATCTGCAGTACGGCATGGAGTTCGAGGACAGTCCGCTGGCCCTGATCACCAGCGTGTACTTCGTCGAGTACACCACCACCCGGACCCAGCCCGAGTGGCTGGACAACCTGGAGAAGGTCCTGGGCCCGGACGAGGTCAAGGGCGCCCGCGCCCACGTCAACACCGACCTCGACGACGACCACGACGACTTCGTCTGGCGGGTGCTGACCTCCCTCGCCACCACCGAGGAGGACGAGCGGGCCGTCGAGCGCCACCTGCACCACATCTTCTGGCTGTGGAAGCTCTATTTCGTGGAGCTGCACCAGCGCACGGTGCTCGGCGCGAAGGACGAGCAGATACCCCTGCCGACCGCCGCCGACGCCTGAGCCCGGGCGATGGCGAGCCGAACCCGCCGGGAGGCCGGTCCCGGCACCCCGGCGCCGGCCGGGGCCGTGGAGGTGCGGGTCCTGCCACCGGGCCGCGAGCTGGACCCCCTCACCGAGCACCGGATCGTGGACGGGCTGGTGGCCGCCATGCCCGACCTGCGGGCCCGGGAGCTGTTCACCCTGCGCCGGGACATGCTCACCGAGGCCGAGTACATCGTGCTGGGCGTCGACCGGGAGCGGGACGCGGTGGTCTCCCTGCTGACGTCCCGGTGGGCGAAGCTGCCCTCGGGCCGGACCGCGCTCCATGTGATGACGCAGTTCGTCGGCGACGCCTACCGGCACGGTCCGATCTTCGGTCACAGCTGGACCGCGCACTTCACCCGGCTGCTGGCCGACGGCGGGCCCTTCCCCGAAGTGATCGCGCTCAAGACGTACAACCCCGTGGCGTACTGCGCCATGAACGCCTTCAGCGGGCACCCGGAGGTCAGCATGTACCCGGACCCCGCCCGCCCCGCCGCCTCGGCCCTGGCCGCCGAAGTGGCCGAGGCCGTCGCGCCCGGGCACCCCTTCGACGCCGCGCACGGCGTCCTGCCCGGCATCGGGCGCCCGGTGGACCTCTACCGGCAGCGGCCGACGAGCTCGGCGAAGGCGGTCAACGCGTACTTCGCCGCGCACCTGAAACCCGGCGACCGGATGCTGTGCGTCCTGCACGCCCCGACGGCGGCCGGGCAGAACGCCGTCCTGCGGGCCCTGGGGATACCCCCGCCGCCCGGAGCCGGCCCGCACCCCTCCCCCTGAAAGGCGGCCCATGCCCAGCCCTTCCTCCTGGCCGACGGACTACGCACGGGCGCGAGCGGACTTCCTGGCCGCCGCCGAAGCGGCCGGCGCGGCCCTGCGCTCCTTCCAGCTGCCGGGCCACCGCGGCCCGGACGGCGGCCCGTTGTGCGCCGACACCGCCTACCTCGGCCCCGCCACCCCGGCGAAGCTGCTGGTCGCGGTCTCGGGCACCCATGGCATCGAGGGATTCTGCGGCTCCGCGTGCCAGACCCGGGTGCTGCTGGAGGAGGGGCAGGCGCGGGCCGGGGGCCGGGACACCGGCGTCCTGCTCCTGCACGCCCTCAACCCGTACGGCTTCGCCTACCTGCGCCGGGTGAACGAGGACAACGTCGACGTCAACCGCAACTTCGTCGACCACGACGACCCCCCGCACAACGACGCCTACGACCGGGTCCACCCCGCCCTCGTCCAGGGGGACGGTGCGGACTTCCCGGTCCGGGAGACCACCGCCCGGGCCCTCGCGCTCCGCGACCGGCTCGGCCCCGCGGTCTTCCAGGAGGCCGTCACCCGCGGCCAGTACCGCCACCCCGACGGCCTCTTCTACGGCGGGTTCGCCCCGGCCTGGTCGCACCGGACGCTGCGCCGCGTCGTCGCCGAGCACATCGCCGGTGTGCCGCACATCGCCTATGTCGATCTGCACACGGGGCTCGGCGAGCGCGCCCTCGGCGAACCGATCTTCCGCGGCGGGCGGGACGCGGGCGCCCACGACCGGGCCCGGGCCTGGTACGGGCCCGCCCTGACGGCGTCCGAGCGGGGCACCTCCTCCTCCACCCCGATCGTCGGCAACACCGCGACCGCGGTCGCCGACGGCCTGCGCGGCCACGAGGAACTCACGGCGATCACCCTGGAATTCGGCACCCTGCCGGGCCCGGAGGTGCTGCTCGCCCTCTGCGCCGACAACTGGCTCCACCTCCACCACCACCCGGCCACGGCCGTGCGGAATCCGGCCAAGGACCTGATCCGGGCGGCCTTCGCCCCCGACGACGACGCCTGGCGCCGGGCGGTGCTCCAGCGGGCCCGGGAAGTGTTCGGTCAGGCTTTCAAGGGCCTCGCCGACTCGGATTCCCAGGCGGCGTGACCCCTTCGTAACCTGAAACAGAGGGTTCACAAGGCTGTCACCTCGCTGTGGCCGCGGAGGTGCCCGAGGGACGGGTTACGCTCATGGGCAGGGACATTTTTTTCGCGCCTCCTCCAGCACCTCCGCCCCTCATGAGCAGACAAGGGAGTCCGCCACCGTGGCCATCTCCGTATTCGATCTCTTCTCGATCGGCATAGGCCCGTCCAGCTCCCACACGGTCGGCCCGATGCGCGCCGCGCTGATGTTCACGCGGCGGCTGAAGAACGAGGGGCTGCTGGCCCACACCACGTCCGTGCGGGCGGAGCTCTTCGGCTCGCTCGGTGCCACCGGGCACGGCCACGGCACCCCCAAGGCCGTGCTGCTCGGTCTTGAGGGCCACTCCCCCCGCACCGTCGACGTGGAGACGGCGGACGACGAGGTCGAGCGCATCCGCTCCTCGAAGCGGCTGCGGCTGCTCGGCGCGGAGATCGGCTCGACCCACGAGATCGACTTCGACGAGTCGACCCAGCTGATCCTGCACCGCCGCCGCTCCCTGCCGTACCACGCCAACGGCATGACTCTCTTCGCCTACGACGAGACCGGCGCGCCCCTGCTGGAGAAGACGTACTACTCCGTCGGCGGCGGCTTCGTCGTGGACGAGGACGCGGTCGGCGAGGACCGGATCGTCCTGGACGACACCGTGCTGAAGTACCCCTTCCGCACGGGTGACGAGCTGCTGCGGATGTCCCGCGAGACGGGCCTGTCGATCTCCGCCCTGATGCTGGAGAACGAGAAGGCCTGGCGCACGGAGACCGAGATCCGCGAGGGCCTCCTGGAGATCTGGCGCGTCATGCAGGCGTGCGTCTCCCGCGGCATGTCCCGCGAGGGCATCCTCCCCGGCGGCCTCAAGGTGCGCCGCCGTGCGGCCAACTCCGCCCGCCAGCTGCGCGCCGAGGGCGACCCGCAGGCCCGCGCGATGGAGTGGATCACGATCTACGCCATGGCCGTCAACGAGGAGAACGCCGCGGGCGGCCGCGTCGTGACCGCCCCCACCAACGGCGCCGCGGGCATCATCCCGGCCGTGCTGCACTACTACATGAACTTCGTGCCCGGCGCGGACGAGGACGGCATCGTCCGCTTCCTGCTCGCCGCGGGCGCGATCGGCATGCTCTTCAAGGAGAACGCCTCGATCTCCGGCGCCGAGGTCGGCTGCCAGGGCGAGGTCGGCTCGGCCTGCTCGATGGCGTCCGGCGGCCTCGCGGAGGTCCTCGGCGGCTCGCCCGAGCAGGTCGAGAACGCGGCCGAGATCGGCATGGAGCACAACCTGGGCCTGACCTGCGACCCGGTCGGCGGCCTGGTCCAGATCCCCTGCATCGAGCGCAACGGCATGGCCGCGGCCAAGGCCGTCACCGCCGCCCGCATGGCCCTGCGCGGCGACGGCCGCCACCACGTCTCCCTCGACAAGGTCATCAAGACCATGAAGGAGACCGGCGCGGACATGAAGGTGAAGTACAAGGAGACGGCCCGCGGCGGGCTCGCGGTCAACGTCATCGAGTGCTGAACCGGCGCTCCCCGCTTGGGGATCATGGCTGGAATCAGTGTGTCACTGTGTGACTTCTGTAAGTAATGTCGGCGCCCTCGTACCGTCACACCACGAGGAGCCCCAGCCATGCGCCACCATGCCCGTGCCACTGCCGCGATCCTCGGCAGCGTCGCCGCCGTCCTCGGTCTCGCGGCGCCGTCCGCCGTCGCCGCACCCGAGGCGGCACCCGCCTCGGCCGTGCGGATGCACAGCGGCGCGTACGGGGGCTGTCTTACGGCGGAGGGTTCCGGCTACCGCGACCCCCGGGGCGTGGCGCGGCCGCGGCTGGTGGCACTCCAGGCATGCGACGCGAGCGCGCCCGCCCGGCAGTCCTGGATCTACAGCCCGGCCACCCACCAGTTCTCCTCGGTGGCCGAGCCGTACCACTGCATCGACCGGCAGGGTCCGCTGCTGGTCACCGCGCCGTGCGACGCGGACGCTCCGGAACAGCGGTTCCGCACCGCGCCGGTCGCCCCGGGCGGCCTGCGCAAGGTCGTGTCCGAGGCGGACGGCCGGATCTGGGCGCAGGATTCGCACCGCGCGGGCGCGGCCCGGTCGGCGCGGGGCGAGGGGGTGCGGGAGGCGCGTGACGCGGCCTCCGTCCCCGCGGACCGCGGCTGGGCGCTGACCGCGGTCTGAGCGGGCCCGACGTCACGCGGAAGGCGTTGTCAGTGGTGGCGCGTACGCTCTCCAGCATGAGTTACGCAGACCTGCGCGAACTCCAGAGCGCGCTCAGCACCGCCTCGGACATCGCCTTCGCCCTCGACGCCGCTCCGGCGCCCCATGAGGCCGACCAGCTTCTCGACGCCCTGCGCCGGGCGTTGGCCGCGGCCGGCGCCCTGGGCGCCGGGATAGGCACGACGGCGTGCGCGGAGCACCCCAAGGGGCCCGTGGATCCGTTGTACGGCGACAAGGAGGACCCGCTGCCGCCGGGCTGGGGCCGGTGCCTGCTGTGCAACGACCGGCGGCGGCGGGCCAGTGCGCAGCGGCGGGGCTGGCGCTGACCCGCGGGCCGGGGTCCGTGCGTGGCCGGGTCAGCCGTTGAGGGAGGCCCAGAACTCCTCGAAGGACAGCACGCCGTCGCCGTTGCCGTCCTTCTTGTTGATGATGGCCTGCGCCACGGTCTCGGTGACGTTGAAGTCGCCGAGCTGAGCCATCACGCTCTTGTACTCGGCGGCGGTGATCAGACCGTCCCCGTTCGCGTCGAACCGGTCGAACGCCTTGCGTGCTTCGGCCTGGCGCGTCTCGATGTCGGCCATGTGGGCCTCCCCTTGTGTGCTGGTGTGACCGGCACACATTAGCCGCCGCTGATCACCAGGCCGATATAGCGGTCCCAGTCCCAGTGCGGGCCGGGGTCGGTATGGGTGGAACCGGGCACTTCGACGTGGCCGATGATGTGGTCGCGGGTCGTGGGGATGCCGTAGCGGGCGCAGACGGCGGCGGCGAGGCGCGCCGAGGAGCGGTACATCGCGTCGGTGAAGTATTCGGGGCGGTCGATCCAGCCCTCGTGCTCGATACCGATGCTGCGGGTGTTGTAGTCCCAGTTGCCGGCGTGCCAGGCGATGTCCTTCTCGCGGACGAACTGGCCGATATAGCCGTCCGCGGAGGCGACCATGTAGTGCGCCGAGACCTTGGCCGCGGGATTCTTGAAGATCTTCATCGCGTCGCCGAAGGTCTCCTGCGTCACATGGATCACGAGGAAGTCGATCGGATGGGCCGTGGGGCGGCTGGAGACCGTGTAGTTGGCGCTGTCGGCCGGTATCCAGTGGGTGGGGGGATAAGGGGCGGTCGCGGGGTCTTCGTCCATGGGGGCTCCCGGGTGGCGGGCACGCCGGTCGGCGGCCCGGCGGGGACATGACACTCCAGAACACTCGGGCCCGCAAGAACCGACATGGCGTCTGCATAAAAATAAAGTTACCTGTCGGTTCATTCATGGAATTCAAGGCGGGTGTTGCAACTCACCTTTGATTGGCGAGAACTCTCTCCTGAATTGCCCGAATCTGACCCGATAGCCGCTTTGGCTGGAACGCGGCTGTCTGCCATAGTCGAGGTCACGACCCCCATTGACCCGGGCCAGGTCGTTTTTATCCGGCCGCGGAACACACCCCAATTCTCCGCGGCCGCACGCAGAGGCCCCCGGCCCGTCGCACTCCGACGGATGGGGGCCTCTGCGTTTCCCGGCCTCCGCCCCTGCGGGGGGGGCGTCGCGCTCAGCGGTCGGCGACCCTCATCTCGAACCACGTCGTCTTGCCGCGCGCCAGCAGATCCACGCCCCAGCGGTCCGAGAGCTTGTCGACCAGGAAGAGGCCCCGCCCGCTCGTGTCGAGCTCGTGCACCGGCATCAGACAGGGCAGCCCGCGGGACGGGTCGCGCACCTCTATCCGCAGCCAGCCGCGGCGGCGCAGCATCCGCAGCCCGAAGTAGCGCGCCCCGGTGTGCCGGACGGCGTTGCCCACCAACTCGGAGACCAGCAGCACGGCGTGCTCCGCGAGCTGGGCGGACAGCCCCCAGTGGCGCAGCACGACGGACTGCGTCAGCCGCCGCGCGGCGACCGCCGACTCCGGGCGGGAGGGCAGCTGGACTTCACCGAGCGTGGGGTCGCCGAACAGATCGAGCGCCTTGAGCGCCAGTTCATCCTCTACGGACGGCATCCAGCGCACAGCGGCCGTGCCGGTTCGCTGCCGCGGCTGATCCGTTCCTTCCAGGCCCGCCATGCACCCCATCATGGCCGCCGTAAAGACGCCGTGGGCTGGAACGAAGGGATTCACTGGAGCGGAATCCATGCCTCCAACGGCGCTCCGCGACATATGCCATGGGCAGCCAGTCGATCAGAAAATGCCGACTGACCTGCGGTGACCTCAGGTGCACAGATGATCGCTCAGCGCATGGAACAAGGTCATTTCGAGGCGTTCGCACACCTCGGGGAATTCCCCCACAAGGGGCAACAGTCCGTCATGCCGGAGCAAGGGAGACGGGGCCGCCGAGCACTCGGCGACCCCGCGACGACCTGTCCCAACCTGCCGATTTTCAGACGAACTTGGCCTTGCCGGGCCCGTCCTCGACAAAGCTGCGCATCCCGATCTCCCGGTCCTCGGTGGCGAACAGCCCCGCGAACCAGTTGCGTTCGATGGCGAGCCCGGTGTCGATGTCGGTCTCCAGGCCGGTGTCCACCGCCTCCTTGGCGGCGCGCAGCGCGAGCGCCGGCCCGGCGGCCAGCTTCGCGGCCCACGCGTGCGCCTGCTCGTAGACCTCCGCGGCCGGCACGACCCGGTCGACGAGGCCGAGCTCCAGCGCCTCGGGGGCCTTCACCTGACGGCCGGTGAAGATGAGGTCCTTGGCCTTGGACGGGCCGACGAGCCGGGCGAGGCGCTGGGTGCCGCCCGCGCCCGGGATCAGGCCGAGCAGGATCTCCGGCTGGCCGAGCTTGGCGTTGTCCGCGGCGATGCGGAAGTCGGCGCAGAGCGCGAGCTCGCAGCCACCGCCGAGCGCGTAGCCGGTGACGGCGGCGACGACGGGCTTGGGGATGCGGGCGACGGCGGTGAAGGCGTCCTGGAGGCCGCGGGACCGGGCCACCATGGCCGCGTGGTCCATCTGCTGCATCTCCTTGATGTCCGCGCCGGCCGCGAACACCTTCTCCCCGCCCCACAGCACGACGGCCCGCACGTCCTCGCGGCGGGTCGCCTCCTCCGCGAGCTCGCGGAGCCGGTCCTGGGTGGCGATGTCGAGCGCGTTCATGGGCGGACGGTCCAGCCGGATGGTCCCGACGCCCTCGGCAGCCTCAAGATGCACAGTCATGACAGCAGGTTAGCTTCAGGGTTCCCGGGGGTCTGCCCCGGGAAGTGGCCGCACGACGAGCGGCCCGGTGCACTTGGTCACACAGTGCGCCGGGCCGCGGGGCCGTCGAGGGGGAGGGGGCGTCAGCTCCCGGCGGTCCACTCGGACCAGGACATGTTCCAGTCGCTGAATCCGTTGTCCGGCGCGATCGTCTTGTCGTTGGAGTTCTTGACCACGACGACGTCACCGACGAGGGAGTTGTTGTAGAACCACGAGGCCGGGGTGGACGGGTCGCCGCCGCCGCGCTGGTCGAACAGTCCGACGCAGCCGTGGCTGGCGTTCTCCGAGCCGAAGGTGCCCTCGCCCGACCAGTAGTTGCCGTGGATGAAGGTGCCGGACGTCGACAGGCGCATCGCGTGCGGCACGTCCGAGATGTCGTACTCGCCGCCGAAGCCGACCGTGCGGCCGTCCATGCGCGTCACTTCGTACTTCTCGCTGATGACCATCTGGCCGTTGTACGTCGAGTGGCCCGGGGCGCCTGCCGAGATCGGGATGGTCTTGAGCGGCTTGCCGTCCCGCTCGACCGTCATCTGGTGGCTGGAGGCGTCCACCGTGCTCACCTGGCTGCGGCCGACGGTGAACTTCACGGTCTTGTTCTGCGTGCCGTAGACGCCGTCACGGCCCTCGACGCCGTCGAGGTTCATCTCCAGCGTCACCTTGGTGCCCGCGGCCCAGTACTTCTCGGGGCGGAAGTCGAGGCGGTCGTTCCCGAACCAGTGGCCCTTGATGGGCACCGAGGGCTCGGCGGTCACCTTGACGGCCCGCTCGACGGCCTTGGTGTCGGTGATGCCGCGGCTGAAATTGAGCGACACGGGCATGCCGACGCCGACCGTGCTGCCGTCCTCCGGCGTGAAGTAGCCGACGAACGTGTTCTGCGGGGTGAGGGTCGTGAACGTCGCGTGCTTCGCGGACGTCCGGCCGTCCTTGTCCTTCGCCAGCGCGTCCACCGTGTACTTCGTGGAGGCGCCCAGGTGGGCGGTCGGCTCCCAGGCCGCGCCGCCGTCGGTTATCTTCCCGTCCACCGCGGCGCCCTTGGCGTCGGCGACCTTGACGGAGGTCAGGGTGCCCTCCTGCGCGGTGACCTTGAGCGCGCCGCTCGTCGCGACGTCGGTCGCACCGTCCTTGGGCGCGATCACCACCACGGCCTTCGACGGCTTGCCGTCGTCCTTCTTGGCACCGTCCTTCTTGGTGTCACCGTCACCCCCGCAGGCGGTGACCAGCAGCAACAGCGCTCCGAGCAGCAGCGCGAACAGACCCCTGCGGCCCCCGCGCCCTCTCGATATCAGCTGCATGTTCACAACGGTTGTCTCCCCTTCGCACGGCCCGCGGCCACGCGGCGCCCCCTGAGCGCGTCAGCACGCGCATGGCGATAGATAACCACATGCCTCCGACAGTGCATGGCTCGGGAATGTCACCGTTCCGCAGCAAATGAGAACGGTGGTGCGAGGCGTACGCATGAGGGGTGAGCTGTGGCCGAATCGAGGCATCTTAAACCGGCCACAGACCCGCCGTTGACCACCTGGCGGTGCGGCCCCCGTCCGAACTCCGCACACCTGTCGCATCCGATCACACGGGTGAGCGCGCGCGTGGATCTGGGCAGAACTGGGGGAAGGACAGGGCCGCCGACACCCGGCACGGGAAGCCGGGTGCCCGGCGCGCCGGCCGAGAGCCGCCGGAGGCGAAGACGTGTCGAGCGCACCCGAGCAAGGGGCGGAACGGGCGGAGCGGGGCGACCGGTTCGAGCGCGCCCCCGCCCGGCCCCGTACGGACGGCGGTGCGAGGCCGCCCGCCGTGTCCGGCGTCAACGGCCACCGGCGGCCGGAGGGCCGGGCACCCGACGGCCCGGCGGTGCGGCCGGGCAGCTCGGAGCCGCTGGGCGCGCGGTACCGCGTGGGCGCCGACGGGGTGGCGGGGACGAACTTCGCCCTGTGGGCCGGCGGGGCGGAGGCCGTCGAGCTGTGCCTGTTCGACGACGAGCCGGGCACCGGCCCCGACGGCGAGCCGCTCCGGGAGGCGGAAACCCGCCTGCCCTTGGGCGAGTTGACGCACGAGATATGGCACGGCTTCGTGCCGGGCGTGCTGCCCGGCCGGCGCTACGGCTATCGCGTGCACGGCCGCTGGGACCCCTGGACCGGCGCCCGCTGGAACCCCGCCAAGCTCCTCCTCGATCCCTACGCGCGGGCGATAGACGGGGATTTCACGCTTCCTCCCGAGGTGTACGGACACGTCCGCGACTGGCCGCAGCAGTACGTCGCCGACACCGTGCGCGACGACCGCGACTCCGCCCCGTACGTCCCCAAGGGCGTCGTCGTCGCGGACGGCGACGACTGGGCGGACGACCACAGGCCGAAGACGCCGTGGGCCGACTCGGTCATCTACGAACTGCACGTGCGCGGCTTCACCATGCGCCACCCCGGCATCCCGGAGCGGCTGCGCGGCACCTACGCGGGGCTCGCGCACCCCGCGGCCGTCGACCACCTGGTGCGCCTCGGGGTGACCGCGGTCGAGCTGCTGCCGGTGCACCACTTCGCGCACGAGGACCACCTGCTGCGGCGCGGGCTGCGCAACTACTGGGGCTACAACTCCATCGGCTACTTCGCCCCGCACGCCGCCTACGCGGCCACCGGGACGCGCGGCCGACAGGTGGGCGAGTTCAAGCGGATGGTGCGGGCCCTGCACGCGGCGGGCATCGAGGTCATCCTCGACGTCGTCTACAACCACACGGCGGAGGGCGGCGAGCTCGGGCCGACGCTCTCCCTGCGCGGCGTGGACAACCGCCGCTACTACCGCCTCCAGGACGACGCCCGCCGCTACGCCGACTACACCGGCTGCGGCAACACCCTCCACGTGGTGCAGCCGAACGTCCTCCGGCTGATCACCGACTCGCTGCGCTACTGGGTCACCGAGATGGGCGTCGACGGCTTCCGCTTCGACCTGGCGGCGGCGCTGGCCCGGGGCATGCGCTCCATCGACGAGCCCGACATGCTCTCGCCGTTCCTCGCGGTCATCGCCCAGGACCCGGTGCTGCGCCGGGTCAAGCTCATCGCCGAGCCGTGGGACGTGGGTTCGGGCGGCTACCAGGTGGGCGCCTTCCCGCCGCTGTGGACGGAGTGGAACGACCGCTACCGCGACGCCGTGCGCGACTTCTGGCGGGGCGCGCTGCCGGACGTACGGGATCTCGGCTACCGCCTGTCGGGCTCCAGCGACCTCTACGCCTGGGGCGGCCGCAGGCCCTACGCCTCCGTCAACTTCATCACCGCGCATGACGGCTTCACCCTGCGCGACCTCGTCAGTTACGAGCAGAAGCACAACGAGGCCAACGGCGAGGGCAACCGCGACGGCACCGGCGACAACCGCTCCTGGAACTGCGGCGCCGAGGGCGAGACCGACGACCCGGCGGTCCTCGCGCTGCGGCGGCGGCAGTTACGGAACCTGCTGACCACCCTGCTGCTGTCCACCGGCGTGCCCATGCTGGTGGCGGGGGACGAGATGGGCCGCACGCAGGGCGGCAACAACAACGCCTACTGCCAGGACAACGGGACCAGCTGGGTCGACTGGTCCCTCCTGGACGACCCCGGCTGGCGGGAACTCGCCGAGCTCTCCGGCCGGCTCCTCGCGCTGCGCCGCGCCCACCCCGTGCTGCGCAGCCGCTCCTTCTTCTCCGGCCGACCCCAAGGAGCGGACGGGCTGCGGGACCTCGCCTGGTTCACGGCGGACGGCACGGAGATGAGCGAGGCCGACTGGTACGCGCCGACGGCGACGCTCGGCATGTTCCTCTCCGGCCGGGACATCCCCCGGCGCGGCCCTGGGGGTGAACCTGTGGTCGACGACAGCTTCCTGACGGTGCTGCATGCGGGGGCCGGGCCGGTGCGGTTCATGCTGCCGGGTCCGCCGTGGGCTTCGGCGTATGAACTGCTCGTGAACACGGCGCTGGAGCGGCAGGCCGTGGCCCCGGGAATCCGCCGCCCCGCCGGTGCGCCTGTGGCCGTACGGCCCCGCTCGGTGCTCCTGCTGCGGGCCGTCCCGGCGGTTTCTCCCCTACCCCGCCCCTTCCCGTAACTGGGGCTCCGCCCCAGACCCCTGTCCTCAAACGCCGGACGGGCTGAATCTGCGCACCCGGGGGGGTCTGGGGGGCTTGCCCCCAGTTTCGGGAAGGGGCGGGGCTGGGGAAAAAACCGCGTGAGCGGTGTCAGTGGGCAACCGTACGCTCGCTCATGATGGTTGATACCCGAGGAACCCCGCGCTCCCCCGTCCGCTCACTGCTGCGCCTGTGGCCCTACGTCCGCCCCGTCCGCGTCCCGCTGGTCGCCGCCGCGGCCACCGCGGTCGTCGCGTCCTGCATCGGCCTCGTCATCCCCCTCGTGCTGAAGTGGATGGTCGACGGCCCGGTCGCCGGCCGCGACCCGTCGGGCGTATGGCTGGGCGGCGCCCTGCTGCTGGTCCTCGGCGCGGCGGAGGCGACGCTGTTCCTGATGCGCCGCCGGCTGATCGCCCGCCCGTTGGCGCGCGTCGAGGCGGACATGCGGGCGGACCTCTACGGCCGTCTCCAGCGGCTGCCCGTGGCCTTCCACGACCGCTGGCCCTCGGGGCAGTTGCTGTCGCGCGGCACGAGCGACCTGATGCTGCTGCGGATCTTCCTTGCGTTCCCGCTGACCTTCCTGCTGGTCAACGGGGTGACCATCGTGGTCGGCTTCGTCATCCTGCTGATGCAGCAGTGGGTGCTGGGGCTGGTGCTGCTGGCGCCGGTGGTGCCGCTGGTCGTGCTCTGCTCGCTGTTCGAGGAGCGCTATTCCCGGGCCGCGCGCACCGCGCAGGACCAGGTGGGCGATCTGACGACGGCCGTCGAGGAGAGCGTCCTCGGCATCCGCATCATCAAGGGCTTCGGCCGGCACCACCGGCAGGAGCGCTCGTTCATGGGCCTGTCCGGCCGGCTGCGGTCGACGGAGCTGCGCAAGGCGGGCCTGCTGGGGACGCTCTGGGCGCTGATCATGATTCTGCCGGAGCTGGCGATCGGGGCGGCGCTGCTGCTCGGGGTGGTGCAGGTCGCCGACGGCCAGCTCTCCGCGGGCACCCTGGTGGCGTTCCTGTCGACGGCGCTCGCGCTGCGCTGGCCGGTGGAGTCGCTGGGCTTCCTGCTCGCGGTGACCAACGAGTCGGCGACGGCCGCGGACCGCTTCTTCGAGGTGCTGGACAGCCCCGTGCCCGCGGACGGGCCCGTTCCGGACCAGCACGGGGACAGACCCGCGGCCGCCGACAAGTCCCTGCCCGACCGCGACGGACTCCGGCTGGAGGGCGTGGAGTTCCGCTATCCCGACGCCCCCGCCGACTCCCCGCCCGTGCTGCGCGGCATCGACCTGCACATCCGGCCCGGCGAGACCATGGCCCTCGTCGGCACCACCGGCAGCGGCAAGACCACCCTCACCGCGCTGATCCCCCGCCTCCACGAGGCGACCGCCGGGCGGATCACCCTCGACGGCCGGGACATCGCGACGCTCCCCCGCGAGCGGCTGCGCGAGCTCGTCTCCGTCGCCTTCGAGGACCCCACGCTCTTCTCGGCCACCGTCGCCGACAACGTGCTGATGGGTGCCGCCGGCGCCCGGGAGGCCGATCTCGTACGGGCCCTGTCCGTCGCCCAGGCGGACTTCGTGCACGCCCTGCCCGAGGGCCCCGGCACCCAGGTCGGCGAGCAGGGGCTGAGCCTCTCCGGCGGTCAGCGGCAGCGCCTCGCGCTGGCCCGCGCCGTCGTCGGGTCCCCCCGCTTCCTCATCCTCGACGACCCGCTCTCCGCGCTCGACGTCCACACCGAGGCCCTGGTGGAGGCGGCGCTGCGTGACGTGCTCGCCACCACCACCGCCCTGGTCGTCGCCCACCGCCCGTCCACCGTCCTGCTCGCCGACCGGGTAGCGCTGCTCTCCGGCGGGCGCATCACGGCGGTCGGCACCCACCACGAACTGCTGCGCGGCAGCGAGGAGTACGCGTCACTCATGTCGGGCCAGGACGACCACGCACATCAGGGAGGGCCGCGGCGATGACCACCACCGCCCCCGAGCAGCAGTCCGAGGAGACCGCGCGGACGGCCGCCGACGACCCCGTCGGCCAGGACGTCCTGCCCGCGCCCAAGGGCGCCTCCCGCACGCTGCTGCGCTCGCTCCTCGCCCCCGCCCGGGGCGCGGTCCGGCTCACCGTCCTCGTCCTGCTGCTCCAGCAGGCCGCCGTCCAGGCGGGGCCGCTGCTGGTGGCGTACGCCATCGACCGCGGTGTGCCCGCCGTGCGCCACGGCGACCACGGCCCGCTCGTCGCGGTCGGCGTCGGGTACGCGCTCTGCGCGCTGGCCTCCGGCCTCCTCCAGCTGGCCTTCGTGCGGCTGTCCGCCCGCATCGGCCAGGACATGCTCCTGGACCTGCGCGGCCGGATCTTCCGGCACGCGCAGTCGCTCAGCGTCGACTTCCACGAGCGCTACACCTCCGGCCGGCTGATCTCCCGCGCCACCACCGACGTCGAGTCGATCCGCGAGCTGCTCAACGACGGCCTCCAGGAGCTCATCGGCGTCGCCCTGTCGGTGGTGTACGTCTCGGCGACGCTGCTCTACCTCGACTGGGGCATCGGCGGCGCGGCCGTGCTGTCGATCGCCCCGCTCTATCTGTTCGTGCGCTCCTACCGGCGCCGCGCCATGGCCGTCTACGGCGAGCGGTCCACGGCGATGGCCTCCGTCATCGTGAAGTTCACCGAGACGATGAACGGGATCCGGCCGGTGCAGGCCTTCCGCCGGGAGCGCGCCAACGAGGCGCAGTTCGCCGGGCTCAACTCCCGGCACCGGCGGTCCAACACGGCCGCGATGCTGGAGATGGCCCGCTATATCTTCTGGTCCCGGCTGGTGGCCAACACCGCGCTCGCGGCGATCGTCCTGTGGGGCGCCTACCGGGTGGCCTCGGACGAGCTGGCGCTCGGCGCGCTCGCCGCCTCCGTGCTGTATCTGCGTCGGCTGTACGACCCGATCGACCGGCTCGGGATGTTCCTCAACACCTATCAGTCGGCGGCCGCGTCCCTGGAGAAGATCGCCGGTCTGCTCGCCCAGCGCCCTTCCGTCCCCGAGCCCGCCCGCCCCGGTTCGCTGCCCGAGCGGCCCGCGGACAGTCCCGGCCGCGAGGTCGTCTTCGACGGGGTCCGCTTCGCCTACCGTACGGGCGGCGAGGTGCTGCCCCGCTTCGACCTGACCCTGGCCGCCGGGCGGACGGTGGCCGTCGTCGGCTCCACCGGCGCCGGCAAGTCCACGCTCGCCAAGCTGCTCGCCCGCTTCTACGACCCGACCGAGGGCGAGGTCCGGCTCGACGGCGTGCCGCTGCGCGACCTGGCCGTGCCGGAGCTGCGCCGCGGGGTCGTCATGGTCACCCAGGAGTCCTTCCTGTTCTCCGGCACGGTCGCGGACAACATCGCCATCGGCCGCCCCGGAGCGACGCGCGAGGAGATGGAGCGGGCGGCCAAGGCCATCGGCGCGCACGACTTCATCACCGCTCTCCCGGAGGGCTACGACACGGACGTCCGCAAGCGCGGCGGCCGCATCTCCGCGGGCCAGCGCCAGCTGGTCGCGTTCGCCCGCGCGCTCCTCGCGGACCCCGCGGTCCTCATCCTCGACGAGGCGACGTCCTCGCTGGACGTCCCCGGCGAGCGGGCGGTGCAGGCGGCGATGCGGACGGTGCTGCGCGGGCGCACGGCCGTCGTCATCGCGCACCGCCTGTCGACGGTCGAGATCGCGGACCGCGTCCTGGTCATGGCCGACGGCCGCGTCGTGGAGGACGGCACTCCGTCCGAACTCATCGCCGGGACAGGCCGCTTCGCGGACCTGCACCGGGCTTGGCGGGACAGCTTGGTGTAGCGCACGGGCCGATTGCGCACCCGGGGGCGGGGGCCGCCGTCATTGGACTGCACCATTTCCGGTCGCGTGCGTGCCCCAACACCTCACCCCCGCAACGGAGTCAAAGGCTCCCCCACCCCGCATCCTTCCCGATCCGCTATGCGGACCCCGCTCGTTCGTCAACGGACGCTATCCGGCCAACTTGCCGCCGCACTCCTGACACGTACATGCCCGCAGTGGGACTCTTCCCTCCACCGACGCTCGGCTCCCCCCATGGCACCGCGTCAGGCGTCGTGTTCACCCCCTGCTCCCATCGGCTTCCCCCCTCTGACGAATCGTGTTCTGCCTCGCTCTGCCGGCGGCCGGCTCGGCCGCCCGGATGCCCGTCGGTCACCCACCGTGGCCACCGCAGAAGGAGTCAGTGTGAGACCCACCCCCCATCGGCGCGCAGTCGCCACCGGAGCGCTGGTCGCTGTCACCGCCGTGCTCGCCGTCGGCGCGCAGACCGGTGCCGCCACCGCCAAGTCCGAGCAGGCGACCGCGGGCCGCAAGGTCGTCGCCAAGGCCGACCCCGGTGCCCTGCCCGCCAAGCTCACCCCCTCGCAGCGTGCGGAGCTCATGCGCGAGGCCAACGCGACCAAGGCGCAGACCGCCAGGACGCTCGGTCTCGGCGCCAAGGAACAGCTGGTCGTCAAGGACGTCGTCAAGGACGCCAACGGCACGAGCCACACCCGCTACGAGCGCACCTACGAGGGCCTGCCGGTCCTCGGCGGGGACCTCGTGGTCGACGCGACCAAGGGCGGCGCGGTCAAGACCGTCGCCAAGGCCACCAAGGCCCGGATGGCGGTGGCCACCACCACACCCGGCCTCGCGGCCTCCGCCGCGGAGAAGGCCGCGGTGAAGGCCGCGAACGCGCAGGGCTCGAAGGCCACCAAGGCCGACCTGGCGCCGCGCAAGGTGATCTGGGCGGCGAGCGGGACGCCGGTCCTCGCGTACGAGACGGTCGTCGGCGGCCTCCAGGAGGACGGCACGCCCAACCAGCTGCACGTCATCACGGACGCGAAGACGGGCAAGAAGCTCTTCGAGTACCAGGGCATCAAGACGGGCACCGGCAACACCCAGTACAGCGGCAAGGTCACCATCGGCACCACGCAGTCCGGCAGTTCGTACACGCTCGACGACGGCACGCGCGGCGGCCACAAGACGTACAACCTGAACCACGGTTCGTCGGGCACGGGCTCGCTCTACACCAACTCCACCGACGTATGGGGCAACGGCTCCAACAGCGACCCGGCCACCGCCGGCGCCGACGCGCACTACGGTGCCCAGCTCACCTGGGACTACTACAAGAACGTCCACGGGCGCAGCGGCATCCGCGGCGACGGCCAGGGCGCGTACAGCCGGGTCCACTACGGCAACAGCTACGTCAACGCCTTCTGGGACGACAGCTGCTTCTGCATGACGTACGGCGACGGGTCAGGCAACGCCAAGCCGCTGACCGCGATCGACGTGGCCGCGCACGAGATGACGCACGGTGTCACGTCCGCCACCGCCAACCTCACCTACAGCGGGGAGTCCGGCGGGCTGAACGAGGCCACGTCCGACATCATGGCGACCGCCGTCAAGTGGTGGGCGGGCAACCCCAGCGACTCCGGCGACTACATGATCGGCAAGAAGATCGACATCAACGGCAACGGGACGCCGTTGCGCTACCTGGACAAGCCGAGCAAGGACGGCCGGTCCAAGGACGCGTGGTACTCCGGCCTCGGCGGAATCGACGTGCACTACTCGTCGGGCCCGGCCAACCACTGGTTCTACCTGGCGTCCGAGGGCAGCGGCCCGAAGGACATCAACGGCGTGCACTACGACAGCCCGACCGCCGACGGACTGCCGGTCACCGGCATCGGCCGGGACAACGCCGCGAAGATCTGGTACAAGGCGCTGAGCGAGCGCATGCAGTCCAACACCGACTACGCGGGCGCGCGGGACGCGACGCTGTGGGCCGCCGGTGAGCTGTTCGGCGTCGGCAGCGAGACGTACAACAACGCGGCCAACGCGTGGGCCGCCATCAGCGTCGGCAGCCGGGTCTCGTCCGGGGTCACCGTCACCTCTCCCGGCGACCAGACCAGCATCGTGAACACCGCGGTCCAGCTCCAGGTCAAGGCGACGAGCTCCACCGCGGGTTCGCTGGCCTACTCGGCGTCCGGGCTGCCCGCCGGCCTGTCGATCAGCTCCTCGACCGGCCTGATCTCCGGCACCCCGACCGCCACCGGCACCAGCTCGGTGACCGTCACCGCGAAGGACTCGGGCGGCAAGACGGGCACCGCGTCCTTCAAGTGGACCGTGAACACCACGGGCGGCGGCAGCGTCTTCGAGAACACCACCCCGGTGGCGATCCCCGACGCGGGTCCCGCCGTCACCTCGCCGATCGTCGTGACGCGCAGCGGCAACGGCTCGTCCGCGCTGAAGGTGGACGTGAACATCACGCACACCTACCGCGGTGACCTCCGGATCGACCTGCTGGCCCCCGACGGCAAGTCGTGGCGGCTGAAGGACTCCGACTCGTGGGACTCCGCGGCGGACGTGAAGGAGACATACACGGTGGACACGTCCGGGTCGTCGGCGACCGGCACGTGGAAACTCCAGGTGCAGGACGTGTACGCGGGTGACAGCGGCACGCTGAACAGCTGGAAACTCAGCTTCTAGCCCGGCCCATTGAACAGACGTCGCCCGGGGTGAGGATTCGCTCCCCCGGGCGACGTCTCATGTGCCGGGTCCGGGACGGAGCCCCGGTCCCGGCCCGCGGAGGCCGCGCTACCTCAGCAGCACCCCCGCCCCCTCGCCCGCCGACTCCGGCGGCAGCGTCACCAGCCCCAGCTCCGCCCCGCTGGCCAGCAGCCGGTGCGCCGGCAGGATGCGGACCGTGTAGCCGAAGGGCCCCGTGCGGTCGAGGGTCAGCGGGCCCTCGTAGAGGCGGCGGCCGTCGAGCCCCGGCGCCCCCGTCGGCTTCAGCGTGAACGTCGACGTACGGCTCAGATGGTCCGCGGGGTCGACGCGTCCGGCGACCGCCTGGACCTCGACGTCGGCGGGTTCCAGCGCGCCGAGCGTGACGCTGACCCGCAGGGACACCGTGGCGCCCAGTTCGGCCGTGCCGTTGAGCGCGGTGTCCGCGACCGCCTCCACGTGGTCGACGGCGACGCCCGGCCAGCCGTCCCGCACCCGCCGCTTCCAGGCGGCCAGTTCCCGGGCGGTGTCCGGGTCGAGCGCGCGCTGGGCATCGGCGGCGGGGCCGTACAGCCGCTCCACGTACTCCCGGACCATGCGCCCGGCGAGGACCTTCGGGCCGAGGGTGGTGAGCGTGCGGCGGACCATCTCGATCCAGCGGCCGGGCAGCCCGCCCGCGCCCTGGTCGTAGAAGCGCGGCGCGACCCGCTCCTCCAGGAGGCGGTAGAGGGCGGTGGCCTCCAGGTCGTCGCGGCGGTCCTCGTCGGTGGCGGTGCCGTCGGCGGTGGGGATGGCCCAGCCGAAGTCGGGTTCGTACCACTCGTCCCACCAGCCGTCCAGGACGGACAGGTTGAGACAGCCGTTGAGCGCGGCCTTCATGCCGGAGGTGCCGCAGGCCTCCAGGGGCCGCAGCGGGTTGTTGAGCCAGACGTCGCAGCCGGGGTAGAGCTTCTGGGCCATCGCCATGCCGTAGTCCGGGAGGAAGACGATGCGGTGGCGCACGCGCGGGTCGTCGGCGAACCGCACCAGCTCCTGGACGAGGCGCTTGCCGCTGTCGTCGGCCGGGTGGGCCTTGCCCGCGACGACGATCTGAATCGGCCGCTCGGGGTGGAGGAGCAGCTCCATCAGCCGGTCGCGGTCGCGGAGCATGAGGGTGAGGCGCTTGTACGAGGGGACGCGGCGGGCGAAGCCGATGGTGAGGACGTCGGGGTCGAGGACGCCGTCGATCCAGCCGAGCTCGGCGGTGCCCGCGCCGCGCTCGCGCCAGGCGGCGCGCAGCCGCTCGCGCACCTCGTCGACGAGCTGTTCGCGCAGGGTGCGGCGCAGTTCCCAGATGTCGGCGTCGGCGATGTCGGCGACGGCGTCCCAGCGCTGCGAGCCGCCGACGGTGAGGGCGTCCTCGGCGCGGCCGGCGCCGATCTGCCGGGCGCCGAGCCGCAGCACCTCGGGGGCGACCCAGGTGGGGGCGTGGACGCCGTTGGTGACGGAGGTGATGGGCACCTCCTCGGCGTCGAAGCCGGGCCACAGGCCGGCGAACATCTGGCGGCTGACCTGGCCGTGGAGGGTGGAGACGCCGTTGGCGCGCTGGGCGAGGCGCAGGCCCATGACCGCCATGTTGAAGAGGTTGGGCTCGCCGCCGGGGTAGCTCTCCAGGCCGAGTTCGAGGACGCGTTCGACGTCGATGCCGGGGAGTTCCCCGGCGGGTCCGAAGTGGCGGGCGACGAGCTCGCGGTCGAAGCGGTCGATGCCGGCGGGTACGGGCGTGTGGGTGGTGAAGACGGCCCCGGCGCGCACGCTCTCCAGAGCGGAGTCGAAGTCGGCGCCCTTCTCGGTGAGTTCGCGGATGCGCTCAAGGCCCAGGAATCCGGCGTGGCCCTCGTTGGTGTGGAAGACCTCGGGTTCGGCGTGGCCGGTGAGCCGGCAGTACGCACGCACCGCGCGCACCCCGCCGATGCCCAGGAGCATCTCCTGGAGCAGCCGGTGCTCGCCCCCGCCGCCGTAGAGCCGGTCGGTGACGTCGCGCTCGCGGGGGGCGTTCTCCTCGACGTCGGAGTCGAGGAGGAGCAGCGGGACGCGGCCGACGCGGGCCTGCCAGACGTAGGCGAGCAGGGAGCGGCCGCCGGGGAGGGCGAGGGAGACGCGGCTGGGGGTGCCGTCGGGTTCGCGGAGCATCCGCAGCGGGAGCTCGTTGGGGTCGAGCAGGGGGTAGTGCTCCTGCTGCCAGCCCTCGCGGGAGAGGGACTGGCGGAAGTACCCGTGGCGGTAGAGCAGTCCGACGCCGATGAGGGGGACGCCGAGGTCGCTGGCGGACTTGAGGTGGTCGCCGGCGAGGATGCCGAGGCCGCCGCTGTACTGCGGGAGGGCGGCGGTGATGCCGAACTCCGGGGAGAAGTAGGCGACGGCGGCGGGCAGGCCCTCGGGCTGCTCCTGGTACCAGCGGCGGCCGGTGAGATAGTCGTGCAGATCGTCGGAGGCGGCGGCGAGCCTGCGGCGGAAGCGGCGGTCCTCGGCGAGGGCGGCCAGCCGGGCGGCGGAGACGGTGCCCAGCAGCCGCAGGGGGTCCCCGGCGGCGGCCCGCCAGCCGTCGGGGTCGACGGACTGGAAGAGCTCGCGGGTCTCGGGGTGCCAGGACCAGCGCAGATTGCGCGCCAGCTCGCTGAGCGGTCGTAGGGGCTCCGGAAGGACGGGGCGCACACTGAATCGACGAATGGCCTTCACTGTCACGACGTTAGCGCCGTGCCGGTCCCGATTCCGGGTTGTTGGGGGCACTGCCTGTCCCTGTCAGGGGCAGGCAGTACGTGCGCCCCGTGTTGTTGACTGGGCACATGGATATACCTGCGGAATTGGGGGACTTCCTCCGTACGCGCCGTGCCCGGCTGCAGCCGGAGGATGTGGGTCTGGTGGCGTACGGGGCGCGGCGCCGGGTGCCGGGGCTGCGCCGCGAGGAGCTGGCGCAGCTGGCCGGGGTGAGCGTCGCGTACTACACGCGGCTGGAGCAGGGGCAGTCGGGCAACGCGTCGGACGGGGTGCTCGACGCGCTCGCGCGGGCGCTGCGGCTGACTCCGGACGAGCACGCCCACCTGCGCAATCTCGCCCGGCCTGGGCGCGCGGTCCGGCGGCCCGCGGGCCGGGCGCCGAGCGTGGGTGCCGGGGTGCGGCAGCTGGTGGCGGCGATGGCGGTGCCCGCGCTGGTGCTCGACGCGCGCTACGACGTGCTGGCGTGGAACGCGCAGGCGCACGCGCTGATGGCGGGGCACCTGGACGCGGACGGCCCGGACCGGCCGGACGAGCGGCCCAACACCCAGCGGCTGCTGTTCCTCGATCCGCACGCCCGGGAGCTGTATCCGTGCTGGGAGGAGGAGGCGCGGCGCGCGGTGTCGTCGCTGCGGCTGGCGGCGGGCGAGTACCCGCGGGACCGCAGGCTGGCGGAGCTGATCGGTGAACTGTCGATGGGCAGCGCGGAGTTCTCGGCGCTGTGGGCGCGGCACCCGGTGCGGTCGTGCACGTCGGGGGTGAAGGAGTTCCACCATCCGCTGGTGGGGCGGATGAGTCTGTCGTTCGAGATGATGCGCCTGCCGGACACGGGCGGCCAGGGGCTGCTGGCCCTGACCGCGGAACCGGGCTCAGCGTCGGAGGCGGCCCTGAAGCTGCTGACGGCCGAGGGCGCGCTCGGGCCGTACGCACCCGCGCCCAGCACCCCGCAGCTCACCGACTGATGCAAGCGCACGAGCGTCGGCTACGCCACGCGTACAGCGGGCGCTCCGGAGGCCGAATGACACTACGGCTTCCGTTGTCGTCGCGGGCGCCCCGCTACCCCTTTCGGCGGCCGCCTATCCACTTTCGGCGCATTGCACACGATCGGCCCAACGGGGAGACTTCATACGGGTGACGGAGTGCCGGACGTCCTCCCCACGCGGCGCCACGGGAACTACGCACCGGTAGCTCCCGCGGGACGGGCATGCTCGCCAGGTGCCGATGGGAAAGCTCAAACGGTACGCAGCGAAATCACCCTCTCCGCCGTTCCGTCCATGGCTCCGCCTCTTCCGCATTTCTTCCGCATCCACCCGGGTGAACGCGGGCAGGAGCAGTCATGCCCGCGTCCGGCCGACGGTCGGCGGAGCGGATAGAAAGAACAGAACCGCCAGACCGCCCGAATTCCGTCGAACCTCCAGGTGATCCCATGATCGGTCGCATCCCCGTCCTGGACCTCGGCCCGCTCGTGGACTGCGGCCGCAGACCGGTCAAGGCCGTGGCGGGCGAGTCCTTCCAGGTGACCGCCACCGTCTTCCGCGAGGGCCATGACGCGGTCGGCGCCAATGTGGTGCTGCGGGGGCCCGCGGGCCGGTCCGGTCCCTGGACGCCGATGCGGGAGCTCGCGCCGGGCACCGACCGCTGGGGCGCCGAGGTCACCCCGGACGCCGAGGGCCGCTGGACGTACGCGGTGGAGGCGTGGGGCGATCCGGTGGAGACCTGGCGGCACCAGGCCCGGATCAAGATCCCGGCGGGGATCGACTCCGAACTGGTCCTGGAGGAAGGCGCGCTGCTGTACGAGCGGGCCGCCGCGGGGGTGCCCAAGAGCGACGGCCGGGAGGCGGTGCTCGCCGCCGTCGACGGCCTGCGGGACTCGGGCCGCCCGGCCGCCGGACGGCTGGCCGCCGCGCTGGCCCCCGACGTCTCGGCCGCCCTGGCCGCCCACCCGCTGCGCGAGCTGGTGAGCAGCAGCAGGCCGGTGCCCGTGCTGGTCGAGCGCGAACGGGCCCTGTTCGGCTCGTGGTACGAGCTGTTCCCCCGCTCCGAGGGCGCACTGCTGCCGAGGGGCGGGCCGCCGGTCACCGGCACCTTCCGGACGGCGGCGGAGCGGCTCCCGGCCGTCGCGGCCATGGGCTTCGACGTGGTCTACCTCCCGCCGGTGCACCCCATCGGCACCGCCTACCGCAAGGGCCCCAACAACGGCCTCACGGCGGGTCCGTACGACGTGGGCAGCCCCTGGGCGATCGGCTCCGCCGAGGGCGGGCACGACGCCCTCCACCCCGACCTCGGCACCTTCGAGGACTTCGGCCACTTCGTGGCGCGGGCGCGCGAGCTGCGCATGGAGGTGGCGCTCGACTTCGCGCTCCAGTGCTCCCCGGAGCACCCCTGGGTGGAAAAGCACCCGGAGTGGTTCCACCACCGCGCCGACGGCTCCATCGCGTACGCCGAGAACCCGCCGAAGAAATACCAGGACATCTATCCGCTGGCCTTCGACGCGGACTTCGACGGGATCGTGCGGGAGACGCTGCGGGTGCTGCGCTTCTGGATGGCGCGCGGGATCCGCATCTTCCGCGTCGACAATCCGCACACCAAGCCGGTGTCGTTCTGGGAGAAGGTCATCGGCGAGGTGGGCCGCACCGACCCGGATGTGGTGTTCCTGGCCGAGGCGTTCACCCGGCCCGCCATGATGCGCACGCTCGGGGCGGTCGGCTTCCAGCAGTCGTACACCTACTTCACCTGGCGCACCACCAAGCGGGAGCTCACCGACTATGTCACCGAGCTGTCGGGGGATTCGGTCTCGGCCTGCATGCGGCCGAACTTCTTCGTCAACACCCCCGACATCCTGCACGCCTACCTCCAGGAAGGCGGCCGCGCGGCGTTCGAGATCCGGGCCGTGCTCGCCGCGACGCTGGCCCCCTCCTGGGGTGTCTACGCCGGTTACGAGCTGTGCGAGAACACCCCGGTGCGGGCGGGCAGCGAGGAGTATCTGGACTCCGAGAAGTATCAGCTGCGGCCCCGGGACTGGGCCGCGGCGGAGCGCGAGGGGCGCAGCCTCGCGCCGTTGATCACCGCCCTCAACCGGCTGCGGCGACGTCAGCCCGCGCTCCGCCGGCTGCGCAACGTGCGCTTCCACGACGCCGACAACGACGCCGTCATCGCCTATTCCAAGCGGGTCGGCGGCCCTGGCGGCTCCTGTGTGCTGACGGTCGTCAACCTCGACCCCCACCACACCCAGGAGGCCACGGTCTCGTTGAACATGCCGGAACTCGGCCTCGATTGGCACGAGTCCGTCCCGGTGCGCGACGAGCTCACCGGAGAGACCTATCACTGGGGCAGGGACAACTATGTGCGCCTGGAGCCGGGCCGTTCCATCGCGCCCGCGCACGTGTTCTCGCTGCGACCGTCCTCACCGATCGGAGGGTCACCCACACCATGATCGTCAACGAGCCCGTCCCCGACACATTCGAGGACACTCCCGCGAAGGATCTGGATCCGGACTGGTTCAAGCGCGCCGTCTTCTACGAGGTGCTGGTCCGGTCGTTCCAGGACAGCGACGGCGACGGCATCGGCGACCTCAAGGGTCTGACGGCCAAGCTGGACTATCTGCAGTGGCTGGGCGTGGACTGCCTCTGGCTGCCACCGTTCTTCCAGTCACCGCTTCGCGACGGCGGCTACGACGTCTCGGACTACACCTCGGTGCTGCCCGAGTTCGGTGACCTCGCCGACTTCGTGGAGTTCGTGGACGCGGCACACCAGCGCGGCATGCGCGTCATCATCGACTTTGTCATGAACCATACGAGCGATCAGCACGACTGGTTCCAGCAGTCCCGCTCGGATCCCGACGGCCCCTACGGCGACTACTACGTCTGGGCCGACGACGACAAGCAGTACCAGGACGCGCGGATCATCTTCGTGGACACCGAGTCCTCGAACTGGACCTTCGACCCGGTCCGCAAGCAGTACTACTGGCACCGCTTCTTCTCCCACCAGCCGGACCTCAACTACGAGAACCCGGCCGTCCAGGAGGAGATCCTGGCCTCGCTGCGGTTCTGGCTGGACCTCGGCATCGACGGCTTCCGGCTCGACGCCGTGCCGTATCTCTTCGCCGAGGAGGGCACCAGCTGCGAGAACCTCCCGCGCAGCCACGAGTTCCTCAAGCGGGTGCGGGCCGAGATCGACGCCCACTACCCCGACACGGTGCTGCTCGCCGAGGCCAACCAGTGGCCGGAGGACGTCGTCGACTACTTCGGCGACTACGCCGAGGGCGGCGACGAGTGCCATATGGCGTTCCACTTCCCCGTGATGCCGCGCATCTTCATGGCCGTACGGCGGGAATCCCGCTACCCGGTCTCGGAAATCCTGGCCAAGACCCCGGCCATTCCCTCGCGCTGCCAGTGGGGCATCTTCCTGCGCAACCACGACGAGCTCACGCTCGAGATGGTCACGGACGAAGAACGCGACTATATGTACGCGGAGTACGCCAAGGACCCGCGGATGCGCGCCAACATCGGCATCCGCCGCCGACTGGCCCCGCTGCTCGACAACGACCGCAATCAGATCGAGCTGTTCACCGCGCTCCTGCTGTCGCTGCCCGGCTCGCCGATCCTCTACTACGGCGACGAGATCGGCATGGGCGACAACATCTGGCTCGGCGACCGCGACGGCGTGCGGACGCCGATGCAGTGGACGCCGGACCGCAACGCCGGCTTCTCCTCCTGCGACCCCGGGCGGCTCTACCTCCCGACGATCATGGACCCGGTCTACGGGTACCAGGTCACCAACGTCGAGGCGGCGATGAGCAGCCCGTCGTCGCTGCTGCACTGGACCCGGCGGATGATCGAGATCCGCAAGCAGAACCCCGCCTTCGGGCTCGGCTCGTACACCGAGCTGTCCTCCAGCAATCCGGCGGTGCTGGCCTTCCTGCGCGAAGTGCGGGTGCCCGGGCAGCGGGACGACGACCTGGTCCTGTGCGTGAACAATTTCTCCCGTTTCGCACAGCCGACCGAGCTGGATCTCCGGGCCTTCAACGGCAGGCATCCGGTCGAGCTCATCGGCGGGGTGCGCTTCCCGGCCATCGGGGAGCTGCCCTACCTGCTGACCCTCGCGGGTCACGGCTTCTACTGGTTCCGGCTGCGGCAGAGCGCGCCACCGCCACCGGGACACTGAGCCGGTGCCCGTGCGCGTCCGGGCCCGATCGGGCGCGCACGGGCGGTTTTCCCCCGCGAAGCCTGGGAACCCTCACTACTACGCACGGGCCGGACCGAACAGATCGATTCCGCCGCCGGGACCCCTCGTCCCTCACGGGTCCGACAGCACGCACCGCACGCATCGCACCGCACCGCATGCAGGGGCCACAGAGGCCGCCGGGGCTGACCGTACGGACGATCCTCGCCCGACACGTCCCGCACCGCGCACCGGTCAAAGCCGCAATCCGGGACACTTTGCCCAATCTGTCGTGTGCCCGGGGAAAGGACGCGACGCCATGTCGGACGCTGCACCGTCCCGCCGCGGGACCACCCGCCGGGGGACGACCCCCGGACCTCTGTTGTCCTCGGTCCGTGCCGCCCCGGCCGGTGCCGCGCAGCGGGCGGACGCCGCCGAGGCGGGACTGCTGGCATCCCTGGTGCCCCTGCTCGCGGAGTGGCTGCCCCGGCAGCGGTGGTTCGCGGGGAAGGGCCGTCCGATCACCGGCTTCACCCTCGTCACGGCGACCGAACTGCTCCCCCACACCACGGGTACCACGACCCCCGGTCTGCTGCACCTGCTCGTACGGGCCCACCAGACCGGCTCCCCCACGGCCCGGCCCGGCCCCCTCGACGCGCCCGTGCACGCGGGCACCGACGACTGCTATCAACTCCTGCTCGGCATCCAGGACGTGCTGCCGCCCCACCTGGCCCCCGCGCTCATCGGCCGCCCCTCCGGCGGGCCCCTGCACGGCCGCACGGTCTACGAGGGCCTCGCCGACCCCCGGCTCGCGTCCCTCCTCCTGGAGCGGCTGCGGGTGCCCGGCCGGCTCGGGCCGCTGCGCTTCACCCGCGAGGAAGGCGCCGTCATCGCCGCCGGGCTGGCCCCCAAGCTGCTCACCGCCGAGCAGTCCAACTCCTCGGTCGTCTACGGCGAAACGTATATCCTCAAGCTCTTCCGTCGCGTCTGCCCCGGCACCAACCCCGACCTCGAACTGCCCCGCGCGCTCGCCGCGGGCGGCTGCGCCCGGGTCCCGGCGCCCGCCGCGTGGTTCGAGGCCGAACTACCCGGCCCGGACACCGAAGCGCTGACCCTCGGCGTCCTCCAGCCCTATCTGCCCGGTTCCGCCGACGGCTGGCAGCTGGCGCTGAGCGCCCTCGCCGTGCGGGCCGACTTCACCGCCTCCGCGCGCGCCCTCGGCCATGCCACCGCCGAGGTCCACGGCGCGCTCGCCGAAGCGCTGCCCACCGTCGTCCTGCGCCGCCCCCAACTGGAACACCTGGCCGCCGCGATGACCCGGCGCCTGGACGCCGCCGCCGACGCCGTGCCCGCCCTGCGCCCCTACCGGGCCGCGCTGCGCGGCGCCTACGACGAACTCGCCGCGCTCGGCCGGGCCGGGCGCACCTGGCGCGCCCAGCGCATCCACGGCGACCTGCACCTGGGACAGGCGCTGCGCACCGCGGAGGACGGCCGCTGGGCCCTCATCGACTTCGAGGGCGAACCGGCCCGGCCGCTGGCCGAGCGCTGCCGCCCGCAGCCCGCGGCCCGCGACGTCGCGGGCATGCTGCGCTCCTTCGACTACGCGGCCGCGGTCGGCCGCGCCGGCGGCAGCACCTGGTCCGCGCGCGCCCGCGCGGCCTTCTGCGAGGGCTACGCGGCCGTGCACGGCGACCCCCGCGAGGATCCCGAACTGCTGCGCGCCCACGAGACGGACAAGGCCGTCTACGAGGTCCTCTACGAGGCCCGCCACCGCCCCGACTGGCTGCCCGTGCCGATGTCGGCGATCCGCCGGCTGGCGGATTCCCCTGCGGCGGGCGAGGCTGTTGCGGGAGCGGCGCGCCCGGGCGGCGGCACGCCAGGGCGCACGGACGAAGTGCCGGAGAGCGACCCGTCCGCATGACGAACCGGAGCCCAGCACCACCGATCCGCCCTCCGGCCTCCGCCGGGGGAAGCCCGAGGAGGACCGCCCAGTGACCGCTCGTCCCCCGTCCAGCCGCCCGTCGCCCGAGCCGGGCCCGGGCCGCCCCGAAGGCCCGTCCGGGATCCCGGCCACGTTCCTGCCGGCCCGGGCCCGCACCGGGCCGTCCGGCATGGAAGCCGTGCGGGACGAGACCCCCCGAGCGGCTTCAGGCGACGAACGGGGCAGGGCCGGTACGGGCAACGGGCCCTCGGGCAGAAGCGACGGGCCGGGCGAGGGCGCACGCGCGGCTTCTGGGGTCGAGTCCGGCGGGGCTCGTACGGGCAACGGCCCTGCCGCGCACCCCCGCGCGCAGCCGGCCCGCCCCGCGGCAGCGGCGGCGCACCGCGGCGTGCGGCCCGCCGAGCCGCTCGTCGAGGAGGAGCGCGGACGGCTGCTGCGCGGCGCCCACCACGACCCGCACGCGCTGCTGGGCGCGCACCACGTGGCGGGCGGCGTCGCGTTCCGGGCGCTGCGCCCGTTCGCCCGTTCGGTGGAAGTCCGCGCCAAAGGTCTGCGGGCGCTGCTGCACGACGAGGGGGACGGCCTCTTCGCGGGCGTCCTCCCCCTCCGGGAGATCCCGGACTACCGCTTCCTGGTGGTCTACGACGACGCGGAGCTGGAGGTCCACGACCCGTACCGCTTCCTGCCCGCGCTCGGCGAGCTGGATCTGCACCTGATCCGCGAGGGCCGGCACGAGGAGCTGTGGCGGGCGCTCGGCGCGGAGCCGATGACGCACGAGGGGGTCGACGGCACCCGCTTCAGCGTGTGGGCGCCGAACGCCCAGGGCGTGCGCGTCGTCGGCGACTTCAACTACTGGGACGGCACGGGGCATCCGATGCGGTCCCTGGGCGGTGCGGGGGTGTGGGAGCTCTTCCTGCCGGGCATCGGCGAGGGCGCGCTCTACAAGTTCCAGATCACCCGCCCCGACGGCTCGCACACGATGCGCGCCGACCCCATGGCCCGGCGCACCGAGGTGCCCCCGGCCAACGCCTCGATCGTGCACGCGTCGCACCACGCGTGGACGGACGGCGAGTGGCTGGAGCGCCGCGGCGAGCGGCCGGTGCACGAGGCCCCGTTCTCCGTCTACGAGGTGCACCTGGCGTCCTGGCGGCCCGGCCTGTCCTACCGCAAGCTGGCCGAGCAGCTGCCCGCGTACGTCAAGGACCTCGGCTTCACGCACGTGGAGCTGATGCCGGTGGCGGAGCATCCGTTCGGCGGCTCGTGGGGCTACCAGGTCACGGGCTTCTACGCGCCGACGGCGCGGCTGGGCACGCCCGACGACTTCAAGCACCTGGTCGACGCCCTGCACCGGGCGGGCATCGGGGTGCTGATGGACTGGGTGCCCGCGCACTTCCCGCGCGACGACTGGGCGCTGGCCGAGTTCGACGGGCGCCCGCTGTACGAGCACGGGGACCCGGCGCGGGCCGCCCACCCGGACTGGGGCACGCTGGAGTTCGACTACGGCCGCACGGAGGTCCGCAATTTCCTGGTGGCGAACGCCGTCTACTGGTGCCAGGAGTTCCACATCGACGGGCTGCGCGTGGACGCCGTGGCCTCGATGCTCTACCTCGACTACTCCCGCGAGGAGGGCCAGTGGACGCCCAACGTCCACGGCGGCCGGGAGAATCTCGACGCGGTGGCCTTCCTCCAGGAGATGAACGCGACCGTCTACCGCCGCTGCCCCGGCGTCGTCACCATCGCCGAGGAGTCCACCGCCTGGGACGGCGTCACCCGCGCCACCCACCATGTGGGCGCGGGCGGTTTCGGCGGCCTGGGCTTCGGCCTGAAGTGGAACATGGGCTGGATGCACGACTCGCTGGTCTACGTCTCCAAGGAGCCGGTCCACCGGAAGTACCACCACGGTGAGATGACCTTCTCCATGATCTACGCGTACAGCGAGAACTACGTGCTGCCCATCTCGCACGACGAGGTGGTGCACGGCAAGCGCGCGCTGGTCTCGAAGATGCCGGGCGACTGGTGGCAGCAGCGGGCCACCCACCGCGCGTACCTCGGCTTCATGTGGGCCCACCCCGGCAAGCAACTGCTCTTCATGGGGCAGGAGTTCGCCCAGGGCGCCGAGTGGTCCGAGGGACACGGCCCCGACTGGTGGCTGCTCGACCCCTCGTACTCCGCGGAGGCCGACCACCGGGGCGTACGCGACCTGGTGCGCGACCTCAACCACGCCTACCGCCGGACGCCCGCGCTGTGGCAGCGCGACACCGTGCCCGAGGGGTTCGAGTGGGTCGACGGCGACGCGAGCGAGGACAACGTCTTCGCCTTCCTCCGCTACGACGCGGAGGGCTCACCGCTGCTGGCGGTCTCCAACTTCTCACCGGTGGTCCGCCACCACTACCCCCTCGGGGTGCCGGCCCGGCCGACGTCGTGGCTGGAGATCCTCAACACGGACGCGGAGCGATACGGAGGCTCCGGGGTCGTGACCCCTGAACCGGTCAAGCCGGAGGCTACGCGCCACCACGGCCGCCCGGCGAGCATCACGGTGACTCTGCCGCCGCTGGCGACGGTGTGGTGGCGGGGGGCGTAGCGCCGCGCATGCGCCTGCGGCGGGCTTTGTCCCCAGCCCCGCCCCTTCCCGAAACTGGGGCGCGTGCCCCAGACCCCCGGCTGCGGGTCCGTTGCGCCTGTGGCGAAGCGCCCTGCGGGCGCGTCCTCAAACGCCGGACGGGCTGATTTCGCTGGTTACGGTCCGCGGAATCAGCCCGTCCGGCGTTTGAGGACAAGCGGCGCAGCCGCTTCAGGGGGTCCGGGGTCTCCCCGGTTTCGGGAAGGGGCGGGGCTGGGGAAAAACAGCGGTGCCCCGCACCTCCGGGCGGAGATACGAGGCACCGCGCGCAGCGCGAAGAACGTCAGACCTTCTCGTCCACCTTGCGCTCCGGCTCGGCCGAAGCAGCGGCAGCCGCAGACGCCCGCCGAGGCAGAAGCACGGCCACAACCACCGTACCCACGCCAAGAATCACCGCACCCACCACACTCGTATGCGCAACCGAGTCCGCGAAAGCCTTGTGCACGGCCTCGACCACCGACTGAGCCTGCTGCGCGCCGAGCGCAGCCGCCTTCTCCGCCCCCACCTTGGGCGCGGCGCCGGCGGCCACCTGCTTGCCGACCTCCTTGGCGACGACCAGGCCCGCGCCGACCGAGTCCTGCGCGGCGGACAGGGCCTTCTCCGGGAGCTTCGGGCCACCGGCGGCGGCCGTCTTCGCCGCGGCGTCGGCGAGGTTGGAGGAGTAGGTCTTGGCCAGCACCGTGCCGAGGATGGCGATGCCGAGCGAGCCGCCCAGCTCGATGGAGGTGCTGTTGACCGCGCCGCCGACGCCGAGCTTGTCCTCGGGGAAGGAGCCCATGATGGCGTTGGTGCAGGGCGACAGGGACAGGCCGATGGCCAGGCCCAGGATGATCAGCGGCCAGATGAAGTCGTCGTACGTCGAGTTGGCATCGACCCGGGTGAGGAGCGCGATCGCGACCGTACCGACGGTCATGCCGAGCGCGACGGTGACCTTCATGCCGACCTTCGGGGTCAGCAGGGCGGTCGCCGCGCCGCCGACGAACACCGCACCGGCCAGCGGCAGCATCCGGATGCCCGTGTCGAGCGCCGAGTAGCCGAGGACGAACTGGAGGTGCTGGGTCAGGTAGTAGAACGTGCCGAAGACCGCGAGGAAGAACAGGGCGACGGCGAGCGTGGAGCCCGCGAACGCGCGCTCGGCGAAGCGGCGGACGTCGAGGACCGGGCGCGGGTGGCGCAGCTCCCAGACGATGAAGCCGACCAGGCCGACACCGGCGACGACGGCCGCGACGATCGCGTTGGTGCCCCAGCCGAAGTGCGGGCCCTCGATGATCATGTAGATGAGGGAGCCGACCCAGATGACGGACAGCAGACCGCCGATGTAGTCGATCTTGTCGACGCCGGACGCCTTGGACGGCGGCACGAGCAGCAGCGCGCCGACGATGCCGACGACGGCGATCGGCACGTTGATGAGGAACGTCGACGCCCAGCCGTGGTCCTCCAGCAGCGCGCCCGCGACCAGCGGGCCGACGGCGATGGCGAGTCCGGCGGTGGCCGTCCAGATGGTGATGGCCTTCGCGCGCTCCTCGCGCGGGAAGGTCGCGGCGAGCAGCGACAGGGTCGCCGGCATGATCATGGCCGCGCCGATGCCCATGACGGCACGGGCGGCGATGACGCCGGAGGCGCTGTCGACCAGCGAACCGGCGACGGACGCCGACCCGAAGACGAGGAGGCCGAGGACGAGCGCCCCGCGGCGGCTGTACTTGTCACCCACGGCGCCGAGGATCAGCATCAGCGCGGCGTACGGCACGGTGTAGCCGTCGATGACCCACTGCAGGTCGGAGCTGCCCAGACCGAGGTCCTTGACCATGTCCGGAGCCGCGACCGTCAGGGACGTGTTGGCCATGACGATGATCAGCAGGCTCAGGCAGAGAACGCCGAGAGCCGCCCAACGCCGCTTGTACGGACCGTCCATCTTGTCGACCGGAGTCGACATCGCGAGGCCCATCGGCCCCCCTTTCGGAATTACACACTGCTGTGCAACTTACACAGCAGTGTGCAATTTACGCCCGTGGGCGGCGGTGTGCAAAATGAGGGCCGGGGCTGCGTCGGACATCCCCCTCGACCGAGAAGAGACCCAATGGCCGGGAGAGCGGACGCCAATCGACGCCGCATCATGGACGTCGCACTCGCCGAGCTGCTGCGCGACCCGGACGCGAGCATGGATCAGATCGCCCGCGCGGCCGGGGTCGTACGGCGCACGGTCTACGGCCACTTCCCCAGCCGCGAGGCGCTGATCGGCGCCCTCGTCGACGACGCGGCGGAGGCGGTGGGGGCGGCCCACGCCGCGGCCGTGCGCGGGGTCGCCGACCCGGCGGAGGCACTCGCCCGCTCGATCCTCGGCGTCTGGGAGATCGCCGACCGCTACCGCCTGCTCATCTCCCTGGCCCAGCGCAGCGTGACGATGGAGGGCATCCTCAAGCGCCTGGAGCCGGTGCGGCGCGCGGGCGCGGCGCTGCTGCGGCGCGGCCTGAAGGAGGGCCGCTTCACCTCTCCCCTGCCGGCCGACGCCCTGATGTACGTACGCGAGCAGGTGATCTTCGGCCTGATGCAGGCCGTCAACGACGGCGTGCTGGCCCCCGAGGAGGCGGGCCGCTCGGCGGCGGTCACGACCCTGACGGCGTCGGGCCTGCCGGCGGACGAGGCGGCGGAGCTGGTGGCCCGCCTGCCGTAGGAGTACCCCCCTTTGCCTTTACTTTTCCTTTGCGATTGGATGGCTTCGACTTTTCCATTCGTCGAAGGAACCCCTCGTGAAGCACCCCCTCCGCAACACCCTGGCCGCTCTGGCCGTCACCGGCTCCGCCCTGGCCCTCGCGGGCTGCGGCGCGGCCGGGGACAAGATGACCGAGGGCGTCGACAAGGCGGTCAAGGAGACGTACGAGGTGACGTACGAGATCACCGGCTCCGGCACCGCCTCCGTCGACTTCAACGCGGGCAACGGCACGGCGAACGAGCCGCGGCTCGAGACCGCCGAGGACGCCGGACTCCCCTGGAAGAAGACGGTCACCCTCAAGGGCATCGCCGCCCCGACGGTCCAGGCCACGGCCGGCTCGGACGACGCGGAGGTGACCTGCAGGATCACCTACAAGGGCGAGGTCATCAAGTCCCACACGGCGAAGGGCACTTCGGAAGCGGCGTCGTGCGTCGCGGTCTCCCCGCTCGCCTGAGACGAACCACCGTCAGGCGCGCATCAGTTCGCCGAATTCCGTGAACATCTCGGTCACCGCCGCGTCCGCCGCCGAGGACTTGTCGGTGAAGCTCATGAAGCCGTGGACGAGGCCGGGGTACAGGCGCTTCTCGACCGGCACCCCGGCGTCGGCGAGCGCGTCGGCGTAGGCCAGGCCCTCGTCCCGCAGGGGGTCGAGGTCGCCGCAGGCAATGACCGCCGGAGCGAGACCCGTGTGGTCGCTCGCCAGGAGCGGGGAGGCCGGGGGCCGGTCGGCCGTCTCGGGAGCGGCCTCGGCGAGGTAGAGCCCGGTGACCATCTCCACCTCGGCCGTGGTCAGCAGATACCCCGTGGCGTTCTCGGTGCGCGAGCGGTGGCCGCCCTTGCCGCTGAGATCCGTGGCGGGGTACGCGAGGAGCTGGGCCGCCAGCGGCCGGCCCTCGTCCCGGAAGGCCAGGGCCACCCCGGCGGCCAGGTTTCCCCCGGCGCTGTCCCCCGCCACGGCCAGCACGCCGCCGCCGAAGTCGGCGATGTGGTCACCGACGTGGCTCGTCACCGCCACGCAGTCGTCGAAGCCGGCGGGGAAGGGGAACTCCGGGGCGAGCCGGTAGCCCACGGCGACCACGACCGCGCCCACGTCCCGGCACAGCCTGCGGCAGATCCCGTCGTGGGTGTCGAGGTCACCGACGACGAAGCCGCCGCCGTGGAAGAACACGACAGTGGGCACCGGACCCTCGCCCTCGGGCCGGTAGACCCGCGCCGGCACCCCGGCCACCCGGTCGTCCTCGACCGCGCCGACCTCGATCGGCGGGTCGGGGGCGACGGCGAGCGAGAGCATCCTGTTGCCCGCGCGCATCTCGGCGACGGTGGGCGGGGTGGCGGGCGGCGGCCCGCCGATACCGAACTGCTTGAGCAGGGCCGCGATCTCCGGATCCATGGACATGATCAGACCTTCCGGGCGCATGGGGCATAACGCTGTCGGACAGGCCCAGCATAGGCAGCCATGGGCGCCCGGTCAGGGTGTGGCGGACGGCATCGGCCCCTCCATCTGTTCGCTGATCCACTGGATCGGGCCGAGGCCGAGGTTGGGGGCGTATGTCGCGCCGTCGTGCTTGCCACCCTCTATGACGTGCAGATCGGTGTGGACCGGGCCCTTGCCGTAGGCGGCGATGAATTTCTTGACGTCGGCCATGGTCTTCGCGTTCTCCCGGGTACCGACCTGGAAGGCGAGATAGACGTCCGGCCCCTTGTTCGCGATCAGCTGCTCGGCGAGCACCTCGGGGTTGTTCTCCCGCATCTCCTTCTCGTGGCCGCGCCAGAGCGGGGAGTCGGGCACGATGTCCGGGCCGTTGGCTATGACGGCCTTGAACTTGTCGGGGTGCTTCAGCACGGCCTTGAGGCCCGCGAATCCGCCCGTCGAGGAACCCATGAACGACCAGCCGTCACGCGACTTCAGGGTGCGGAAATTCGCCTTCATCAGATCCGGCACGTCCTCGGTGAGCCAGGTGCCCATCTTCGGCTGGCCGGGTATGTCACTGCCGTCCCAGTAGATGCCCTTGTTGTCAGGACCCGGGTTCAGCACCGGCATGGCCAGCAGGAACGGCTTGCTCTTGCCCTCGCTGTACCACTTGGAGATGTTCTCCTGGAGCTTGAAGCCGCCCATCCAGTAATTGGTGCCGTATCCGGGACCGCCGGGCAGGGCGATCATCACCGGGAAACCGCTCTTGGCGAACTTCGGCTCGTCCGTGTATTCCTTGGGCGCCCAGACCCACACCTTGCCCTTGAAGCCGGACTTCTTGCCGTCGAGGGTGACGACGCTGATGTGCGTGCCGTCGTCCAGCGTCCGTACGTTCTTGAAGTCGGCCTCCGGACCGGTGGGCATCAGCGTCCGCGAATCCGTGGGCTGCTCGCCCCTCTCCTCGGCCGCGCCGTAACTGACCGGGTCACCCTTGTCCGTGAAGGGCGGTATCTCGTAGTAGCTCATGACGGGCCACGCGATCAGTCCGAGCGCGGCCATCGACGCCACCACGACGAGCCGGCGTCGGGCGCGCGATGCGCGGCGGCGGCCCCGGGACCCGTAAGTCCCGGAAGGTGAATGCGTCAATGTCTCGCTCCGGATCGTTCCGCGGCCCCGGAGGCCGCACCAGCCTGGTGTGTCCTGGTGGATGGCCGGACCGGAGCAAGACGTTCCTTATGTGCGGAATGACGTACACCACATCCCCATGAACGCACGGATCCCGGAGATACGCGAGCGTACCGGGCATTCGACGTACAGAGGGCGGCGCACTGCCAGGCTTCGGCTCATACCTCCTCCCGCATCAGCCTCAGGTAGACCACCGAGAAGAGCGCGCCCACCAGCAGCAGGAGTAGGGCGATCGCCGTGCCGTAGCCGATCAGGGACTTCAGGAACGCCTGGTCGTACATGAACACCGGGAGGGTCTGGCTCCGGTTGCCCGGGCCGCCGCGGGTCATCGCCCAGATGAGGCCGAAGACGGAGAGCGTCTGGAGGGTGTTGAGCATCAGGTTGGTGGCGATCGAGCGGCGGATCATGGGCAGGGTGATGTGCCAGAACCGGCGCGGCCCGCTCGCGCCGTCGACCTCCGCCGCCTCCGTGACGTCCTTCGGGATCTCCGACAGGGCGGCGGAGTAGACGAGCATCGAGAAGGCCGTACCACGCCAAACGTTCGCGAAGGAGACCGCGAGGATCGGCAGTGTGAACAGCCAGTTCTGGGTGGGCAGATGGAGCCAGTCGAGGACCGCGTTCAGCGTGCCCCGGCGGTTGAAGAACGTGTAGAGGAGGAAGCCGGCCACGATCTCCGGGAGCACCCACGCACCGATCACGATCGAACCGGTCAGCGCCCGTACGGGCCTCGAAGCCCGCCGCATCAGCGCCGCGAGCGCGAAGCCCAGCGTGTTCTGGCCGACGATCGAGGACAGCACGGTGAAGACGAAGGTCAGGAACACCGCGTTGCGGAAGCTGTCGTCGGCGAACGCCCGCCGGAAGTTGGCGAACCCCACGAAGGAGGCGGATGCCTGGCCGGTCAACTGGGTGTCGGTGAAGGCGAGATAGACGCAGTACGCGATGGGCCCGGCGAGGAAGAGCAGGAGCAGGGTCGTCGCGGGGGCGATCGGCAGCCACCGGAGCGCGCCCCTGCGGCGCCGGCCGGGGCGTACGGCGGGCGGTCCGCCGCGTGCGGGAGACGGCCCGGTGCCCGCCACCTCAGCGCTCCTCGACGCTCACGCCGGAGATCGACTTCAGCGCCTCGTCATAGCGGCCCGCGGCCTTCGCCGCCGTGGCGTCGCCCGTCGTGACCGACTCCATGGCCTCCCTGATCGCGCTGGACACCTGCGGATAGGCGGGCAGCGCGGGCCGGTAGTGCGTGTTCTTCACCAGGCCCGTGAAGAAGCCGATCCCCGGCATGGACGTCAGATAGGTGGAGTCGGCCGCCACGTCGTCGCGCACGGCGATCTGCGCGTCCCGTACGTCCCACTTCACCGCGTTGTCCTTCGTCTGGAGCGTCTCGATCGCCTGCCAGGCGAGGTCCGCGTTCCCGGACTTCGCGGTGACCGACCACGTCCAGCCGCCGGACATGCTGACGGCGCCCGGCGCGGCGCCGTTCTGTGTGGGGAAGGGCGCCTGGCCCATCGCCTTCGACCACTGCGGCCACGGCTTGCCGCCGGACGGCAGCCAGTTCTTGCCCAGCCAGTTGCCGTCGAGGTCGATGGCGAGCCTGCCCGACGGGATCCACTCGGTGGCGACGTGGCTGTCGACGTTGGGGTCCAGCGCGTCCGAGGGGTCGGGCCCGAGCTTCTCGGCGTAGACGGTCCGGACGAACTCCAGCGCGTCCTTGAAGCCACGGCTCCCGGCGATCCACTTCTTCGCCGCGGGGTCGTAGAGGGGGTCCTTCCCGGGCCCGCCGCCGGGCGCGTCCCCGGTTCCGTACAGCAGCATCTCGAAGCCCTGCATGGTGGCGGCCTCGCCCGGGCCCTTGCCGGTGTAGACGTTGAGGGGTGTGACGCCGGGCAGCGCGCGCTTGACCGTACGGGCCGCGTCGAGCACGTCGGCCCAGGTCCGCGGCCGCCAGTCGGCGGGGAGCCCGGCCTTCGCGAAGAGCTCCTTGTTGAACCAGAGCCCCCTGGTGTCCGTCCCGTCGGGCACCCCGTACGTCCTGCCGTCCTCCGCCTTCACCGCGGCCTTCGCGGTCGCCGCGAAGCGGGGCCAGTCCTTCCAGTCCGCGAGCTTGTCGTCGAGCGGTCTCAAGTACCCGGCCTTGATGTCGGAGTTGATGACGAACGTGTCCTCGCGCACCACGTCCGGCGCGGTCTTCGCCGACCGCATCATCTGCTGCACCTTGGAGTAGTAGTCGGCCTGCGCCGCCTGCACGGGCACCAGCCGCATCTTCTTCCCCGGGTGCTCCCGCTCGAACTGTTTCTTCACCTCCCCCAGGTAGTCGTCCATGATCCGGTTCTTGTTGTCGGTGGTGCGCTGATAGGCGACCTTCACGGTGTCGGGGTCGCTGTGGCTCCCGCCGCAGGCGGTGAGGGGGGCGATGACGACGACGGCGGCGAGGAGCATGGGGGTGGTGGGGCGCACGGGTCGACCTCCTGGGGGTGCGAACCTCGGCGAACTGTCCGGCGGTCTTCTCCCCAGCCCCACCCCTTCCCGAAACTGGGGGCTCCGCCCCCAGACCCCCGATGGGCTGGTGACCCCGCACCGCCTACGGCCGCGTCAGCCACCGATAGCGCAGCTCCGGGCGCCCCACCTGTCCATACTGTGGCGCGCGCACCGCCCGGCCCATGTGGACGAGGTGTTCCAGATAGCGGCGCGCCGTGATCCGTGAGATGCCCAGCGACGTCGCCGCCGCGCCCGAGGACACGCCCTCCGGCCCGGCGTCGCGTATCGCCGCCGTGACCGACTGGAGCGTGTCCAGGCTCAACCCCTTGGGCAGGGCGGCCGGTTGGGGCGCGCGCAGGGCGGCGAGGGCGCGGTCGACCTCTTCCTGGCCGCTGGCCTCGCCGACGACCGCCCGGAACTCCGCGTAGCGGACGAGCCGGTCGCGGAGGGTCGCGAACGTGAACGGCTTCAGGACGTACTGCACGACCCCCAGCGAGACCCCCTCGCGGACGACGGCCAGGTCACGCGCCGAGGTCACCGCGATGACGTCCACGGCGTGCCCGGCGGAGCGCAGGGAGCGGACGAGCTGGAAGCCGTGCCCGTCGGGCAGATAGAGGTCGAGGAGCACGAGGTCGACGGCGGTGCGCTTGAGGAACTGCGAGGCGTCGCCCCGCGTGTGCGCGATCCCGGCCACCGTGAAGCCGGCCACCCGCCGTACGTACAGCGCGTGCGCGGCGGCGGCCACCGGGTCGTCCTCCACGACGAGTACGCGTATCGGCCGGCCGGCCGCCTGCGGAGTGCTCACGGCTGTGCCCCCGCCCGTACGCACAGGGGCAGCCGTACGGTGAACTCCGCGCCCCCGCACGGCGCGTCGGCGACCGTGACCGTGCCGCCGTTGCGCCCGGCGGCCTGCCGGACGAGCGCGAGCCCGAGGCCGCGGCCGTGCACGGCGGTCTCCTGCGGCCCGGCGGCCTTCGTCGTCCAGCCCCGCCGGAAGACGTCGTCCATGATGTCGGGCGCGACCCCGGCGCCGTTGTCCGCGACGCGCAGCAGCAGTTCGTCGCCGTCGGCCCGCACGGTGACGGTGACGTACGCGCGGCGCGCGTCCGCGGAGCCGCGGTTCGCCTCCTCGGCCGCCGCGTCGACAGCGTTGTCGATCAGATTGCCCAGGACCGTGACCAGGTCCCTGGCGGGGAGGCCGGGCGGCAGCAGGCCGTCGTCGATGTGGGTGTCGGGGGCGAGGAGGAGCTCGACGCCGTGCTCGTTGGCCTGGGCGGCCTTGCCGAGGAGGAGCGCGGCGAGCACGGGTTCGGCGACGGCGGCGACGACCTGGTCGGTGAGGGCCTGGGCGAGTTCGAGCTCGGCCGTCACGAAGTCGACGGCCTCGTCGGCGCGGCCGAGTTCGATCAGGGACACCACGGCGTGCAGCCGGTTCGCGGCCTCGTGCGCCTGCGAGCGCAGCGCCTCCGCGAAGCCGCGCACGGAGTCCAGTTCGCCCGACAGGGCCTGGAGTTCCGTGTGGTCGCGCAGGGTCACGACCGTGCCGCTGCGCTCCCCGCCGGAGACCGGCGAGGTGTTGACGACCACGATCCGGTCGGCGGTCAGGTGCAGTTCGTCCAGGCGCGGCTCGGTGGACAACAGGGCGTCGGTGAGCGCGGGCGGCAGGCCGAGGGCGGTGACGCGGCGGCCGATCACCTCGCCGTCCAGGCCGAGGAGTTCCCGTCCCCCGTCGTTGATCAGTGCGATGCGCCGCTCTCCGTCCAGCATCAGCAGCCCCTCGCGCACGGCGTGCAGCGCGGCCTCGTGGTAGTCGTGCATCCGGCTGAGCTCGGTGGCGTTCATGCCGTGGGTGTGGCGGCGCAGCCGGGCGTTGAGTACGTACGTCCCGGCGCCGCCGAGCGCGAGCGCGCCCACGGCGACGCCGAGCAGGCCGATGAGCTGCCGCCGGATCTCGGCGCTGATCGCGTCGACGGTGATGCCGGCGCTGGCGAGGGCGATCACGCGGTGCCCGTCGGTGACGGGCACGACGGCCCGTACGGACGGGCCCAGCGTCCCGGTGTACGTCTCGGAGAAGATCCGGCCGTCCAGCGCGGGCCCGGTGTGACCGAGGAACCGCTCGCCGATGCGGTCCGGGTCGGGGTGGGTCCAGCGGGTGCCGTCCCGGTCCATGATGGTCACGAAGTCGACGTCCGTGTCGCGGCGGACCCGCTCGGCGTACGGCTGGAGCGCCGCCGCCGGGTCCGCCGACCGCACCGCGTCCCGCACGGCCGGGGACGCCGCCACGGCCACCGCCGCCGCCGTCACCTGGCGGCGCGCGGAGTCCTCGGCCTGGCCGCGGTCGGCGACGTACGCGAAGGCCGCGCAGCCGGCCACCACGGCGGCGACCAGCACGGTCTGCATCGCGAAGAGCCGGCCGGCCAGGCTGTGGGGGCGGCGTATGCGGGGTTTGCGCATGGCGGACAGTCTGACCTGGGCAGGGTCATGAACGTAATGCACGCAAGGGTGACCACGGTCACACAGGCGTGCATAGTCGCCGGAGCCCCACTCGTCGGGAGAGGGGGCGTCCCGGAGCCACCACAACTCCTGGAGCCGCAAGAACGGGGAGAGACCCATGGCCACGCAGTCCGCACCACAGCCACCGCCGGCCCGTCCGGCGAAGTCGGGCCGGGACCGTACGCACTACCTCTACCTCGCGGTGATCGCGGCGGTGCTCGTCGGCATCGCGGTCGGCTTCGCCGCGCCGGGCGTCGCCGTCGAGCTGAAGCCGCTCGGCACCGGCTTCGTCAACCTGATCAAGATGATGATCTCGCCGATCATCTTCTGCACGATCGTGCTGGGCGTCGGTTCCGTGCGCAAGGCGGCCAAGGTCGGCGCGGTCGGCGGGCTCGCGCTCGGCTACTTCCTCGTGATGTCGACCGTGGCCCTCGCCATCGGCCTCGTGGTCGGCAACATCCTGGAGCCGGGCAGCGGGCTGCACCTGACCGAGTCGCTGCGGCACGCGGGCGAGGCACAGGCCAAGGGTGCGAGCGAGTCGACCTCCGACTTCCTGCTCGGGATCATCCCGACCACCATGGTCTCCGCATTCACCGGCGGCCAGGTCCTCCAGACCCTGCTGGTGGCGCTGCTCGCGGGCTTCGCGCTCCAGGCGCTGGGCACGGCCGGTGAGCCGGTGCTGCGCGGCATAGCCCACATTCAGAAGCTCGTCTTCCGCATCCTGTCCATGATCATGTGGGCTGCGCCGGTGGGCGCGTTCGGCGCGATGGCCGCCGTGGTCGGCGCGACCGGCGTGGACGCGCTCAAGTCCCTCGCCGTCATCATGATCGGCTTCTACATCACGTGTCTGCTCTTCGTGATCGTGGTGCTCGGCACGCTGCTGCGGCTGGTGGCCGGGGTGAACATCTTCGCCCTGCTGAAGTACCTGGGCCGGGAGTTCCTGCTGATCCTGTCCACCTCCTCCTCCGAGTCCGCGCTGCCGCGCCTGATCGCGAAGATGGAGCACCTGGGCGTCAGCCGCCCCGTCGTCGGCATCACCGTGCCCACGGGCTACTCCTTCAACCTCGACGGCACGGCCATCTATCTGACGATGTCCTCGCTCTTCGTCGCCGAGGCGATGGGCCAGCCGCTCTCCGTGAGCCAGCAGATCTCCCTCCTCCTCTTCATGATCGTGGCATCCAAGGGCGCGGCGGGCGTGACCGGCGCGGGCCTCGCGACCCTCGCGGGCGGCCTCCAGTCCCACCGCCCCGAACTGGTCGACGGCGTCGGCCTCATCGTCGGCATCGACCGCTTCATGAGCGAGGCCCGCGCGCTGACCAACTTCGCGGGCAACGCCGTGGCGACGATCCTCATCGGCACCTGGACGAAGGAGATCGACGGCGCCCGCTGCCGCGAGGTGCTCGGCGGCCGCATGCCGTTCGACGAGTCCTCGCTGGCGGGCGACGACGGGCACGGGGCGGTGCCGGAGCGGAAGGAACCGGCGGGGGTGTGAGACGCGGGGGCCTCCGCCGGTGGCGGGGGCCCCTGTCGTGTATCAGGCGGCAGTGAACGTCCAGGGGTTGGCCGAGGCGTCGGCACCGTAGCCGATCTTCAGCTGCTGACCGGAGGTCCGGGCCGCCGCGGTGATCTGAATCCGCCCGGGAATGTGCTGGCTTGCTGGCAGGGACAGCGGGATCATCGCGAGATGCATCTGCGCGGAGCGAAAGTATTGGTCACGGGTGCCACCGGCGGGATCGGGCAGGCGCTGGCCGTGGCCCTGGCCGCCCGAGGCGGAGAGGTGGTACTCACCGGGCGCCGTACGGACAAGCTCGAACCGCTGGCCGAGAAGCTGGGCGGCCGGGCCATCCCCGCCGACCTGGCCGACCGGGGCGCGGTCGAGCAACTGCTGGAGGCTGCGGGCGAGATCGACGTGCTCGTGGCCAACGCCGCGCTGCCCGCGACGGGCCTGCTGGCCGACTTCTCCATCGGCGAGATCGACCGCGCGCTCGACGTCAACCTCCGTGCGCCCATCGTGATGGCGAAGCTGGCCGGGGAACGCATGGCCGCCCGCCGCCGCGGCCACCTGGTCTTCATCTCCTCGCTCTCCGGCAAGACCGCGTCCGGGCAGGCGTCCCTCTACAACGCCACCAAGTTCGGGATGCGCGGCTTCGCCCTCGCGCTCCGCGAGGACATGCGGCCCCACGGCGTCGGCGTCTCGACCGTCTTCCCCGGCTTCATCAGGGACGCGGGCATGTTCGCCGACTCCGGCGCGTCCCTGCCCCGCGGGGTCGGCACCCGCTCCCCCGAGGACGTGGCGCGCGCGACCGTACGAGCCATCGAGAAGAACCTCGCCGAGGTGGACGTCGCCCCGCTGAACCTGCGCCTGGCCGCCCTCATCGGCAGCACCGCCCCGGCCCTGTCCGCCGCGGTCCAACGCCGCCTCGGCGCCGACAAGACCTCCGAACAACTCGCGAAGGGCCAGCGCCACAAGCGGTGACGCTGCATGTCACCCCAAGTACGGCTGCGCGCGCCGCTCCCGGTAGTGCCGGAGCCTCAGCCGCTGGGTGTCGTGCATGGGGAGTGCGTCCAGCTCGTGCGGGGCGACGAAGCGCAGCTCCGTCGACTCCTCGGAGACGGCGAGCGCGCCGCCGACGATCCGCGCGGTGAAGACGACGGCGAACTGCCGGCGCACTTCGCCGTCGCTGTAGGCGATGACATGCCGGGGGTCGGTGTACGTACCGACGAGCCCCGTGACCTCGACATCGAACCCGGTCTCCTCCTTGACCTCCCGCACGGCCGCGCCGGGCAGCGAATCGGTCATCTCCATGCCACCACCGGGCAACGCCCACAACCCGCTGTCGGCCCGCCGCTGCATGAGCACGCGCCCGTGCTCGTCGACGACGACGGCAGCCGCCGCGACGACGAGGGAGTTGGGGACGGGGGCGCGGGGGTCGTCGTAGTGGTCGGTGCGCATGGGGTCAGCTTCTCGTCTGCGACGCACCTCCGCCACAGGGTCCCTAAGGTGCTGCCATGGCATCCACGACGATTCGGGTCCGGCGGGACACCCGTGACCACCTCGCCGAGCTGGCCGACGAGCGGGGCATGAGCATCGGTGAACTGGTCGACGTCCTGGCCACGGCTTACCCGACTGCCGTACAGCGCGCAGGACTTCTGGCCGCCGACCGGGAGGTGGTGCGGCGCCTGATCGGTGTCGACATCAGCGACGAGGAGTTCGACCGGGCGCCGGACGTACTCGGCAACATCCGCAAGCTCGCCGCCCAGAAGATTCTGGCCACCCGGAAGCCCTAAGGTCTGTCCGTTGGATTGAGGTTCAGGCGAGTTCCAGATCGCCGACGCGTTGGTCCCCGCTCATCTCCCCCCGTCAGCCGGAATCCAAGTCCGAGGTAGAAGCCTTCGGGGCCGTCGTTGCCGGGGTGCCAGCTGGCCGTGAGGCGGGTACCGCCGCGGCGGCGGATCTCGGAAGCCACTGCGTGGACCGCGAAGCGGCCGTAGCCGCGGCCTTGCTCCCCGGCCGAGATGTTCAGGCGCCACAGGCCCGAGCGGATGTCGGTTCCGCTGCCGTCGCCGGCGAAGTCGATGTCGAAGAAGGCCATCAAGAAACCGACGACCCGGTCGCCTTCGAGGATGAGCCGTGGCCAGGCGACGTCTGGATGCACGTACGCCTCAGCGAGGGACTTGACGACCGGGGCGACCAGGTGGTCTTGGCCGGGGCTCACCTTCAATGCGATCGCCGCGTCGAAGTTGCTGGGGGTGATCTTCTCCAAACGGGGCGAGGTAACCATGCGTGAAGCCTAGAAGCGCAGGCCAGAAGAGCAATCGCTTTTCGACACGGGCCGAACCCGAAGCGGTCACACGATCCGCCGGACAGGCCCTGGCTCAGACCCCGCCCCGATCGTGAGGCGCGAAGTACGCCCCGAGCATCTCACCCGTCCAGGCCGGCTGACGCACCTCGCCCCTCGGCCCCATTTCCTCGAACCACGGCTTGATGTCGATCACCGGCGTGCCGTCCACGGCGTCGAGATCCTCGACGTGCAGATCGAGCCCGTCGACCTTGAGCAGGCGGCACCGCGACACTCCGAGCCAGTTGAAGCGGCGCATGTTCCGGTGTCCGAAGGTGCCGACTTCCGGCCAGTCCGGGTTGTCACGCGGGCGGCGCGCGGCGAGATTCAGGTCGGACGGGTCCGTGAGGTGGAAGTGGAAGACGATCTCAAGGTGGGAGAACTCGTCGAGCCCTTGCGTGGCTTGCGGAGGGAAACGGTCGCCGTCGATACGGATGATCGCTTGCGTGCCACCCCAGTAGTCGTCGGTGGGTTCCACGCGCCCGCCGACGACGTGTGCGACGGGGACGATTTGAATGCCCTGGCCTGTCATGACTTCCTCTCTGCCGCACATTCCCGGCGGCGGACCATTACTGCGGCGGGTGTGAGCCCGCTGGCGGTGACCCCAGATATGCCATGGCTCGGGCGTCCAGTTCGAGGGCTTCCGGCATTCCCCGCTTACGGAACGGGGAGAGCCCGGCCCGGATATCGGACGCGGTACGGCGAGTACGCCCCGAACGCACACCGTCCATGGTGTCGAGAGCACGCGACCAGGTGTCACGCGCCTCCTCGAAATTCCCTTGCCGTAGCTGGACCGCTCCGAGATATCCGAGGGTCACGGCATGCGTTCGTGTGAACATCGCCGCCTTCCGCGTCCGCACGCTGCGCCGGAACTCCCGCTCCGCGCCCCGGAGGTCGCCGGTATCACGCAAGGAGCAGGCCGTCTCGTGCGCGAGACTCGCCTCTTGGAAGAAGAATGCACGTCCGGGCTCCTCGTCACCGGGACGCGCGGCCGCGAGGTCGTCCTCCGCGCGGAGCAGCGCGGCCGCGGCGGCCTGCCTCGCCCTCCCGGCGGCGAGGCTGCGAGCATGGACGACGCCGAGCAGCGCACGCTCACGTGGCGTGGCTTCGGCGTACCGCTTGCCCTCGACAGAGGCGGTCGCGAGGTCCAGCGCGCTGCGCGGGTGGCCGAGGTCAAGGGCTTGGTGCGCCATGGCGCGCAGGACGTGCCCGGCCATCGGCGCGTCATCGGCTTCTGCGGCGAGCTTCACGGCAAGTGTGAAATACCGCTGAGCGATCGAGTGCTCGGCATCGTCGAAAGCCATCCAGCCTGCCAAGTAGGCGAGTTCACTCGCCGCCGAGAACATGCCGCGCCGGACCTGCTCATCACCGAATGTCCCGGACAGCTGCCCGGCGACGTCCGACATGAGGTACTGCACCACTGCCGTCCGTCCATGGCCGCCGCCACGCCGCTGATCCATGCGGGAGAACACGGCCACCATGTCGCGTACGGTCTCCAGGTCGCCGCGGCCCACGCGACGCGCACCGGCCGTATCGCGGCGGGCGCCACGTTCTGCCATGCCCTGCCACCAGGCGTCACCGGGAAGTGCAAGCCCGACCACCGAGTAAGCGGTGGCCCCCAGCAGCCTCCTGCGTTCCATGTCCAAGTCGACGCTCCCGAGATCGGTCAGCGCCGCCAGCGTATCCGTACACCAGTCCACGGCACGTGGCGATTCCGTCTCGGCCGCCAGCCCGGCCTCCTCCGGTGTGACGATGCGGCCCAAGCGACGCGACAGCGTCTCGCACAACAACAGCGGCGCCCTGCCTGACGGTCGCGTCCCACCGACCCAGTGCGAGATGTGGGAGCGGGCCACCCCGGCGAGCTCCCGAGCATTGTTCTCCAGCGCCACCCGCACGAAGGCGGACGCCAACTGCGCGTGTGAGTAATTCGCTTCGGCGATCAGGGCAGCGAGCCGGACGTTGCGCTGCCTTCCCTGCGACATGGTCGCCACCCCTCGCCGGATGATCTTTCACCGCTTTCACCGCCGTGCCACTCCCGGAGGCGTAGCCACGTGCGGTGATCCCCTGTTCGCTAAGCGTATCCACATCGACCCGCCCTCGGAGCGCGATCCAACCGCTCACGAGGCCAGTTGGAGGCGTGCCAGTGATCGATCAGAAGCAGGAAGAAGAAGGGCGCTCCGCAGTCGCACGCCTGAGTCAATGGTGCTTGCGGTGCGCCGAACTCCGTACCAAGTACTACGGATCCGCGGCCCTCGGACACCACGCGGAAGCGAAGGCGCTGGACCTCGAATTCGCCCGCCACAAGCGGTTGGTCCACTCGTGAAGACCCTCGCCCCGGCGCGATCAGCGCGCGACACGGCAGCCGCGACCCGCATCGCCGCAGGCCGACTCGTGATTCGTCGATGTGCCCATACGAGGGGCTGGACGAGCTCGCACGGCATCGATCGGTGCACGGGATGCGGGGCGCAACGCCACACGGCTTACGTCTCACTCAGAATGCCCCTGCCCGACAGCGCACCCGAGACACCGTGGGGGCGGCCGCGCATCGGCGCGCCGGGAGAGCGGTTGCGACAGCCGGAGTGACTACGACAGGAGCCGACGTGTTCGCCATGCGTCTCGCAACAGCCGCCGATGCCCCCGCCGTCGAGAACCTGATTCTCGCTCGCTGCGCGTGGATGGACGGCCAAGGCATCCCGAGCTGGCGGGAGAGCGTCGCCGACCTCGTCCGCCAGACGGAGAACGCCGATGACGACATGTGGGTCCTCGAAGAGGACAGCGGCCGGATCATCGGGTGCACGACCGTGCAAGAGCAGACTCCCCCGTGGGAGTGGACCGAGCGGGAGCTGAGCGAACCCGCCGACTACCTGTACACGACGGTGACCGACCCGGCCTACCGTCGGCGGAAGCCCGGCACGGTGATCGCCCTATGGGCCGTGGATCGCGCCGCCCGCGAGGGCAAGGAGTGGGTGCGGCGGGGCTGCCACTTCCGCGGACTCGTGAACTACTACGGGACGCAAGGGTTCACGCTGGTGCACGTGGTGCGGCGCACCAACTCCCGCGTGTACCTGATGGCTCGCCGCGCCGAGCCGATCGTCGATCTGGACCAGAAGTTCAAGGCTCTGGGTCAACTCTGAAGCAGACAGGATGAAAACGCCGGACAGGCCCGAGCCCCGCGCCCACGGTCTCGTACCGGGGAAGGGCAAGCGGAGCAGATGGCCGCCGGACCAGGCCAGGAAGCGTACGCCTCGGCCCCGGCGTCGGCCGCGTACAGCGACGGGCCCCGGCGCCTCCGGGGTGGAGGTCCGGGGCCCGCTTCAGGCTCGGGGGCCGGTCAGATCGCCTGGTCGCGCCAGGTGTCGAGGACGGCCTGGACGGCGGTGGAGACCTGGTTCTGCTGGGTGCGGTCGGCCCACAGGTGTGCGTCGTGCTCGGTGAGCGTGACCGTCTCGCCGGTGGCGGTGGCTGTGAAGTTGAACTGTCGGGTGGCGCGTCCGCTGCCGGAGCGGTAGTCGAAGTGGCCGAGGTAGCCGCCGACGGCCGTGACCGTCAGCCCGGTCTCCTCCGCAACCTCCCGGTGCAGGGCCTCGATCAGGTCCTCGCCGTCGTCGACACCGCCGGAGGGCAGTTCCCACAGCCCGCCGAGGTAGTCGTCGTCCGACCGGTGCAGCAGCAGGATCTTGCCGTCGTTGTCCGCGATGACGGCGCCGACGACGGTCTTGGTGATGCCGTCGCGTTCGGCGGCGCGGGCGAGGTCGTCGAGCAGAGCGGTGTCGAGGGGAGACGTACTCACAGGAGGTCCTTCGCGTGGGAGGCGACTTTGGCGATGGCCGCGGTGTAGGCGTCCGCGAGGCGGACGTCCTCCTGGCCGTGCCAGACCGGCAGTTTGAGGGTGGTGGCGTGTACGTGCTCGGCCGCCGGGAAGTCGCCGACGGCGGGGCCCTGGTGGTCAGCGTAGCCAGGCAGCAGAGCTCCGGGGGCCTGGAACAGCGGATGAGTACCCAATGGGCAGGTCGAACCCGGCTGGTCCACCGCGTCGGCGCCTTCGGCGTGGACGGCTTCGAGGAACCGCTCCAGCGGCAGCCCGCCGAGCCCGGCCGGCTCGTATCGCAGCGGCAGCGCGTACCAGGACGGCCGGGCGAGGACCGGCACGTGCGGCACCCGGATACCCGGCACCCCGTCCAAGGCAGCGCACATGCGGGCCGCGGTGCTCTGACGTCCGTCCAAGTAGCCGTCCAGGCGGGGCAGCTGAGCCAGGGCGAGGGCAGCGGCGAGCGGGTGGATCCGTAGTTTCAGCCCCATGCCGGTGACCGCGAAGCGCGCGAGGGGATGGGTGGCGGGGATCTCGCGACGGCACCGCTTGTTGTACTGGCCGTGCAACAGCACCCGGTAGTACAGCTCGCTGTCGTCGGTGGCCACGAAGCCGCCTTCGCCCGCCGATAGAGGCTTCGGCCCATTGAGGCTGAACGCCGCGGCAGCGCCGAACGTACCGGTGCGCCGGCCGTTCCAAGTGGCGCCGTGCGCGTGGGAGCCGTCCTCCAGCAGCATCACAGCATGCTCTTCGGCGAAGGACACCAGCGCGTCCATGTCCTCGGGCAGGCCCCACAGGTGCACGGCGACCACGGCCTTCGTACGAGCGGTGAGGCGGCGGGCGGCGTCGTCGAGATCGAGTTGTCCGCGGTCGTCGACGTCCGCGAGGACCGGGTGGGCGCCGAGGTGGAAGAGCGGGGTGGCGGTGGCGTGGAAGGTCAGCGCCGGGACGATCACCTCGTCCCCCGGGCCGATCCCGGCTGCGGCATACATCGAGTGCAGTGCGGCCGTCCCCGTGCAGGTGGTCACCACGTGCCGGACGCCGAGGTACGAGGCGAGCGCGTCCTCGAAGTCGGCGACGACGCCGGACCGGTCCGGGATCGAGACGCCCGACTCCAGTTGGGCGGCCACAGCCTCGCGGTCGGGCTCGGCGATGACCGGCCAGGTGAAGTGCGGGCCCGGGGCGGTAATGGTGGGTTCGCCGCCGAGCAGGGCGAGCGGGGAGTCGTTCATGCGAGGAACTCCTTCGGGTCGGCGGGGCAGGCGGTGGCCTTCGAGGCGTAGGCGGCGGCGAGGAACGCGGCGTGCGGCAGGTGCTCGGCCGGGCCGGAGGGGTTGAGACGGGTGCCGTCCAGGACGTGGCAGAAGTGGTCGATCTGCGTGGCGGCCGCGCACGGCCAGGCCGGCTCGCGCACCAGCAACTCGGCCACCTGCCCGCCCGGATCGAGGCGGCGTACGGTCCCGCGCTCGACAACCACGGCCCCGTGGGGGCCGGTGATGGCCAGGCGCTCGGTCTTCGGCCCGGCCGAGCGGGAGACCAGCAGCGAGCCGTACAGGCCGGAGTCGTAGGCGAGGTGGACCAGAGCGGTGTCCTCCGCGTCGTAGTCCGCACCGGGCACGGCGGCGGCCGAGGTGTCGGCCAGGACGCGGTCGGGCAGGCCGAGGTACCAGATCAGCAGATCGACGAGGTGGTAGCCCATGTCCGCCAGACAGCCGCCCCCGGCGAGCTTCGCGCGGCCGCGCCATCCGGCGGCCGGGTCCGGGCAGTGGGAGGTGTAGCGGCCCTCCACCAGGTACGGGGTGCCGATCTGCTCCAACAGCTGGAGGGTGGCGGCGTAGACGGGGTGGAAGCGACGCTGGACGGTGACCATCAACTCGATGCCGGTCCTCTCGCAGAGCGCGGCCAGGTCGGCGGCCTCATGCGGGTCGGTGGCGAACGGCTTCTCCTTCATCACGTGCACCCCCGCCCCGGCACACGTCTCGACGACCTCACGGCCGGCGTGGTGCGGCACCGCGGCGATGACGAAGTCCGGCCGCACCGCGTCCAGCATCGCGGGCAGGTCCGTGTAACCGGGCACCTGCCAGGTTTCGGCCGTGGCGGCGGCCTGGTCGGCATCGACGTCGCAGACCGCGACGAGGGCGGCGAGCCGGCACTCGGCCAGCCCCGGAAGGTGGTCCTTGCGGGCCTGACCGCCGAGTCCCACCATGGCGGCCCTCTTGATCGTGCTCATCACTTCGCACCTCTTCGAAGGCGAGGCGGTGGCCCGCCGTCTGCGAGCCACCTGCCTTTCGAGGACACCGCGGCCGCCGGACCGGCGGGAGGGGCACTCCCGCGGCCCGCAAAGCGGTTTGCATGCGATGCAAAGCCTCTGTCCAGGCCCGGCGGGCACGGCTACGGTGAGGGGCGGCGCGCCTCTCGGCTACAGGCGGGGACGGTATGGACGCGGGCAGCAGAGCGCAGATGGGTCTCGGCGGGCTGGTCCGGCGCACGCGCAAGGAACAGGGCCTGACGCTGGCCCGGCTCGGGGCGCTGACCGGCTACTCCGCAGCCCAGGTCTCCCGGTACGAGCGCGGCATCTCACCGCTGACGGACGTGACCGTGCTGCGGGTCTTCGCAAACGCGCTCGGGATCGCGCCTCAGGCGCTCGGCCTGACCCCTCGGCCGGACATCCGCCACGGGCACACGATCGGGCCGACCACCACATACCCCCGCCTTCCCGCCTCTAGGGTGGCGGGTAACGACCGTTGGGAGGACGGTGAGGATCCGGTGCGGCGACGGCAGTTGCTGGCGAACCTGGCGGTCACGGCCGCAGCCGCCGCAGGCGCCCCCATCCTGACCGGTGGCAGGCCGCCGGTGAACGACGCCGCGCTTGGCGAGGTGCTCGTCGGCCGGATCCGGGACGCGATGCTCGGCCTGCACCAGGACCTCACCATCCCGTCCGGGGCCGCCCTGCACACCGATCTCGCCCGCGCGCTCACCGACTTCCACACCTGCCGCTACGGCAGCCTCGCCGTCCGCCTGCCGAGGCTCATCCACGCCGGTCACGCGCGCAGCGACGATTGCGCGTTGCTGGCACAGAGCTACCTGCTGGCGACCCGCATGCTCATCAAGCTCGACGAGCAGCAGCTCGGCTGGATGGCCGCCGACCGCGCCCGCCAGAGTGCCGAAACCACGGGCGACGCCCTGCTCGTCGCGGAATCCGCCCGCCAGCTCGCGGTCCTGGCCCGCAAGGCCGAATGGCACGAGCAGGCGATGTCCATCGCCCTGACCGCCGCCGACCACCCCGGCCTGCGCGCAGGCGGGCCGGACCACGCCGCCGAGCGGGGGCTGCTGATCCAGTCCGCCGCCTACACCGCCGCCAAGGCCGGCGACGCGGCCGGAATGCGGGAGCTGACCGACGAAGCCGCCGCCATCGCCAAGGAGCTCGGCGGCACCATCTTGCTGCGCGACCACGGCGGGGGTTTCAGCCCGGCCACCGTCCAGCTCCACCGCATCTCCGCGGAGAACTCCGCCGGCGACCCTTCCACCGCACTCGCGGCCGCCCGGGCCGTCGCACCGCAGAGCCTGCCCAGCACCGAGCGCCGGGCCCGCTACTACACCGACATCGCCGCCGCGTACGGACGGTGGGGCCACCGCGACGACTGCGTCCGCGCCCTCCTCGCCGCCGAACACCACGCACCCGAAGAGACCCACGCCCGCCCTGCAGTCAAGTCCCTCGTCTCGGGCCTACTGGTCTCCGGCCGCACCACCACCGAACTCCGCGGACTCGCCGCCCGCGTCGGCGTCCTGATCTGAGACCGGATTACCAACTCTGAAGCGGACGAACCGAAAACGCCCGACGGGCTCGAGACCCGTACCGAAAGGTACGAACTCGAGCCCGTCCGGCGGCAACCAGAAGCCGCGAACTACTGCGTCCCGATAGACGTCAGCACATCCAGGCGCGAAGCCCGACGCGCCGGCCACACCGCTGCCAGGACGCCCACCGCCAGTGCCAGCAGCAGGAAGATCGCTATCCGGCCCCAGGGGACGACCATCTCGTACTCGGGGAAGGAGGAGCGGAGCAGGTGGCCGCCGGACCAGGCGAGGAAGATGCCGACGCCGACGCCGAGGACCGCGCCGAACATCGCGATCATCACGGATTCCAGGCGGACCATCTGCTTGACGCCCGTGCGGGCGAGTCCGATCGCGCGGAGCATGCCGATCTCGCGGGTGCGCTCGAAGACGGACATGGCCAGGGTGTTGACGACGCCGATGACGGCGATGACGACGGCCATGCCGAGGAGCCCGTACATCAGGTAGAGGACGGAGTCGATGCTGCCCGCGGACTCGCGGCGCAGGTCGTCCTGGCTCTCGACCTTGATGATGGGGTTGTTGCCCATGGTCTTCTTGATCTCGGCGGGCAGCTTGCCGGCCTGGCCGGGGGCGGCCTTGAGGTAGACCTCGTCGTCGCGGACGCGGTCGAGGTGGGGGTCGACGAGGGCGGGGGTGCCGAGGACCTCGACGAGGACGTCGTTCTTGGCGTAGATCGCGGCGACGCGGGGCTTCGCCTTCTGCCCGTCGTAGAAGTCCATCGGCACGGTGGAGCCGATCTTCAGGCCGTGCTTGAGCGCGTACGGCTCGGCGACGGCGATGGAGTCGGTGCCCCGGACGTCGGTGAGGGAGCCGCTGGTGACGCGCAGGTCGGTGACCTTGCCGAGGGCGGCGAGGTCGGTGGCCTGGATGCCGGTGGGCTCGCCGTTGGTCTGGAAGCCGGTCATGCGGACGGGGACGGCCGCGGCGACGCCGGGCTGTCCGGCGAGCTTCTTGCCGACGTCGGGCGAGAGGCCGAGGAAGCCGGTGGAGCTGACCTTGTAGTCGGCGGTGAGGTCCTGCTGCCCCATCCGGTCCACTCCCTGGTTCGCGGAGACCGCGGCCACGGTGAGACCGGTGATCAGGGTGAGGCCGATCATCAGCGCGGAGGCGGTCGCGGCGGTGCGGCGCGGGTTGCGCAGCGCGTTCTCCTTGGCGAGCCTGCCGCTGACGCCGGTCATCCGGGCCGTGGCCTTGCCGAAGAGGGCGACGAAGGGGCGGGAGAGCAGCGGGGCGAGGACGATGACGCCCGCGAGGGTGAGCGCGGAGCCCGCCATGGCGGCGGTCAGCCCGCCGCTGTCGCGCAGCGTCGTCACGTACAGCATGATCGCGACGCCGAGGCCGGTGAGGACGGCGCCGATGGAGTTGCGGACGACGAGGCCGCGGGGCGCGGGCGCCTGGTCGACGGAGGCGAGGGCCTCGACGGGCGCGATCCGGGCGGCCTTGCGAGAGGGCAGCCAGGCGGCGACGACGGTCACCAGCACGCCGACGGCGAGGGCGGACGCGGCGGCGGTGTGCTCGACGACGAGGGGCCCGTCGGGGAGTTCGGCGCCGCCGGCGTTGAGCACCGAGCGCAGGCCGACGGCTATGCCGAGGCCGAGCACGAAGCCGATGGCCGAGGCGACCAGGCCGAGCAGGCCCGCTTCGACGAGCACGGACCGTACGACCTGCCGGCGGGAGGCGCCCACGGCGCGCAGCAGCGCGATCTCCCGGGTGCGCTGGGCGATGAGCATGGTGAAGGTGTTGGCGATGATGAAGACGCCGACGAAGAGCGAGATCCCGGCGAAGACGAGGAGGGTGTTCCGGATCGAGCCGGTCTCCTTGTCGATGGCCTTGGACTGCTCGGCGGCCAGCTGCTTGCCGCTCTGGGCCTCGAAGCCGGTGGGCAGGGCGGCCTCGACCTGGCGGGTCAGCGCGTTCTGGTCGGTGCCGGGCGCGGCGGAGACGACGAGTTCGCCGAACTCGCCGGGCTTGCCGAAGAGCTTCTGCGCGGTGGCGGTGTCGAAGAGCGCGAGGCTGCCGCCCGCGCCGACCCGCGGGTCGTCCGTCCCGACGGTGCCGACCAGGGTCTTGGTCATGACCGGCCCGTCGATCGCGAGCCGCACGGTGTCGCCGAGCTTCGCGCCGGTCTTCTCCGCGGTGCGGGTGTCGAGGGCGATCTCGTCGGCGGAGGCGGGGCCGCGGCCGGACTTCAGCGGGTAGCGGCTGTCCTTGCCGTCCTTGCCGGGCACGTAGTTGGCGCCGGAGCTGCCCCACTGGCTGCCCGCGGGGTCGTTGTTCCTGTCGGCGACGGTGGTGGTGCCGCCCACCGAGGGGCGTACGGAGGTGACGCCGGGCAGCGCGCGGACCTTGTCGACCACCCGCGCGTCGAGGACGCCGTCCTTGGAGTCGGTGCTGGGGCGGCCGGGGGTCACGGAGACGGCGACGTCGTCGAGGCTCTTGGCCGTCTTGTTGCGGAACGCGCTGCCGACGGTGTCGCTGAAGACGAGCGTGCCGGAGACGAAGGCGGTGCCGAGGAGGACCGCGAGCGCGGTCATCATCAGCCGGGTTTTGTGCGCGAGGAGGTTGCGCAGGGCGGTACGGAACATGGTCGGTCCTGGTCCGGAGCGGAAGTGGTGGCGTACGGAGCGGTGGGAGCCGGGTCTCAGCTCGTACGGCCCTTGGCCTCGAAGCGCTTCATCCGGTCCAGCACCGCGTCCGCCGTGGGCTCGCGCATCTCGTCGACGATGCGGCCGTCGGCGAGGAAGATCACGCGGTCGGCGTAGGACGCGGCGACGGGGTCGTGGGTGACCATGACGATCGTCTGCTGGAGCGCGCGTACGGACTCGTGCAGGAAGCCCAGGAGTTCGGCGCCGGAGCGGGAGTCGAGGTTGCCGGTCGGCTCGTCCGCGAAGATGATCTCGGGCTGGGCGGCGAGCGCGCGGGCCACGGCCACGCGCTGCTGCTGGCCCCCGGACAGCTGGCTGGGGCGGTGCGTGAGCCGCCCGGAGAGGCCGACGGTGTCGACGACCGTGTTCAGCCACTGGGCGTCGGGCCTGCGGCCCGCGATGTCCATGGGCAGGGTGATGTTCTCCAGCGCGGTCAGCGTGGGGAGGAGGTTGAACGCCTGGAAGACGAAGCCGACCTTGTCCCGGCGGAGCCTCGTCAGGCGGCGGTCGTCGAGCGACGCGAGCTCGACCTCGCCGATCTGCGCCGAGCCGGAGGAGACGGAGTCGAGCCCCGCCATGCAGTGCATCAGCGTCGACTTGCCGGAGCCGGACGGGCCCATGATCGCGGTGAACTCGCCGCGGCGGAACTCCACGGAGACCGTGTCCAGGGCGCGCACCTGCGTCTCCCCGTGGCCGTAGACCTTGCTCAGGCCGGTGGCGCGGGCGGCCACGCGGGTGGGGGTGGCGGTTCGGTGCACGGGTCTCCTCCGGAGGGGTGGGGTCCTGGGGTGGCCGCAATGGCCGGAATCTTCTCCTCCAATTCTGGGTGGCGGGGGTGGCGGGGGCCTCAGCCGTACGGTCGGAATCGGGTACCGGTCAAAAGGGCGAGGCGGTCTGTCGGCCGTAGTACCGGAGATGTACGGCGTCATCCTCAGGACGCACGGTGGCCCCTACGGGGCGGTTCTCTCATACGCGGCTGCGCGACTTGGGCTCCGCCCCGGACCCGTGCCCGGGTGCGGCCCGGCGGGCTTTGTTCCCCAGCCCCGCCCCTTCCCGAAACCGGGGAGACCCCGGACCCCCTGAAGCGGCTGCGCCGCTTGTCCTCAAACGCCGGACGGGCTGGAAAGTCCAGCCCGTCCGGCGTTTGAGGACGCTCCCGCAGGGAGCTCCCGCCGCAGGCGGCGACGAGCGCTCACCCGCGCAACGTACGCGACGGCGGCACGCCGTACCGTTCGCGGTACAGGGCCGCGAAGCGGCCAAGGTTGGCGAAGCCCCAGTGGCAGGCGATCTGGGCGACGGTGACGGCCGGGTTGCCGCGGCCCGTCTGGAGATCCGCGTGGGCCCGCCCCAGCCGCACCTCGCGGAGGTAGCCGAGCGGGGTCGTGCCCAGGTGCCGGCGGAACGCCTCCTGCAGGGCCCGGGGGCTGACGCGGGCCGCCAGTGCGAGGTCGGCGAGGGTGAGCGGCTGGTCGGGGCGTTCCTCGGCGAGGGCCATGGCCCGGCGCACCGCGCCGTGCGCGACGACGCCCGGGCGCTGGGCGTCCACTCCGTCGGTGACCAGCCGGTACGTCTCCATCAGCAGGGCGGCGGTGGTCTGGGTCAGATGGGCGGCGATCAGCGGGCTGGTGCGCGCGATGCCCTCGCCGAGCACTTCGCGGTGGACGGCGGCGGAGATCCCGGCCCAGCTGCGGGCGGCCCCGGCGGAGATCGGGCCGCCGAGCCCGAAGCGGGCGCGTAACGGGCCCTCCACGCCGAGCGCGTCGGCCGCGGCCGCCTCCACGGTCTCCCGCGCGAGCCGGACGGTGGTCATCCGCGCCCCGGGCGCCCAGTGCACCTGGAACTGGCGGTAGGGGTCGAGCACATAGGTCTCGCCGGCCCCCACGACCCGTTCCTCCCGCCCGGGGGAGATCACCCGCACCCGGCCCCGGACGAGCTTGCAGACGAGGAGGTAGGAGTCGAGCGGCTGGGGCGCGACCAGGGTCTCGGCCCCGTACTGGAGGCCGGACACGGTGACGCCCGGGAAGCCGCCCTCGGCGTACCACGCGGAGAAGTCCTTGGGGTCGCCGAGCACGCTGAGCTGGTAGGGGCTGTAGGCGGAGCTGATGATCTCGCGGGTCTCGTCGAGATCGTTGCTGAGTACGAGCGTGCGCATGTTGCCGGGGGCTTCCGGCCCCACTCCGGGTTCGGTCATCAGGCGTTCCTCGGGAGTCCCGCGTTCTCCGGCCAGGAGCCGCGTTTGACGAGTAGCCGACAGGTGGCCCCGTTAGTACCGTTCAGCTTGTCCGCAGTCAAGGCGAGGGTCGTCCCCACAGCTCTTTCGGGACAGGGCCCGGCGCCGCGCGCGGGCGCGGCCCTGGATCCACGGGGGACATCCAGGGCCGGTTCCCCACCGGAGGGGGTGCCCCGCCGTCAGCGGACAGACGGCGGGGTTCTTCTGCGTTCTGCCATCTCAAGGCTCAGCCCTTGACGGCGCCGCCCAGCGCGAAGCCGCCGCCGAGGCGCCGGGAGATCAGCGTGTAGAGCAGGATCACCGGCGTCGAGTAGAGGATCGAGAACGCGGCGAGCTGCCCGTACGCCACCTGGTCGTAGTTCCCGAAGAACGTGAAGATGCTGACGGACGCCGGGAGTTGGTCGGGCGAGAGCAGCAGCATGAAGGGCACGAAGAAGTTGCCCCAGAGCATGATGAAGCTGTAGATCGCCACGACCGCCACCCCGGGCCCCATCAGCGGCAGGATGACCCTGACCAGCGCCTGGAGCCTGCTCGCGCCGTCCGTCCAGGCGGCCTCCTCCAGGACGGTCGGCACGCCGTCCATGAAGTTCTTCATCAGCCAGATGGCGAAGGGCAGTTGGGCGGTGGCCATGAACAGGGCGGTGCCGTAGACGGTGTCGATGAGGTCGATCCGTACGAAAAGCCCGTAGACCGGCACCATAACCGCGGTGATCGGCAGGCAGGTGGTGAACAGCACGGTCAGCAGGTACGGCCGGCTGAAGCGCGACCGGAAGCGCGACAGCGGATAGGCGGCGAGCGCCGCGCAGACCATGGTCAGCGCGGTGGCCGCGCCGCACAGGAGCAGGCTGTTGAGCATCGGCCGGAAGGTGATCTCCTCGTTCATCACCGCCGAGAAGTTGCCCGGCGTCGGCTTCTCGGGCACCTGCACCCGCAGCCCGGCCCCGTCGTCGACGGACGCCAGGATCAGCCAGACGAGTGGTACGGCGAACGCGAGGGCGACGGCGAGCAACGCGGCGTCGGCGGCGATTCGTTGACGGGTGCGGCGGGTGAGCAGCGGCGGCATGGCACCTCCGTACGCGGACGGCTGTCGGAGGATAGCGCGGGGGCGGCTCCACCGGGACGGGGCGGGGCGGCCCGGATGCCGCCTATCCCCGGGGGCCGCCGGGCGTGGGCGCCAGGTGGGACCGGTACCAGTCGGCCGAGCCTGCCAGCCAGGCCAGCGGGCCCGGCCCGGGCCGGTGTCCCGTCCGGAGCCAGATGTCCTCGCTGCGATACCAGTGGTCCTGCGCCAGGAGCGTGAACTGCCGTTCGCCCAGCGGCCCGTCCGTGGTCCGGAGGCGGTCCAGGCACTGCTGCCAGGTCCAGTCCCGCAGGGGTACGGGCGGCAGGATCCGGTGTGCGGCCAGTTCGTCCATCAGGTCCCGGTTGCGCACGGGCGCGGGGTGGGAGGCGTGGAAGGCCCCGGCGGGCAGCGGGTCCGGCGTGAGCGCCGCCGCCACGATCAGACCGGCCAGGTCCTGGACGTCCACCACGGACGACAGCGCGGCGCCGCCGTCCCAGCGGGCGGGGACGCGGACCAGCAGTTCGCCCAGGGCCGGCACCACCCAGCGGTCCCCCGCGCCCAGGACGAGGCCCGGCCGCAGGACGGTGCCGCCCGCCGCCAGGACGAGGCGCTCGGCGAGCAGGCGCGTCGCGCTGGCCGGCGAGGCGGGGCTGGGGTCGACCTCGTCGACGCCGATGCCCCGGTGCGGCCCCCTTCCGTACACCGCCGCCGTCGACAGATAGACGATGCGCCCGACCCCCGCTCGTGCGGCCTCCGCCATGAGGGCGGCGGTGCCGTCCACGTTCACCGCCGTGCACAGCTCCGGGGATCCGCCGACGCGGGAGGCCAGGTGGATGAGGACGTCCGCGCCGTCGCAGACCCCGGTCAGGGTCGCCGGGGCGGTCAGGTCCGCGGCGGCCCAGGTGGTGCCCGCGTCCGTCGACCGGTGCGGGGCGTTGCGGCCGACGATGCGCAGGGCCGTGTCGGCGGTGGCCGTCCGCCGTCGCAGGAGCGCGTCCACGACCTTCGAGCCGATGAACCCGGTGGCCCCGGTGAGCACCACGCGCCGGACGCTCACGGCCGTGCCTCGGCACCGTCGGCGAGGGTGATCCCGGCCAGGGCCTCGGGGGTGGCGATCCCGGGCAGCAGGTACCGCCAGATCGAGGTGATCCGGCGGGGCAGGTCCTTCCTGCCGGAGGTGATCTGCGACATGAGCTGGATGCCGGTGTAGGCGCCGACCAGCATCTCGGCGAGCTCGGCCCCGTTCACGTGCGGCAGCAATTCGCCCTTGCGGTGGGCCTCGACGAGCTCGTCGTTGAACCGGTCGGTCCACCAGCGGTAGATGCTGGAGTCCCGGACGGCCGGTCCTTCGAGGTCGACGGCGAGCCGGACGCCGGCCCGGAAGAGCACGTTGCGCTGCATCTCGACCGCCAGCGTGAGGGTGATCTCCACCAGCTGCTTCAGCCCCGCCGGCCGCTCCGGCAGCCGCAGGTCGGCGGCCTGTTCCAGCATGACCGTCCGGGCGAGGTCCTCCTTCGACTTGAAGTGGAAGTACATCGCCCCCTGGGTGAGGCCGGCCCGCCCCAGGATGCCGGTGATCTGAGCGCCGTGGTAGCCGGACTCGTCGAAGGACTCGGCCGCCGCGCGGAGGATCAACTTGCGGGTCTGTACTGCTCTTTCCTGCATCGGTCGCACCATCCGTGGCCCTGAACTTCCTGGACAACAAAACAAAACGCCCTCTATGTTATCGGCATGCGACCTGCTGTTCCGCCACTTCGGCGCAGCGCAGAACAAGGGGGAGTCGTGTTCGCGTCCGTGCAGTCCCCTGCCGCCGGCCCCGCGGCGGGGTCCGTGCCCCAGACCTACGTCCACAAGTCGGATCCGGCCGAGGTCCGCCTCACGTCCTGGTGCCGCACGGGTCCCCACGCCTTCCGGATAGGCACCCGGCAGCCTGTGGGGGACGAACTCCGGCACGGCCGCGGCGGATCCACCGATCCGCTGCTGTTCGTCGAGACCGTCCGGCAGACCTTCCCGCTCCTGTGTCACGTCGCCTACGGTGTGCCGCTGGGGCATCAGCTCATCTGGCAGCGGTTCTCTTACCGTATCCAGAATCATGCATATGACACTCAGTTACCCGACGGCGAAGTGGCCCTGTATGTGGAGTGCTTCGACATCGTCCTGCGGCGCGAACGCCTCACGGCCCTGTCGATGCGGTTCCGCATGATGCGGGGCGACGTGCTGCTGGCCACGGCCGAGACGCGCTTCGCCGTCCAGACACCGGGCGTCTACCGACGGCTGCGCGGCGCGCACGCCGATGCCACGGACGCCATGCTGCGGGCCCTGCCCGCACCAGCCCCCCTTTCCCACGAGCTCGTCGGGCGGAGGGACGCCGAAGACGTCGCCCTCTCCCCCGCCGGCCCTCCTCCCGCCGGTGCGCACCGGTGGCAACTCCGAGTGGTCACGACGCACCCGGTCTTCTTCGACCACCCGGTGGACCACGCGCCCGGCATCCTGCTCATCGAAGCCGCCCACCAGGCCGCGTGCGTGACGGGCGGCGGCCTGCCGGCCGACATCACCGCTCTCGACTGCGAATTCACCCGGTACGTGGAACTCGACGCCCCCTGCCTGCTGACTGCCACGGCCCTCGAAGCGGCCGCGGACGGAACCCTGCGCACCCGCGTCGTGGCGGAACAGGGCGGCGAGGTGCAATTCGCGGCGACGGTCGCCCATCACAGCGCACCGGTCCTGGCGGCCGCCTGCGTCTCGGCGCGCTAGTCCGGAATTCATCGGCAGTCGGAATTTCTTGACTCAGCCGCTCTCACAGAGCAGGGAGTTGCTCGGCGATCCGCACGGAGCGACGACCCTTTTCCTGGAATCAGTGACGTCCACGACCCGGCATCGGCGCCGGGCCGCGAGATCTTGACGCCGTGCCACGGCACGAGAAACTAGGGGGAATTGTGGGACGTTCGGTCGCCGACCTTCGGGCATCTGGAGATGATGCGGGGCGGGCGGTAGAGGACGTACTGGAGGACCACTCCTTAACCCTGGCCGTCACGAAGACGGTCGCCATCAGCCTGCTGCTCCCGGCCGATTCGCCCCGGAGCGGCGGGGAGAGCGCCGAGCATGTGCGGATGCTCGCGGAGAGCGACGCGGAGCTGCCTCCCATCGTCGTGCACCGCCCCACCATGCGCGTGATCGACGGCATGCACCGCCTGCGTGCCGCCGCTCTGCGCGGTGACACCGGGATCGAGGCGCGGCTCTACGACGGCACGCCCGAGGACGCCTTCGTCTTCGCCGTCCGGCTGAACACCAGCCATGGCCTGCCGCTTTCGGCACAGGAGCGCTCGCGGGCCGCCGCCCGCATCATGACCACCCACCCGCAGTGGTCGGACCGGCGCATCGCCCTGGTCGCCGGGCTCTCCGCCAAGACGGTCGGCGCCATCCGGCGCCGCAGGGCCGGGGAGCTCCCCCAGCCGCTCACCCGGATCGGCCACGACGGCCGCGTACGCCCGGTGAACGGCGCCGCGGGGCGCCGCCGGGCGGCCGAGGTGCTCGCCGAGAAACCGGGCGCGTCCCTGCGCGAGGTCGCCGAGCTCGCGGGCGTGTCGCCGGGAACGGTCCGGGACGTACGGGACAGACTGCGCCGCGGCGACGATCCCGTACCCACGGGGCGCCGGACGGGCGGAGGCGGGCGGACCGCCGGGGCCCCGCCCGGCTGGGGCGGCGACGCGCCGGGGAACGCCGTGCGGCGGGACGTGCCGAGGCGGACCCTCCAGCGGGACTACGAGTCGATCCTGCGGACCCTGCGCAAGGACCCCTCCCTCCGCTTCACCGAAGCGGGCCGGAACGTGCTCCGCCTGCTGGACACGCGCGCCCTCTTCGTCGAGGAGCAGGAGGGGCTCATCAGCGGCCTCCCCGGGCACTGCATGCCCATGCTCTCGGACGCCGCCCGTGAATGCGCCAACGCCTGGATCGAGTTCGCGAAGCGGCTGGACCGGCTGGAGCGCGCCCAGTACCCGCAGGCCCGCACCCGGGCGGCCCTGCGGGAGCCGGGGGCCGCCTTCGAGGAAAGGCCGGTCGCCGGCTGAGGTCCGGCCATTGTGCAACCGCGGAAATCCGTCGGTTGCACAATGGCCGGCCCCGGAATGCCGCACTCTTTTCCGGTGAATGTTTTCGCCGCAACGAAATCTCATTATGGTGGCGGCATGAGTCGATCGCGCATTCGGATCAGGAAAGCCGTCATACCCGCTGCCGGGCTCGGCACCCGCTTTCTGCCCGCCACCAAGGCGACGCCGAAGGAAATGCTCCCCGTCGTCGACAAGCCCGCCATCCAGTACGTCGTGGAAGAGGCCTGCGCCGCCGGTCTCGGGGACATCCTGATGGTGACCGGGCGCAACAAGCGCCCCCTGGAAGACCATTTCGACCGCAATTTCGAGCTGGAGGCCGTGCTTTCCCGTAAGCGCGACGACAAAAGGCTTGCGCAGGTGCGTGAATCCAGCGGACTCGCGGATATCCATTACGTGCGGCAGGGCGATCCGCGGGGGCTGGGCCACGCGGTGCTGTGCGCCGCCCCGCACGTCGGCGACGAGCCCTTCGCGGTGCTGCTCGGCGACGACCTCATCGACCCGCGCGACCCGCTGCTGGCCCGGATGACGCAGGTGCAGGAGCGGTTCGGCGGCAGCGTGGTGGCGCTCATGGAGGTGCCCGCCGCGCAGATCGGCCAGTACGGCTGTGCCGCGGTCCGGGCGACCGGCGAGGGCGACGTGGTGCGGGTGACCGACCTCGTCGAGAAGCCCGCGCCCGGCACCGCCCCGAGCAACCTCGCGGTGATCGGCCGCTATGTGCTCGAACCCGCGGTGTTCGACGTGCTGAGGAGGACGGAGCCGGGGCTCGGCGGCGAGGTCCAGCTCACCGACGCCCTGCGCGAGCTGGCGCGGGGCGCCGGTGGGCCGGTGCACGGCGTGCTGTTCTCCGGCCGCCGCTACGACACCGGCGACCGCGCCGACTACCTGCGCGCCATCGTCAGGCTCGCCTGCGAGCGCGAGGACCTCGGCCCGGACTTCCGGGCCTGGCTGCTCGGCTACGCGGATCACGAACTGCGGACCATGGGGCCGGACTCCGTCAGCTCCTCGGACTGGCCGCTGCTGAGGAACGACAGTGCCGTGTCGACGAACAGCTGAGGGTGCTCGAAGGGGAGGCCGTGCCCGCAGTCGAGTTCCAGGAGGGTCGCGCGGGGCATCAGCCCGGCGAGCCGGCGCTGGTGGTGCGGGGGGACGATCCGGTCGTGCGTACCCGCGATCACGAGCGCGGGAGCGGTGATGCGCGGGAGGAGCGCGGAGATGTCGATCTCCATGTTGAGCGCGGCCTGCCGGGCCATGTCCCCTGCCTCGAAGAGCTCGGTGAAACCCGCGGCCGTCTCCTCGAACTCGTCCCTGCCGAGGGCCGCCAGTGTGGCCGGGCCCATCGCGGTCAGCTGCACCACGCGGGCGAGCAGGTCCGGATCGACGCGCAGCAGCCGCTGCCAGAGGTCGAACTGGAAGGCCAGCCACGGATCGGTGGTCACCCAGCCCGCGTGGAGCAGCAGCGAGCGGACCCGGTCGGGGCGGGCTCCGGCCGCGGCCGCGGCCACGGTCGCCCCGAGGGAGTGGCCGGCCAGGTGGTAGGAGCCGAGCCCGGCGTCGTCGGCCGCCGCCAGCACCTGGGCCACCAGGTCGTCCACCGTCAGCGGCCCGCCCGGGTCGGTGGTGCGCGCCGAGCCGGACAGGAAGGGCGCCACGACGGTGAAGGTGTCCTGGAGCGCCTCGATGAGCGGGCCGAAATTGGCCTCGGGGTTCGCGCCGGTGCCGTGCACCAGCACCACACCGGGCCCGGAACCCGTCACAAGGTACTCGACCTCGCTGACGCCGCCGGTGACGGGAACGGTGACTGTGGGCATGAAGGGGCCTTTCGCGTACGGTCCGTTGGCCGTCCGGGGGCCCGCCGCCTGCTCGGCGGCGAGCCCCCGGACGGTTCAGTGCTGGGGTGCGGAGGCGGGGGCGACCGGCTGCTCGGTCACGGACGGCAGTGCGCCCGCCCGCTTGCGGCGCTCCATCCCGACCGAGACGACAGCCAGCGCGATGCCGCACGTCGTGATGATGGCGCCGACCCAGTTCGGGGAGGTGTACCCGAGTCCGGCGTCGATGGTGACGCCGCCGAGCCAGGCGCCCACGGCCGCACCGAGGTTGAACGCCGCGATGTTGGCCGCGGAGACCAGGGTGGCCGGTCCGCCCGCCAGTTGCATCACACGGGTCTGCAGGGGCGGGATGGTGCCGAAGCCCACGCCGCCGAGCACGAAGAGCGTCGCCGCCGCCGACACCTTGTTGTGAGCGGTGAAGGTGAAGATCGTCAGCACCACGGCCAGCGCGATGAGCAGGGTGAAGATCGTGGCCGTCAGCGCCCGGTCGGCGGCCTTGCCGCCCGCGTAGTTGCCGACGACGAGACCGAGTCCGTACAGCATGAGCAGCCAGGTGATGCTGGAGTCGGAGAACCCGGCGACGTCGGTCATCATCGGCGCGACGTAGGTGAACGACGCCAGCAGACCGCTGAAGCCGACGGCGGTCACCGCGAGCCCCAGCCACACCTGCGGCTTGCGGAACGCGGCCAGCTCGCCGCGCAGGCCGCTGCCTTCCTCGTTCGGCTGGTTCGGCACGAGGACGGCGATGCCGATCAGGCCGATCACGCCGAGGGCGACCACGCCCCAGAACGCCGAACGCCAGCCGAAGTGCTGCCCCAGCAGCGTGCCCATGGGCATGCCCAGGACGTTCGCCAGCGTCAGGCCGGTGAACATCAGGGAGATGGCGCCCGCCTTCTTCTGCGGGCTGACCAGGTTGGCGGCGACCACGGAACCCACGCCGAAGAAGGCGCCGTGGCACAGGGCGGAGATGATGCGACCGCCCATCAGCAGCGCGTAGTTCGGCGCGACGGCGGCGACCAGGTTGCCGACGATGAACAGCACCATCAGGCCGATCAGCAGGTGCTTGCGCCGCATCCGGGTGGTGACGGCGGTGAGCACCGGGGCGCCGACGACGACGCCCATGGCGTAGCCGGAGGTGAGCAGCCCGGCAGTGGGGATGGACACCGAGAGGTCGTCGGCGACCTCGGGCAGGAGACCGTTGGTCACGAACTCCGTGGTGCCGATGCCGAAGGCGCTGATCGCCAGCGCCAGCAGCGCGAGTGGCATGGGGAAACCCTCCTCAGTTGTGCGCGTGCGCACTTATTGGGCGCATGCAACATTTGCACGCGCGCCATACAGGCGCAAGACGGTAGTGTGCGTGTGCAGTTGAACTGTCCGATGAGATCGATCTGTCCGATGAGCCAGAGAGTCCGATGAGTCAGAGAGGCAGCCATGTACGCCGCCGATGACGCCGTCGAAATCCGGGTCCAGGGGTGGCGCACCCTCATGGCACTCCACTGCGCCCTGGAGATCGCCTTGGAGAAGGCGCTGCGCGAACACGGGCTGTCCGTCGTGGAGTACACGGTGCTGGAGACCCTGGGCCGGCAGGGCGGCTGGCACCTGCGGATGCATCAGATCAGCCGCGCGGCGGCGCTCAGCCACAGCGCCACCACCCGCCTGATCAACCGGCTGGAGCGCCGCGGCCTGCTCGCCCGGTCCGTCTGCACGACCGACCGGCGCGGCGTGGTCACCGAACTGACCACGGCCGGGCGGGAACTGCTGCGGATCGCGCGCCCCGTGCACGACAGCACGCTCGACGCCGCGCTCGACCGGGCCGCGGGCGACTCCGCCCTGGCCCCCCTGGTCACCGCGCTCGACAGCGCGCACCGGCCGCTCCACGGCTGAGGGGACCACCGGGCGTCCGGCGCCGGACGGGGCCGCTCCGCCTCGTCCTGCGCCGGATGCCGTGCAACCGGCGACTCTCCCCGGTTGCACAGCACCGGCGGCGACCGTGGCCGGGACCTCGCTCCGTGGGTTACGTTCTGCCCGGCTGTGCCCCCGGGCGCCGCGTGTTCCCGGCACCGCCCCGGCCGGCGCCCCCGACCCGTCTTCCGTCGGGCCTCCGGCGCCCGGCGCCGTACCGCCCGATCCCTCGCCCTTCGGCCCGTGCCTCCGATGAGCCCTCGCGGGCCTCCGCCCGCCGCTCCCGCTCGCCCGCCTTCGGCCGCCTTCCGGGGACAGCCATCCGCCAACCGCTTTTCACGGAAGGAATGTCTGTGCAAGAGCTCCCCACGCCCGCGGCCGGCTCCCGCCCGCCGAAGCTGCCCTCACTGACGGGGCTGAGGTTCTTCGCCGCGGCGCTCGTCTTCTGCTTCCACACCTCACTGCCCAAGATGCTGAGGGTCTTCGAGGACGACGGCGTCGCCCACGGCTACGCGCGGGCCTTCGCCAAGGCGGGCTGGGTGGGGGTGTCCTTCTTCTTCATCCTCAGCGGCTTCGTCCTCGCCTGGTCCGCGCGCCCCAGGGACTCCCTCGGCGGCTTCTACCGCAGACGGCTGCTGAAGATCTATCCGAACCACGTGGTGACCTGGGCGCTGACGATGGTGCTGTTCGCCGCGTCCACCACGGGACCGGCCGTCTGGCTCCCCAACCTCCTGCTGCTGCACTCGTGGATCCCCGACCTCGACACCTTCGTCAGCGTCAACCAGCCCAGCTGGTCCCTCTGCAGCGAGCTGCTGTTCTACCTGCTGTTCCCCGTGCTCTGGAGGCTCGTGCGCAGGATCCCCGCGCACCGGCTGTGGTGGTGGGCGGCGGCCACGGTGGCCGGTCTGGTCGTGTGCCAGCTCGCCGTGGACTTCCTGGTGCCGGGCACCCCGCGGCTCGCCGAGTGGCCGCTCTCGGAGTGGCAGTGGTGGCTGTCCTACAACATCCCGCCGCTGCGGCTCTTCGAGTTCGTCCTGGGCATGCTGATGGCTCGCATCCTGCTGTCCGGCCGGTGGCTGCCGCTCGGCCTGGCACCCGCGTTCGCACTGACCGCGGCCGGCTACGGGCTGGCCCTGGTGGTGCCCTGGCAGTACGGCCTCAACGTCGCCACCATCGTCCCGCTCGCGCTGCTGGTCACCGCGGTGGCGGCCGCCGACGTCAAGGGAAGCCGCACCCTGCTGCGCGGCCGGACGATGGTGTGGCTCGGCGAGATCTCCTTCGCCTTCTACCTCACGCACTACATCGTGCTGGTGGAGCTGCGCCGGCTGCTCGATGGACGGCTCTTCTCGACGCCCGCCGCCATCGGGGTGCTGGTGGGTGCCTTCCTGCTGGCCCAGTTCACCGGCTGGCTGCTGTACGCCTGCGTCGAGCGCCCCGTGATGCGGCGCTGGGGACGCGCGAGGCCAAAGGGGCCGCTCCCGCCTGCCCGTACGACCGAGACCCGGGAGCCGGAACCGGCCCGCTGACGGTCCCTCCCGAATACGACAGTGCCCGCACGGCCGGTGGCCGTGCGGGCACTGTCCTTTCGTGATCGCGGGGAGGGAAACCCCCGGCCGGGTCACAGCACGCCGCGGAGCACCCCTCCGTCGACCCGCAGGGCCGCGCCGGTGGTGGCCGCCGCCTGGTCCGAGCACAAGTACACGACCAGGTTGGCCACTTCCTCCGCCGACGCCAGCCGGCCGAGCAACGAGGTCGGCCGCTCCCGCTCGACGAAGATCCGGCCGGCCTCCTCCATCGACTCGATCTCGTCGCCGACCATCTCCCGGACGAACCGCTCGACGCCCTCGCTCGCCGTCGGGCCGGGCAGCACGCTGTTGACGGTCACGCCGGTACCGCGGACCGCCTCGGCCATCCCCCGCGCCACCGCGAGCTGCGCGGTCTTGGTCGTGCCGTAGTGGACCATCTCCGGCGGTATCTGCACCGCGGACTCGCTGGAGACGAAGACGGTGCGGCCCCACTGCCGCTTCGTCATCGCGGGCACGTAGTGCCGCGAGAGCCGAATTCCGCTCATGACGTTGACGGCGAAGAACCGCTCCCATTCGGCATCGGGAATCTCGAAGAGCGGCTGCGGGGAGAACACCCCGGCGTTGTTCACCAGAATGTCCACCTCCGGTTCCGCCTCCACGACGGCTTGGCAGCCCGCCGCCGTCCCGATGTCGGCCGCCACCCCCCGCACTCGTTCACTCGTGCCGAACTTCTCCGCCGCGGCCGCCACCCGCTCGTCCGTACGGCCGTTGAGGATGACCGTGGCGCCCGATGCGTGCAGCCCTTCGGCAATGGCCAGACCAATTCCCGCGGTGGATCCGGTGACCAGCGCGGTACGGCCGGTGAGGTCGATGAGCAAGACAATCCTCCGGTCAGAAAAAGAGAGGGAAAATTCGCCTGTGACATTACCGCCCGCTGGACAACTCGGCTGCCCTGCAAGACAAAATGACGGGACTCGTGGGGCGCGCACGCACGGCTCGTGGAAGCCGTCGGATTTCCCCCGCTCCGAACTTCTTCCCGATCAGAGGTGTTTGCATTGGATTACGGGCTGACCGATCGCGTGGTCGTCGTCACCGGGGCAGGGGCGGGGATCGGCCTCGCCTCCGCGCAGGCGTTTCTCGCCGAGGGCGCACTCGTGGTCGGCGGCGACCTCGACCCCGACGCACTGGCCGGACTCGACGGCGAGCGGGTGCTGCCCGTGAAGGTCGACCTGCGCTCGCCGGAGGGTGCGCAAAGGCTCACCGAGGCGGCGGTCGAGCGCTTCGGCAGGATCGACGTGCTGCACAACAACGCGGGCGTCGCCGCCGTCCGCGAGCAGGGATTCCTCGGGGTCACCGACGAGGAGTGGGCCGCCACCGTCGAGTTGAACCTGCTCGGCTACGTCCGCATGAGCCGCGCGGTGCTGCCGCACATGCTCGCGCGCGGCCGCGGTGTCCTGCTGCACACGGCCTCCGAGGCGGGACGCATGCCCAACCCGAGGCTGCCCGACTACAGTGTCTCCAAGGCGGCGGTGATCATGCTGTCCAAGGCATTGTCACGGGAGTTCACCGCGCGCGGGATCCGTTCCAACGTCGTCTCCCCCGGCTTCATCCGCACCCCGATATACGACCGCCCCGGCGGCCTCGCGGATTCCCTGGCCCAGGAGTTCGGCACCGACCGGGAGACGGCCATCGAGCGTTACGTCGAGATGAACGGCATCCCGGCGGGCCGCCTCGGCAGCGCGGCGGAGGTCGCCGCACTCGTGGTCCATCTCGCCGCGGATGTCTCGGCATTCGTCTCCGGCGCCGACATCACGGTCGACGGAGGAGTGACTCCGGTCGTCTGAGCATCCGTTGTCTCCCCGGTGCCCGGTTGCTATGTTTCGTCGTACCGCGAAAGGCCCCCGGGACACTGTGGCGGCCCCGCCGAATTCGGGTACGGACATCGGCGTCCGGCCCGTTCCCGTCGTGTGCATCGCCGGCCGCCCGGCAGCGGGCATGTGAATTCCCCCCACCATTCTCCCGACTCCGGTTCCCCCATTTCCTGAACCAGCTTTTCGTCGTCCATGAGAAGTTGCGAGAAAGGACAGCCATGCGTTCTGTCGCCATCGTTCTCGGCACCCGGCCGGAAGCCATCAAATGCGCCCCCGTCATCAAGGCGCTCCAGGCGGATCCGCGTTTCGAACCGATCGTCATCTCCACCGGCCAGCACCAGCAGATGCTCGACGAGACCCTCGCCGCCTTCGGCCTGAAGCCGGACATCGACCTGGGCATCATGGCGCCCCGGCAGACGCTCTCCGAGGTGACCTACCGCTCGCTGCGCGGCCTGTCGGAAAAGGCGGCCGGCCTGGGGGCCGAGGCCGTCATGGTCCACGGCGACACGGCGACGACGCTGGCGGGCGCGCTGTTCGGGCTGCACCAGCGGATCCCCGTCATCCACATCGAGGCGGGGCTGCGCAGCGGCAACCTGCACTCGCCCTTCCCGGAGGAGGCCAACCGCCGCCTCGTCGGCCAGATCGCCGCCCTGCACCTGGCCCCCACCCCGGGCAACAGCGCCAACCTCATCCGCGAGGGCATCGGCGAGAACAGCATCGTCGTCACCGGCAACACCGTGATCGACGCCCTCCGCTGGGCGGGGGAGAACGCCGACGGCTACGGCGACCCCGCCCTGGAGGACCTGGACAGCGACCCGCGCTGCGTCGTCCTGGCCTCCGCGCACCGCAGGGAGTCCTGGGAGAAGCTGCCCGAGATAGCCGCCGCCCTGGTGGAGATCGCCTCCCGGCCCGAGGTGCGCGTCGTCGTCCCCCTGCACCGCAACCCCGTGGTGCGCGAGGCGATGCTGCCGGTGATCGGCGCCCACCCCGACATCACCGTCGTGGACCCGCTGCCGTACCTGAGCTTCTGCCGCCTGATGCGGCGCAGCGACCTGATCCTCTCCGACAGCAGCGGCGCGGAGGAGGAGGGCCCCGCCCTCGGCAAACCGACGCTGGTCCTGCGGGAGATCACCGAGCGGCCCGAGGCCGTGGTGGCCGGCACCGCGCGGCTCGTAGGCCGGACCACCGCGGGCATCGTCTCCGAGGTCGGCGCGCTGCTCGACGACGAGCAGAAGTACAAGAGCATGGCCACCGCCGCCAACCCCTACGGCGACGGCCTGGCGAGCGAGCGGACCGTCGCGGCGCTGCGGCACTTCTTCGGCGAGGGCCCCGCCGTGGCCCCCTTCGTCCCCGGCAGCGACATCGACGCGTTCGCCGCGGCCCTGGTCACCGACGACGTGTACGCGGAGACCCGGTGAACACCCTTGTCCCCCTGGCCGCTTCCGCGCCCGGCATCGCCGCGCTGCGGGTCGAGGACGCCAAGGACCTCCCCGTACGGGGGCGGACCGTCGTCGTCAACACCGGAGCCCGCCCGGCCGTCGTCGACGAGAGCCCGGTCAAGAGCATCCCGCCCTTCTCGTCCACGATCCTCGTCGACACCCGCATCCGGCTGGCCGACTCCCTGATCCTGCTGCGCGTCGACGAGAGCGCGGCGGCCGCGGACGTCGTCTCCGGGCCGGGCTGGAACCTGTACGCCTCGCTCCTCGGCGACGCGCCCGCGCCCGCGCCGGACTCCCCCGGTCCGGCCTTCCCCCGGGACACCCCTCTGTGGCGCGGGCCGCAGGACGGCGCCGGCACCGTCCTGCTGGACCCGGCCGCGGCCCTCGGGGAGCCGGACCCGACGGGGCGGCAGGAGGAGTTCGAGGTCCGGGTCAACCTCTGGTTCGCGCCCGCCGGGACCGACTGCGCCATCCACAACCTGCACGACTTCATCGAGGTGCACACCCAGGTCCTCGGCATCGGCCGGATGCAGAAGTTCCGTACCCCTGACCACGGTTCCCTCTACGAGGACCTGCTGATGGCCCCGGGCTACACCACCCCACAGCCCTTCTGCGCCACCGGACCCGACGGCACCTTCACCTACCCCTGGCACCAGTACCACGCCGACACCGACTGCGTATGGCTGGCGGTCGAGTACCACAGGAGGACGAACCGATGACCCAGGACAGCACACCGGACATCCGCGTCCCGTCGTTCGCCCCCGAGGTGGTGACCGACCAACTGCGCGACGGCTACTGGCTGGAGTCGCCCGACATCGACAACGACTCGCGGCCGGACCTGTTCGGCTACGGCCTCTCGCTGGGCGAGATCTACTGGTACCAGAACCCCGACTGGACCCGCCGCCTGGTCGCCGACCGGATCAGGATGCCGGTGGGCGCGGACTACGCCGACATCAGCGGCAACGGGCACCCCGACATCGTCCTCTGCTACGAGCTGTACGGGCCGATCGGCACCATCCACGACCCGGACACCCAGGGCGGGAAGATCGACTGGCTGGAGAACCCGGGCAGCCCCGACAAGGACGAGTCCCGCTGGAAGCGTCACTACATCGGGCGCGCCACCGGCATGCACCGGCTGCGGATCGGTCACTTCACCCAGACCGAGAAGCTGGAGATCATCGGCCTGCCGATCGTCGCCAAGGAGGACGTGCACGCCGTGCTGCCCGTCGTGCTGTTCACCCAGCCCGACGATGTGCACAGCGCCGAGGAATGGCCGATGACCGTCATCGACGACAGCCACTTCCGCATGATCCACGGCGCGGAGAAGAAGAAGGGCCTGATCCCCGGCTCCGACCTCGACTCCCTCCTGCTCGCCTCCGACGAGGGCGTCACCTGGCTCCACTTCGACGCCGCCACCCGGCAGTGGAAGCGGGACCTGATCGGGACGGGCGAGCGCACCCAGTTCGAGCAGACGGGCTTCCGCGGCAGCGGCGACATGGACGCCGGCCGCGTGGGGGACGACCCGATGGCCTACGTCGCGGCCATCGAGCCGTTCCACGGCAACACCGTCGCGGTCTACACCAAGGAGAGCGGCGACGGCCCGGACGGCGTGACGTGGCGGCGCGTGCTGCTCGACGTCTACGGCGACCCCAACGAGAACGGCGAGGGCCCCGGGCACCAGGTGGTGTGCGCGGACTTCGACGGGGACGGGGAGGACGAGTTCCTCGTCGCGCTGCGCGGCCCGTGGCCCTGGCAGGGCGTCATGTACTACAAGGCCGTCGACCTGGAGAAGGGCGTCTTCGCCAAGTGGCGGGTGTCCGACGAGTCCGTGGCCCGCATCGCCACCGCCGACTTCGACGGCGACGGCCGGCTCGACTTCGCCACGATCGCCTACTCGGTGCAGAACTACTACGTGGCCAAGGACGCCAAACTCATGCTCTACCGCAACAGGACCGACCAGGGGACCGCACGCACCTCGGGGTAAGCGCCCACTTTTTTGTGCGTACTTGAGGCGGGCCGGGCGGTCGGCGAGGCTGGTCACGGCGCCGAGCAGATGACCACCGAACGACCTGGAGCACCCCTGATGAGCAAGTCCCCCGTCACCGTCCTCGGCCTGGGCGCCATGGGTACGGCCCTGGCCACCGCGTTCGTCACCGGCGGCCACCCGACCACCGTGTGGAACCGCACGCCCGGCAAGGCGGAGCCGCTCGCCGCCCTCGGCGCGGCCGCGGCGGGCGACGTCGCCGCGGCCGTGACGGCGAGCGAGCTGGTCGTGGTCTGCCTCCTGGACCACGACTCGGTGCAAGAGACCCTGGCCCCGGTCGCGGCCGAGCTGGCCGGCCGCACCCTGGTCAACCTCACCAACGGCACCCCGGCGCAGGCCCGCGAGATGGCCCGGTGGGCCGCCGGGCACGGCATCGCGTACGTCGACGGCGGCATCATGGCGATCCCGCCGGGCATCGGCACGGCGCAGGCGTTCCTCCTCTACAGCGGCTCGCGCCCGGCCTTCGACACGTTCGCCCCGGCGCTGGAGCTTCTGGGCACACCGCACTTCGTGGGCGAGGACCCCGGCCTGGCCGCACTCCACGACATCGCGCTCCTCAGCGGCATGTACGGCATGTTCGCGGGCGCCTTCCACGCACTGGCCCTGGTGGGCACGGAGCGGGTACCGGCGGCGGAGTTCGCCCCGATGCTCCGGGACTTCGTCACCGCGATGGCAGCGGGGATCCCGCACTACGCGCACCAGATCGAGACCGGCGACTACGCGAGCGGGGTCGTCTCCAACATCGCCATGCAGTCGGCGGGCTTCACCAACCTCCTCGACACCGCCGAATCCCAGGGCCTGAGCGCCGAACTCCTGGCCGCGCTGGGCCCGTTGATGGCTCGGCGGGTGGCGGAGGGCCACGGGGCGGAGGATGTCACGGGCATCGTGGAGCTGCTGAAGAGGTGACGGTATCGGCCCGCACGCACTCCGGATCCCCGAGCACGTGCGGGCCTGCCGTCAGCGGATCACCGGAAGTCGGCCGCGTGGTCCTTCGCCCACTGCGAGAACGGGACGGCCGGACGCCCCGTGACCTCCCGTACGCCGTCGTGCAGCGCGGCGGGCACGCCGTCATACGCCACGCGGTACGCGAGCAGGACGTCGGCGATGGCAGGGTTCACGAACCGCGCCGTACGCGCGTGCTCCTCCTCGCGGCTGATCAGCTCGATCCGGACCGGCTTGCCGATGGCGCGCGCGACGAGCTCGACCATCTGCTCCTCGCTGAGCGACTCGGGCCCGGTCAGGTGGTACGTCGCCTTGCGGTGCGCGTCGTCGAGCAGCGCCTGGACCGCCACCGCGGCGATGTCCCGTTCGTGCACGGGCGAGTTGTGCGTGCCCGGGAACGCGGACCGCACCACGCCCTCCGCGCGGATCGAGGGCGCCCACTGGAGCGCGTTCGTGGCGAACGCGCCGGGCCGCACGAGCGTCCAGTCGATGCCCGATCCGGTCAGCGCCCGCTCCGCGGCGACGTGGAACGCGCCGATCGCGTTCGACTCGGGGTCCTTGTCCGCCGCCGACAGCGACGACAGCAGCACGATGTGCTCCACGCCCGCGGCGCGCGCCGCGTCGAGGAACGCCCCGATGCCGGCGGGCTCCGCGTACAGGAACACCTTGCGGACCCCATCGAGAGCGGCCTCGAATGTGCCGGGCTCGGAGAGATCGAGCCGCACGGCCGACGCCCCGCTCTCCTCGGGCCGCCGCCCGGCGGCCCGCACCGCCGCGCCGCGCTCCCGAAGCTCACTCAGAACGGCCGCGCTCACACGACCGCGCGCGCCGGTCACCAGAATCGTCATGGGATCTCCTGTCGACGGATGGAGCGACGAGTGCCGGGCACCGCCCGGCCGTGATCGAATCGTCCGCCCGAACCTGACGAACAGCCTCGTCAACTCGCCACCGGGCCCCCGAATTCCCCGTCAGGGTTGACGCTTCTCCATGGTGTCGAGATGTTGACCGTACGAAGGATGACCGATACCGACATCACCGCCGTCTCGACGATACGGGTGGCCGGCTGGGGCTGACCTCGTGGCGGTCGATGACCGTACCGGAGTCGTGGGGTGGGTCAGCTTTGGCCCCTACCGTGGCGCGGAAGCGGATACCGGCGAGCTCTACGCCCTCTACGTCCACCCCCGGCTCATCGGAACGGGGGTCGGCCGCATGCTGCTCACCGCCGTACACACCGACGCGGTGACGTGCGACTTCCGTACCCTGCTCTTGTGGGTCCTGCGGGACAACCCCCGAGCGCGCCGCTTCTATGAGCTCGCGGGCTATGCCCCGGATGGAGCCGTCCAATACGACGACTACGACGGCATACCCGTCCCGGAAGTCCGCTACCGCCGCCGGATGGGGACATGACTCAGCCGCCGACCGGGACCCCTGCGGGCACGCCCCTCCCCCACAACTCTTCGGCATGCTCGGCGAATCGTGAGAACAGCCCGCCGTCACCTTGGCGGCGCAAGTGCAGCAACGGGGAATCGTGCCCGACCAGCCGCGCCAGATGCGGGGTCACCAAGAGCTCGTCATCGAAGCGAAAGACGGACAGCGAGACATGGTTGACCGCGTCCGCGGGAGCGGAGAAGCGGGCCTCCACCCCGTCCGCGGCGCCCAGCTTCCCCAAATGCTCCAAGGTGATCCTGATGCGCGTGGAAACCGTCAGCGCGACGTCTTCGAGCTGCTCGCGCTGACGCGTGACATCACCTTCCGGGTCACCCAGAAGGAAGCGCACCCGGCATCCTTCGCCTGCCTTGCGGCGCAGAGTGCCGACGAAGTCGGGCTGGTCCAGCCAGAGGAAGTAATTCGTGTATCCGGCGAAGAGGAGATCCTGGGAAGAGCTCTCGATCAGGCCTCCCCACACCGTGGACGGACACGCGGACCGGTAGGGATAGCTGTGGACCAGTTCCCTGTCCGTACCGGTCTTGATGCGGTCCTTCACGGATTTCGGCCACAGCATCTCTTCGTCAACTCCCAGCTCGGCGCAGGCGTCTTGGCGGTTCTTCCGGTGCGGAATCAACTCCGGATCGTTCAGCCACCGCTCCACGGCCTCTTCCACGCTAGCGTCGAAACAGCCCAACTGTCCGGAGTTCAGGGCCGATACGTCCTTCTTGGGAGTCGACGATGGCCCCGTGCCACCCGAGGCGAGCCGACCAGGCCGTCCGAAGGCCGGATGAGGAAGGGCAGGCCATGAACGACACGCCTGACACGGAGAAGCGCGACGCCGCTCTCCGCGACAAGGTCCGCGAGGCCAACAAGCGCAGCACCGGGGACCGTACGTGATCGCCGTCGCGCACGCCTCCGCCGGCCGTACACGATCGTCAAAGGGGATGCCAAGAGCTGCCGGACATGCCGTCGGCTGGACGACGCCCGCGCCCTGGCCCGGTCCCGACGGGACGCCACCACCGAGGCGGCCTGCGCCGAGCGCGCCATGCGGCACTTCTACGACGCACACCGGGTGAGCCCATGAGGTCGGACAAATGCCGGACGGGCTGGAGAAAACCAGCCCGTCCGGCATTTGAGGACACCCCGCAAGCGCGGCGGGGCCTTAGAAGACCGACTCCGCCTCGTCCATGCGGCTCTCGGGAACCCGCTTCAGCTCCGTCACCGCGTCCGCGAGCGGCACCATCTGGATGTCCGTGCCGCGCAGCGCGGTCATCCGGCCGAAGTCGCCCCGGTGGGCGGCCTCGACCGCGTGCCAGCCGAAGCGGGTGGCGAGGACGCGGTCGTACGCGGTGGGCGTGCCGCCGCGCTGGACGTGGCCGAGGATGACCGGGCGGGCCTCCTTGCCGAGGCGCTTCTCCAGCTCGGCGGCGAGCTTGGTGCCGATGCCGGCGAAGCGCTCGTGGCCGAACTGGTCTATGGCGCCCTTGGCGTACTCCATGGACCCCTCGGCCGGGTGCGCGCCCTCGGCGACGCAGATGACGGCGAACTTCTTGCCGCGGGCGAACCGCTCCTCGACCATGGTGACGAGGTCGGCGACGTCGAAGGGGCGCTCCGGCAGGCAGATGCCGTGCGCGCCGCCGGCCATGCCGGACTCCAGGGCGATCCAGCCCGCGTGGCGGCCCATGACCTCGACGACCATGACGCGCTGGTGCGACTCGGCGGTGGTCTTCAGCCGGTCGATGGCCTCGGTGGCGACACCGACGGCGGTGTCGAAGCCGAAGGTGCGGTCGGTGGAGGAGATGTCGTTGTCGATGGTCTTCGGCACGCCGACGACGGGCAGGCCCGCGTCGGAGAGCATCTTGGACGCCGTGAGCGTGCCCTCGCCGCCGATGGGGATGAGCACGTCGATGCCGAGGTCGCGGGCGAGCTCCTTGGAGCTCTCGCAGGCCTCGCGCAGCCGGGCGCGCTCCAGGCGGGAGGAGCCGAGGATGGTGCCGCCGCGGGCGAGGATGCCGCTGACGGCGTCGAGGTCGAGCTTGCGGTGGCGGCCGTCGAGCAGGCCCTTGAAGCCGTCCTCGAAGCCGATCACCTCGTCGTTGTGGCCGACGACCGCGCGGTGCACCACCGAGCGGATGACAGCGTTCAGGCCGGGGCAGTCGCCGCCTGCGGTGAGGACTCCGATGCGCATCTGGCTGTGTCTCCTGCTCGCTACTGGTACATGTGAGCCGAACCGATTGTTTCACGGGCCGGGAGGTGGCCGTGCCGCACCTCATGAACCGCCCACTGACGCGCGCCTTATCCAGGGGCGCAGGTATTGTCAAGAGGGCAAGCCCACCATAACGGCTATTTTTTTACCGCATAAACACGGCGATGGAGCAAGGAGAGCACGCGTGACGCGCAGCGTGTACGTGACCGGGACCGACCGGGGCGACGGCCGCCAGGTCATCGAGCTGGGAGTCATGGAGCTCCTGACCCGCCATGTCGACCGGGTGGGTGTCTTCCGCCCGCTCGTCCACGGTGACGGCCCGGACCGCCTGTTCGACCTGCTGCGCTCCCGCTACCGGCTGAGCCAGTCGCCGGAGAGCGTGAACGGCATGTCCTACGGCGACGCCTCCGCCCTGCAGGCGGAGCGGGGCACCGACGAGCTGGTCGCGGCCCTCGTCGAGCGCTTCCTGGCGGTCGCCCGGGAGTACGAGTACGTGCTGGTGCTCGGCACCGACTACGTGGGCTCCAACCTGCCGGACGAGCTGGCACTGAACGCGCGCCTGGCGAACGAGTTCGGCGCCTCCGTGATCACGGTCGTCGGCGGCCAGGACCAGGACGCCGAGTCGGTGCGGGCCGAGGCGCGCAACGCCTACCGCGCCTACGAGGCGCTGGGCTGCGACGTCGTCGCGCTCGTCGTCAACCGGGTCGCCCCGGCCGACCGCACGGCGGTCGCCGAGCGGCTCGCCGCGAGCCTGCCGGTCCCCTGCTACGCGCTCCCCGAGGACGCCTCGCTGTCGGCGCCGACCGTGGCGCAGATAGTCCGCAAACTGGGCGCCGAGGTGCTGCTGGGCGACGACTCCGGCCTCAACCGCGACGCCCGCGACTTCGTCTTCGGCGGTGCGATGCTCCCGGCGTTCCTGCCGGCGCTGACCGACGGCTGCCTGGTGGTGACCCCGGGCGACCGCACGGACCTGATCATCGGCGCGCTGGCCGCGCACAGCGCGGGCGCCCCGCCGATAGCCGGCGTGCTGCTGACCCTCGACGAGCGGCCGGGCCCGGACATCCTGGCGCTGGCGGGCCGGCTGGCCCCGGGCACGCCGGTGATCTCGGTGCCGGGCGGCTCCTTCCCGACGGCACAGGAGCTGTTCGCGATCGAGGGCAAGCTCAACGCCGCGTCGCCGCGCAAGTCGGAGACGGCCCTCGGCCTCTTCGAGCGCCACGTGGACACGGCCGAGCTGACGAACCGCATCTCCGTGGCCCGCTCCAGCCGGGTCACCCCGATGATGTTCGAGCACGAGCTGATCGAGCGCTCCCGCTCCGGCCGCCGCCGCGTCGTGCTGCCCGAGGGCACCGAGGAGCGCGTGCTGCGCGCCGCGGACGTGCTGCTGCGCCGCGACGTCTGCGACCTCACCCTGCTGGGCGAGGAGGACGCGATCCGCAAGCGCGCCGGCGAGCTGGGCATCGACCTGGCCGAGGCGCAGATCGTCGACCCGCAGACCTCGGAGCTGCGCGAGCGCTTCGCCGAGCTCTACGCGCAGGTGCGCGCCCACAAGGGCATGACCGTCGAGCTGGCCCACGACATCGTCGCCGACGTGTCGTACTTCGGCACGCTGATGGTCCAGGAGGGCCTGGCCGACGGCATGGTCTCGGGCGCGGTGCACTCCACCGCCGCCACCATCCGCCCCGCCTTCGAGATCATCAAGACGGCGCCGGGCGCGCAGATCGTCTCCTCGGTCTTCTTCATGTGCCTGGCCGACCGGGTGCTCGTCTACGGCGACTGCGCGGTCAACCCCGACCCGAACGCCGAGCAGCTCGCGGACATCGCCATCCAGTCCGCGACGACGGCCGCGCAGTTCGGCGTGGAGCCGCGGATCGCGATGCTGTCGTACTCCACCGGCACCTCCGGTTCCGGCGCGGACGTCGACAAGGTCCGCAAGGCCACCGAGCTGGTGCGCGAGCGCCGCCCGGACCTGCTGGTCGAGGGCCCGATCCAGTACGACGCCGCCGTGGACGCCGCGGTCGCCGCGACCAAGCTCCCCGGCTCCGAGGTCGCGGGCAAGGCCACCGTGCTGATCTTCCCCGACCTCAACACCGGCAACAACACCTACAAGGCCGTGCAGCGCTCCGCGGGCGCCGTCGCGGTCGGCCCGGTCCTCCAGGGCCTGCGCAAGCCGGTCAACGACCTGTCGCGCGGCGCGCTGGTCCAGGACATCGTGAACACCGTCGCGATCACCGCCATCCAGGCTCAGGGCGAGCAGCGCCCCTGACGGCCGTTACTGTCGGTACGGGGGCCGCGCGGGCCCCCGTGCCGACAGCCCCCGCGAGACCCCCCACACACGACCCGGAAAGCCTTCATGACTGCCAACCCCACCCGAGTCCTCGTCCTCAACTCCGGCTCCTCGTCGGTCAAGTACCAGCTGCTCGACATGGCCGACCGCTCCCGGCTGGCCGTGGGCCTGGTCGAGCGCATCGGTGAGGAGACCTCCCGGCTGGCGCACACCCCGCTCGCGACCGGTGGCGCCAAGCGCGAGCGCGAGGAGCCGATCGCCGACCACGAGGCCGCGCTGAAGGCCGTCGCTCGGGAGCTGGCCGCGGACGGTCTCGGCCTGGACTCGCCGGAGCTGGCCGCGATCGGCCACCGGGTCGTGCACGGCGGCAAGAAGTTCACCGAGCCGACCGTGATCACCGAGGAGGTGGTGGCGGAGATCGAGCGGCTGATCCCGGTCGCGCCGCTGCACAACCCGGCCAACATCACCGGCATCCGCACCGCCCAGGCGCTCCGCCCGGACCTGCCGCAGGTCGCGGTCTTCGACACGGCCTTCCACACCACGATGCCGGAGTCCGCGGCGCGCTACGCGATCGACGTGGAGACCGCCGACGCGCACCGCATCCGGCGCTACGGCTTCCACGGCACCTCGCACGCGTACGTCTCCCGCGAGACCGCGCGGCTGCTCGGCAAGGACCCGTCCGAGGTCAACGTCATCGTGCTGCACCTGGGCAACGGCGCCTCCGCATCGGCGGTCCGCGGCGGCCGCTGCGTGGACACCTCGATGGGCCTGACCCCGCTGGAGGGCCTGGTCATGGGCACCCGCTCGGGCGACCTGGACCCGGCGGTGATCTTCCACCTGGCGCGCAACGCCGGCATGTCCGTCGACGAGATCGACTCGCTGCTGAACAAGAAGAGCGGTCTGATCGGTCTGTGCGGCGACAACGACATGCGCGAGATCCGCCGGCGCATCGACGCGGGCGACGAGAAGGCCGCGCTGGCCTTCGAGATCTACGTGCACCGACTGAAGAAGTACATCGGCGCGTACTACGCCGTTCTCGGCAAGGTCGACGCCGTGGCCTTCACTGCCGGTGTGGGCGAGAACGCCGCCCCCGTCCGGGAGGCCGCCGTCGCGGGCCTGGAGGAGCTCGGCCTGGCCGTGGACGCGGACCTCAACGCCGTCCGGGCGGACGAGCCGCGGCTGATCTCCCCCGAGTACGCCCGCGTCGCCGTCGCCGTGGTGCCCACCGACGAGGAGCTGGAGATCGCCACCCAGTCGTACGCCCTGGTCAGCGCTTGATCACGGGTGGACTCCTGTCCTTTCCCACAGCTCGAATATTCCGCTCCGAAACAAACCGATAGGATCTGCCCCATGCGCCGTTCCAAAATCGTCTGCACCCTGGGCCCCGCCGTCGACTCCTTCGACCAGCTGAAGACGCTGATCGAGGCGGGTATGAATGTGGCCCGTTTCAACATGAGCCACGGGACCCACTCGGAGCACGAGGAGCGGTACCACCGCCTCCGTAAGGCCGTCGAGGAGACCGGCCGCGCGGTCGGCGTCCTCGCCGACCTCCAGGGCCCGAAGATCCGCCTGGAGACCTTCGCGGACGGCCCCGTGGAGCTGGTGCGCGGTGACGAGTTCACCATCACGACCGAGGACGTCCCCGGCGACCGGACGATCTGCGGCACGACCTACAAGGGTCTGCCCGGCGACGTCTCCAAGGGCGACCAGATCCTGATCAACGACGGCAACGTCGAGCTCCGGGTCACCGAGGTCGAGGGCCCGCGCGTGCGGACCATCGTCATCGAGGGCGGTGTCATCTCCGACCACAAGGGCATCAACCTGCCCGGCGCGGCGGTCAACGTCCCGGCGCTGTCCGAGAAGGACATCGAGGACCTGAAGTTCGCCCTCGCGATGGGCTGCGACATGGTCGCGCTGTCCTTCGTCCGCGACGCCAAGGACGTCCTCGACGTGCACCGCGTCATGGACGAGGTCGGCCGCCGGGTGCCGGTCATCGCCAAGGTCGAGAAGCCGCAGGCCGTCGCCAACATGGAGGGCGTCGTCGCGGCGTTCGACGGTGTGATGGTGGCCCGTGGCGACCTCGCGGTGGAGTATCCGCTGGAGAAGGTCCCGATGGTGCAGAAGCGCCTCGTGGAGATGTGCCGCCGCAACGCCAAGCCGGTGATCGTCGCGACCCAGATGATGGAGTCGATGATCACCAACTCCCGGCCGACCCGCGCCGAGGCGTCCGACGTCGCGAACGCGATCCTGGACGGCGCGGACGCGGTCATGCTGTCGGCCGAGTCCAGCGTCGGCGCCTACCCGATCGAGACCGTCAAGACGATGTCCCGCATCGTCGAGGCGGCCGAGGAGGAGCTCCTCTCCAAGGGCCTGCAGCCGCTCGTCCCGGGCAAGAAGCCGCGCACGCAGGGCGGCTCGGTCGCCCGCGCCGCCTGCGAGATCGCCGACTTCCTCGGCGCGAAGTCGCTGGTCGCCTTCACCAAGTCCGGTGACACGGCCCGCCGCCTGTCCCGCTACCGCGCGGCCCAGCCGATCCTGGCCTTCACCACGGACGCCTCCACCCGCAACCAGCTCACGCTGAGCTGGGGCGTCGAGACGTACGTCGTGCCGCACGTCGACAACACCGACGCGATGGTCGACCTGGTCGACGCGGAGCTGCTGAAGCTGAAGCGCTACAGCAAGGGCGACACGATGATCATCACCGCCGGCTCGCCCCCCGGCATCCCCGGCACCACCAACATGGTGCGGGTCCACCACCTGGGTGGCGAGGGCTGAGCCCACACCGCACACGAACGCCGGACCGGCTGGAAGCTTCCAGCCGGTCCGGCGTTCGCCGTTTCCGGGGGACGGCCTACGAATACGTGCCGTCCGTCAAGTACTGATGCAGGTTGGGAATGTGCAGCGTCCCACCGAACTGGCCGCCCTGCCGGAGCTTCACATTCGTGTAGAAGATGGGGATCGGCAGCTTCAGGCCGGGGATCAGCGGCGGCGGACTCGTCGGGCTCGTGGTCGACGGGATCAGACCCAGCAGCTTGCCCTTCAACTCCTCGGTGTACAGCGTCACCTGCCCGCCGGTCAGGGTGGAGTCCGTGCCCGGCCCGGCGACGTGGTACTCCTTGCCGTTGCTGTTGACGATCTGGTGCAGATCCTTGATGGTGAGCGCGTCCGCGGTGAACTTGAGCACGGACTTCTGCTGCCCGTTCACCATGGTGATCTTCTTGATGCCCTCGTACGTCAGCCCCTTGAGGGTGAGCACCTCCGCCTCCAGATACCAGGGCTGGATCGGGAAGGCGTGCCCCTCGTTCCCGTCCACCGCCTGCCCCTTGGGGCAGGGAGGCAGGGCCCCCGGAGAGCCGCTCGCCCCCGGCGAAGGCGTGGAGGGCGACGTGCTCGGGGGCGCCGTGGACGGCTGCTCGGTCGGCGGCTCGGTGGACGGCTGTCCACTGGGCGTACGGGCCCGGTCCGACGGGGCTCCGGCGCCCTTGGGCGCGGCGGGGGCGGAAGGAGGCGCGGAGGGCGAGCCCGACGGGCCGGGTGCGGCAGTCTTCGGCGCCGACGGCTGACCGTCGGGCTTCCTGCCGCCGTCCAGGATGTCCCTCAGCTTGTCGCCGAGGCCCAAGGGGTCCAGCGGGTTGAAGGACTTGGACGGCGAGGGCGACGTGGACGGCGGGGCCGGGGGCGGGGCGGACGACGGGCCGGTCTTCGCGGCCCCGCCCTTGTCCGGGCTCCTGCCGGGGTCCGGCTCGGCGCCGGGTTTGTCCTGGGGCTTCGCGGACGGGGACGTCGCCGGGGCCGGCTCCTTGGTGGGCTCCTTGGGCTTGGCCGCGTCCTTCTTCGCGCTCCGGCTCGGCTCCGGGCTCGCGCTCGTGCCCGGCTCCTCCGGCGACGCGTCCGGCGCCGTCGCGCACTGCCCCTCGAACGGCTCGGGCAACGGTGGCTTCGCCGAGGCAAGTTGGGGCGTGAGCCCCATGCCCATCAGGACGGCGGTCGGCATCGCCGCGAGGGCGACGGCCTTGCCCGCGGGCATGTGGAGCCGGGCGAGCAGCGGTTTACGGGGGGCGGCGTGCCGGGGGCCGCTTCTCACACCCTCGCCCTCGGGTGTCTCGTCAAGCGGCACTGTGGCCCCCGTCGGTGTCCTTGAGCAGGCTCAGCCCCGGCGACGGCACGTCGGACCGCGGCTCGGGATCGCCGTCCGGCTCCGCCTCGACGACCGGCTTGCCGGGCGCCCAGGAGACTCCGAGCGCGCCGCCGATCAGCGCCAGCAGGAAACCGATCAGGAACGCCCCGAAGTTGGACACCACCAGCGACACCAGCGCGAGCAGGATCGCCGCGACACCGGCGAAGATCCGCGACTGCTGCTGGAACCAGAGCGTCAGCCCGAGGACGACCAGCAGCACACCTATGATCAGCGAGCCCGCGCCCGCCGTGGTGGCCATGCGGATGTGCAGATCGCCCAGCGTCATGGTCTGGTACGGGATGTACATGATCGGGAAGCCGGCCAGCAGGGTCCACAACCCGCCCCAGAACGGGCGCCGCCCGCGCCAGTCCCGGAAAGAATGACGGGCGCGGCCGAACGATCCTGTGGGCCGGGGTCGCGTGTCGGCGCTCATGTCGTACAGCTCCTCGGGGCGATCGGGTGGAACGTGTTGCTCGATGTCTGGGCCGGGCCCGGCGAGCGGTGCGCGCGGTACGGGTACGGGATCGCGCTTCCCTTCCCGCACCCGTCCGTTCAGCGCGTCACTGCTTCTTCAGGTCGCACTTGGCCTTGCCGGTGCCGACGCTCAGGTGCAGGCCCGGCAGGGTGAAGGTGCCCGCCGAGGTCGCCCAGGCCTTCTGGTCCACCGTGTCGAACCAGACCTCGTCGGCCTGCTGGGCGAACGAGCCGGGCACATGGCTGCCTTCGCCGTGACCGCCCTTGTCCGCCGGGCCCGGGCCCTTGGTCGTGTTGTCCGCGGACACACCGATGTCGACGTTCTTGAACTTCGCATTGGCGGTCATGTCGTCGGCGTCGATATAGAGCTTCTCCGCCGTGACCTGCTTGCCGCCTCCCCCCGCCTTCAGTGTCATCGACACGTCGAAGCCAAGGCCGGTGGGAATGGTGACCGCCTGGCAAAGGCCGTCGATCTCGGCGGTGTTGATGCCGACCACCGCGACGGGCTTGGCGCCCGCCTTGGTGCTGTCCAGGGCGCCGTACTGAACGAATCCGGTGCCGTGGAGCTTGTCGGCCGTCACCTGGAACTGCTGACCGGAGACACTGAACGAAGCCGCCAGCGCTCCCTGCGCCACCGCCACACCGATCGCGGCCGTCGCCGCCATACTGGGCACCATCACGACGGCGAACCGGCGCCATCTGGTCCCACCACGAGTCTGGGACTGCATGACTTTCCTCCTTCTCGGACGTACATCTCCGGTCGGGACCTCACGGCCCGGACCCGGGATGGGAGAAGTGCTACGTCCTCGGGAAGAAGAGCGCCGCCGCACCCGGTGGCGCGAAACGCCTCCGACGGCAACGGCGATCACCCCCGAGCGACAACCACTGGCCACGCGTTCGCGCAACCGCCGGGACAGGCCCTGCCGTTGACGGCGGGGACCCCCCTGTCCCTGGGCCGGCCCGACTGCGGGACGGCCCGCCCGGTGGGGACCCACGTCCCGCACACCGACCGGCTGCCGGGTAAGGGAATGGACCGAGCTTGGCCGATCGTGGTCCATTCACGGCCGGGGCACAAGAGGTTCATTACTAGCGAGTAACGGGCCGATAACCAAGGGGGGTCCGGAGCGCATCGACCGGCGCCGGGAGGGTGCCGCACCGTGTGCGGAAGAAGCGGGAGTCATACGAAAAAACCCGGGCGAATGCCCGGGTTTTTCTTACTCGCAGTAACGGCGCCCGCGATTACCAAGTTTTGGTAAAGCGCGGTCGCCCGTGCCGCCTGTGGCACAGGAGGGACAAGGGTCCGTCAGAACAGCGCGCGCGACAGCGCCGTACGCGCGGCGCCCACCCGCGGATCGTCCGCCCCGATCACCTCGAAGAGCTCCAGCAGCCGCACGCGGGCGGCGTCCCGGTCCTCGCCCGCGGTCCGCTTGACCGCGTCGAGCAGCCGGCCGAAAGCGTCCTCCACATGCCCGCCGACCAGGTCGAGGTCGGCCGCGGCGATCTGCGCCCGCACATCGGCGGGACCCTCCGCGGCGGCCTTGCGGACCTGCTGCGGGTCCATGTCCTGGACGCGCTGGAGCAGTTCGGCCTGCGCGAGGCCCAGCTTGGCCTCGGCGTTGCCCGGGTCGTCGGACAGCACGTTCTTGTACGCCCGCACGGCGCCGCCCAGGTCACCCGCGTCCAGCGCGTCGTGGGCCAGGCCCAGGGCGCTGTCGTGCGGGCCCGCGGGCGCGGCCGGGGCGGCTGCGGCCATCTCGTCGGCGGCACCCGGCTCGACCGGGGCACCCACGATCCCGAAGCGCTGCTCCGAGACCTGGATGAGCTGGTCGAGCACCTCCCGGATCTGCGCCTCGGGCGCCGCGCCCTGGAAGAGCGGCAGGGCCTGGCCGGCCACCACCGCGAAGACCGCGGGAATGGACTGGACGCCGAACTGCTGGAAGAGGAGCTGATTGGCCTCGACATCGATCTTGGCGAGCACGAACCGGCCGGCGTACTCCGCCGCCAGCCGCTCCAGCAGCGGGCCGAGCTGCTTGCACGGCTCGCACCAGTCGGCCCAGAAGTCGATGACGACGGGCACCTCCGCGGAGCGCTGGAGGACCTCCGCTTCAAAACCCGCCTCGTCTGCGTCGAAGACCAGGCGCTGCGCACCGGGGGCGGGCGCGCCGCCCCGACGGGCGGCCTCGGCACGTGCCTGCTCCGCCTTCTGCTTGGCTTCCCCGGCGGCCTTCACCGCGGCGAGGTCGACCACTCCACTCATGGACATGTTCCGTGGCTGCATGGGCCTATCCTCCCCCCTCGGCGCGGCGATCGGAAAAGCGCGCCGTCGGACGGCGCTCGGAGCATCGTTTCGGCGCCGGGTCCCCACCTGGCGCCTGTGGTTGTCGCTCTTTCGCTACGAGTCGTAGCGTAACTGGAAGCCGGTGCCCTGCAACGGGGCATCCTCAGGCTTTTGTGTGATCCGGCTCATACCCGCGTGGCTACTCGGCGGTAAGGTCGCGGCATGACTTCCGCCCGCGCCCGCACGGGTCGGCCCCGCAGCGCCGAGGCCGACCGGGCCATCCTCGACGCGACGCGCGCCGCCCTGGTCGAACTCGGCTGGGGGAAGCTGACCATGGGCGACGTCGCGGCCCGCGCCGGGGTCGCCAAGACCACGCTCTACCGGCGCTGGGCGGGCAAGAACGAGCTGGTCGTGGACGCGGTGGCCGCGCTCTTCGACGAGCACCTCGACCTGCCCGACCTCGGTAGCCTCGCCGCCGACATCGAGAGCGTGGTGCTGCGGTTCGCCGCGCTGCTGGAGCGCCCCGAGACGAAGACGGCCCTCATGGCCGTGGTCGCCGAGTCCACGCGCGACGAGGCGCTGCGCGTACGGATCCGCTGCGCGATCGTGGACCGCCAGAAGCGGCTCGTCCTCCTCGGCCGGGAGCGGGCGCAGGCACGCGGCGAACTCCCCCTGGAGGAGGACGCGACGGCGGCCGCGCGCAACGCGGACCTGATCTTCGACGTGATCGCCGGAGCGGTGGTCCACCGGGCGCTGGTCAGCGGCCAGTCGGTGGACGAGGAATGGGCCCGCGGCTTCACGGCTCTGCTGGTGGGTGGCTTGGCGGGAGTCTGATCCTGACGCACGCCGGACGGGCTGAAATCAGCCCGTCCGGCGATTGAGGACAGCGCGCGAAGCGTGCCTCGGGGTCTGGGGCGGAGCCCCAGTTTCGGGAAGGGGCGGGGCTGGGGAAAAACCCTAGAAGCCCGCCGGCTCCACGTACGTCCCCCACTCCTCCCGGAGCACATCGCAGATCTCCCCGAGCGTCGCCTCCGCCCGCACAGCGTCGAGCATCGGCGCGATCATGTTCGCCCCGGACCGCGCAGCGGCCAGCATCTCGTCCAGAGAGGCACGCACCCGAGCGTCGTCCCGCCCGGCCTTCCGCGTACCCAGAGCGCGTACCTGATCCCGCTCCACCTCATGGCTGACGCGCAGGATCTCCAGATCACCGGTCACCGACCCGTGGTGGCAGTTGACGCCCACGACCCGCTTCTCGCCCTTTTCCAGCGCCTGCTGGTAGCGGAAGGCGCTCTCGGCGATCTCGCCCGTGAACCAGCCGTCCTCGATGCCCCGCAGGATGCCGGAGGTCATGGGCCCTATCGGGTGCGCACCGTTCGGCACGGCCCGCACGCCCCGCTCCTTGATCTGCTCGAAGATCTTCTCGGCGTCGGCCTCGATGCGGTCGGTGAGCTGCTCCACGTACCACGAACCGCCCAGCGGGTCCGCGACGTTGACGATGCCGGTCTCCTCCATCAGCACCTGCTGCGTGCGCAGCGCGATCTCCGCGGCCTGCTCGCTGGGGAGGGCGAGGGTCTCGTCGAGGGCGTTGGTGTGCAGCGAGTTCGTGCCGCCGAGGACGGCGGAGAGGGCCTCGACGGCGGTGCGGACGACGTTGTTGTACGGCTGCTGGGCGGTGAGCGAGACACCGGCCGTCTGGGTGTGGAAGCGCAGCCACTGCGCCTTGTCGGTCTTCGCGCCGTAGACGTCTCGCATCCAGCGCGCCCAGATGCGGCGGGCGGCGCGGAACTTGGCGATCTCCTCGAAGAAGTCGAGGTGGGCGTCGAAGAAGAAGGAGAGGCCGGGGGCGAAGGTGTCGACGTCCAGGCCCCGGCTCAGGCCCAGCTCGACGTAGCCGAAGCCGTCGGCGAGGGTGTACGCCAGCTCCTGCGCGGCCGTCGCGCCGGCCTCGCGGATGTGGTAGCCGGAGACGGAGAGCGGTTTGTAGGCGGGGATGGAGCGGGTGCAGTGCTCCATGAGATCCCCTATGAGCCTGAGGTGGGGCTCCGGCGGGAAGAGCCACTCCTTCTGCGCGATGTACTCCTTGAAGATGTCGGTCTGGAGCGTGCCGTTGAGGACGGCGGGGTCGATGCCCTGCCGCTCGGCGGCGACCAGGTACATGCAGAAGACGGGCACCGCGGGCCCGCTGATCGTCATCGAGGTGGTGACGTCGCCCAGCGGGATGTCCTTGAAGAGGACCTCCATGTCGGCGGCGGAGTCGATGGCGACGCCGCAGTGCCCGACCTCGCCCAGGGAGCGCGGGTCGTCGGAGTCGCGGCCCATGAGCGTCGGCATGTCGAAGGCGACGGAGAGCCCGCCGCCACCGGCGGCGAGGATCATCTTGTAGCGCTCGTTGGTCTGCTCGGCGTTGCCGAAGCCGGCGAACTGGCGGATGGTCCACGTCCGGCCGCGGTAGCCCGTCGGGTGCAGGCCGCGGGTGAAGGGATACTCCCCCGGCCAGCCGATCCGCTCGAAGCCCTCGTACGCGTCGCCGGGGCGGGGTCCGTAGACCGGCTCGACCGGGTCGCCGGAGAGCGTGGTGAAGTCCGCGTCGCGCTTGCGGGCCTTGTCGTACCGCGCCTGCCAGCGGCCGCGCCCTGCCTCGATCGCCTCTGCGTCCATGTGCTCCGAACCGCCTTTCCGCGCCCCGTGAATTTACTAGGACGTCCTAGTAAATGGTCGCGCAAGAAAGCCCCGAACACAAGGGTGTCCGGGGCTGTGCCGCGTGGCGTGAGGGCCGGCGCGCGAGGATCAGGCGGTCGCGGCGGCTTCCGCGACGAGCGGCTCCAGGTCGCGGGTGGCCTTGCGCTCGACGAAGAAGGCGGCCGTCGGGATGGTGCCGGCGACCAGCACCCACACCAGGCGGCCGAACGGCCACTTGGCCTTGGAAGCCATGTCGAAGGCGAAGACCAGGTAGAGGACGTAGAGCCAGCCGTGCGCGATGGCGACGACGCGGACCGGACCCGAGACGTCCATGTCCAGCCCGTACTTGGCGATCATGCCGATCGTCAGGAGGATCAGCAGCACACCCGTGATGTACGCCAAGACGCGGTAGCGGGTCAGCACGCTTTGTTTCATGCCCACGAGCGTAACCGCCCGATCCGGGGCGATCTTCGCCACCCCCGGCGCGCGCCGGAAGGTGTCACCCGTCCGTGAGATCGTCCGCCCGGTCCCCGGCGGAATCCCCTTCGAAGTCCTCCGCCGCGACCCGCAGCGGCCGCAGCATCTCGAAGATCGCGCCGCACTCGTCCGCGTCGTACACCCCGAGCCCGAAGTCCATCGCCATCAGATCGCGGGTGGCGTCCTCGACGACCTGCCGCCCCTTCTCGGTGATCGAGGCGAGCGTGCCGCGCCCGTCGTTGGGGTTGGGCCGCTTGGCGACGAGGCCGGAGACCACCAGCCGGTCGACGGTGTTGGTCACCGAGGTCGGGTGCACCATCAGTCGCTCGCCGATCTTGGACATCGGCAGCTCGCCGGCCCGGCTGAAGGTGAGCAGCACCAGCGCCTCGTAGCGCGCGAAGGTCAGCCCGTACGGCTTGACGACCGCGTCGACCTGGCCGAGCAGGATCTGGTGGGCGCGCATGATCGAGGTGATCGCGGCCATGGACGGCACGGATCCCCAGCGCTGCTTCCAGAGCTCGTCGGCTCGGGCGATGGGATCGAAGGAGAGACTGAGCGGCTTCGGCACGCGTCGAGCCTACCGTCAGGTCATATCGTGGGCCCCGTCATCTCACCTTCCGGGACCGGCCTGGCGGGGCCCCTACTCGGCTTGCTCTGCCTGCTCCGCCGTGGTCTGCACATCGCGCACCAGCTGCACCGCCTGTGCCAGGCCCAGGCCCGGCCGCGCCTGGCGCAGCGCCTTCACGGCGTGCACCTCCCGCTCGCGGGCGTCGACGCCCGCCTCGGCGAGGATGCCGCGCGCCCACTCGGCCCGCACCTCGTGCTCGGGGCGCTCCGCATGCCGGGCGATCAGCTCGGCGGCCAGTTCCAGCCCCGGCCGCAGCTCCGCGCCCGCGCCGGCCAGCGCCTCGCGCACGGCCTCGGCGATCGCCTGCGAATCCCGGATGACGACGACCTGCTCGCTCCGCTTGCTCCCACCGAACATCCGCGTTCCCCTTCGGGCCTTGAAGATCACTTGCTGGGCCGAGAGCGTACGACACTCCGTATCACCGGCCCCGCCGCCACCGTGCCGAGCACGCCCGCCCCGGCCACCACGTCGTGCACCGGGACGAATTCGGCCGCGGCGCCCGCGAGCGCGATGCCCAGGCCCATGCCCGCCAGGGCCACGGTGCGGGCTTGCTCCCCGGCCCCGCCCCTTCCCGAAACCGGGGCTCGTGCCCCGGACCCCCGGCTGTCCCGCCGTTGCCGCCTGCGGCGGGAGCTCCCTTCGGGAGCGTCCTCAAACTCCCCCAGCTACCGCTGGGAGGTGCCCCCACGGGCTGGATTTCCGCACCCCCCGGCGGAGCCCTCGCGGAGCCCAAAGCCACTTGTCGCCGGCGCCGTCGCTACCTAATGTCGCGAGCCCAAGATCCGTACGAGAAGGGCTCCGTGCATGCAGCCACCGACATCAGGCGAAACCGCAGCGAAAGGCGCGCACAGCGCCGCTGAGGGCGACTCCCCCGAGGGCTACAAGCGCGGGCTGGGGTCCCGTCAGATTCAGATGATCGCCATCGGCGGCACGATCGGGACGGGTCTCTTCCTCGGTGCCGGTACCGCGATATCCCAGGCCGGTCCCAGCCTCATCATCTGGTACGCCGTCGCGGGCGTCGTGCTCCTCTTCGTCATGCGCGCGCTCGGCGAACTGCTCACCCACAAGCCCGTGTCGGGCAGTTTCGCGGAATACGCGCGGGAGTTCCTCGGACCGTTCTGGGGATACGCCACGGCGTGGACGTACTGGATCATGTGGGTCACGACCGGCATGGCAGAGATCACCGCGGCCGGACAGTACGTGAAGTACTGGTATCCCGGGATCGCGCAATGGCAGACGGCCCTGGTGGCCCTCGTCATCCTGCTCGCCGTCAACCTCATCTCGGTGAAGGCGTTCGGTGAGCTCGAATTCTGGTTCGCGCTGGTCAAGGTCGTCGCGATCGTCGCGATGATCCTCATCGGGCTCGGGGTGCTCCTCATCGGTTTCGGCGACGTCGGGAAAACCGCCTCGGTGACCCACCTGTGGCAGGACGGCGGCATCGCCCCCAATGGCGTGCACGACTCCCTGATGACCCTCCAGATCGTGCTGTTCGCCTATCTCGGTGTGGAACTCGTCGGTGTCACCGCCGGTGAGGCGGAGGACCCCCAGAAGAACATCCCGCGGGCGATCAACAGCCTTCCGCTGCGCTTCGGCCTGTTCTACATCGGCACCCTGCTGGTGATCCTTTCGGTGGTGAGCTGGACCGAATTCCACCCGGGCGTCAGCCCGTTCGTCGCGGCCTTCGCCAAGATCGGAATTCCGGCGGCGGCGGGAATCGTCAATTTCATCGTGCTCACCGCGGCTCTCTCCTCCTGCAACGCGGGCGGCCTCTACTCGACGGCGCGCATGCTGCGTACGGCCTCGGTCAACGGCCACGCGCCCAAGTCGCTGTCCAGGCTGACGGTCCGGGGCGTGCCCGCACAGGCACTTGCGGTCTCGGCGGTGACCATGGGAGCGGGCGTACTCATCAACGCGATCGACCCCGAGCACGCGTTCACGTACATCACCTCGGTCTCCACCGGCGGCGCGATCCTCGTCTGGAGCATCATTCTGGTGACGCACATGCGCTACCGACGCGCGGTCGCTGCGGGCCGCGCGGAGCGCTCGCCCTATCGCATGCCCGGCGCGCCTTATACGAATTGGCTCGCGCTCGCCTTCTTCGCCTTCGTGACGGTGCTCATCGCGTGGAGTTCCGACAGCAGGGTCGCGCTGTATGTGATGGGCGTCTGGGTGCTGCTGCTGGTGGTCGGCTGGCTGGCACTGCGAAAGAGGAGTGCGAGTAAAGAGGACGTCAAGCCCAACATAGGATGACCGGGAAGTTTTGCATTTTCCTGAGAAAAAGTTGGTGCAGCGCATGAAGTTGGCCCGAGTCTCCGCCGTGTTCGCGGCTGCCGCGATCGCCCCGGCGGTTCTGTTCTCCTCCCCGGCGGTCGCCGCCGACACCGTTCCGGCCACGACCGCTTCCACGCCCGACAAGGCGGCGGAGACCACTCCGGAAACGAAGCCGGACGCGGGCGCGAAGGACAAGCCCGCGAAGGAGCCGACGAAGGAGCCCGTCAAGGAGCCGGTCAAGGAGCCCGCGAAGGACGACTCCGCGGAGAAGCAGGCCGCGAAGGCCGACAAGGACAACTTCTTCGCCATCCTCAAGATGCTCAACGGCGCCGGCCCGACGCTCTACGAAGCCGCGCAGGCAGCCCTCAACGGCACCCCCGAGGACCGCGTGCGCTTCCTGGAGGACGGCCAGCACTTCGCCCGCCTGACGGACCTGCGAATGCGCGTCACTCAGGTCTCAAGCGGTGCGGCTCATGGCTCCCATGTGAGGGCAGCGGCCTATGCGGCACTGAAGGACGACAGCCCCGAGGCCCTCCGGCACTTCCTCGACGTCGGCCAGTACGAGGCCCGCGCCAAGGACGAGGCGGATGCGGCCGCGGCCAAGGAGAAGGCCGACAAGGACAAGGCCGACGCCGAGAAGGAAGAGAAGGACAAGAGCGACAACGGCAAGGACGCGGCCAAGGACGACAAGCAGGACGCCAAGGTCGACCAGCCCGCCACCGGCGACCAGCAGAAGCCGGCCACCGTCCAGCCCGCGACCGCGTCCGACAACGCGCCCAAGCCCGCCGACGACACCACCGAACTCGCCTCCACCGGCGCGGGTTCCGCCACCCCCTGGGCGATCGGCGGCACCGCCGCCGCCCTCGCGGCAGGCGCGGCCCTGGTCCTGACGGCCCGCCGCCGCACGCCTTCCGAGCGCTGACGACGCGGGGCCGGGGCGGCCTCCCTCACGGTGCCCGTCCCGGCTCAGGTTCCGACACCCCAGCCCGTCCGGCGCTTGAGGACGCGCCCGCAGGGCGCCCCGCTGTAGGCGCAACGGCGCCGCACCAATACGCCGCCACCGGACGCAAAAGGCCGGACGGGCTGAAGACTCCAGCCCGTCCGGCGCGTGAGGACAACGTGGCGGAAACACCCGCCCGTTCAGGAGCGCGACCCCGGGCGGCGGGCCGGGAAGCCGTGCTTTCGGGCCGCGAGCACCACGATCAGCACCGGGGCCAGGAGGACGAGCACGCTCCAGGGGAAGGCCGCCGCTCCCACCAGGCCGAGCAGGACGCCGCCGAGCACTCCGCCGCCGGCCATCGCCACGTTCCAGAGCGTGACCAGCATCGCCTGTGCGGCGTCGGCCTGTTCACCGCCCGCGTCGCCCGCGGCCGTCTGAAGGATCGTGGGCGCGCCGCCCCAGCCGAGCCCCCACAGCGTCACCGCGACGTAGACCATGACCGGGCTGGTGGAGAGGACGGCCAGGACGGCGGCCGCCACGGCGATCAGGAGGGTGCCGGCGATGGTGAGGGCGCGCAGGCGGCGGTTGATCTGTGCGCCGACTATCCAGATGCTCAGCAGGGAGGCGCCGCCGAAGACCAGGAGTACGAGGTCGGTGGAGCCGCCCATGCCGATGCGGTCGAGGTAGGTGGCGATGAAGGTGTAGAGGATGGTGTGGGCCAGCACGAAGACCAGGGTGACGAACAGGACGGGCGTCACGCCGGGCACACGGAGGGCCCGCAGCATGGGAGTTCCGCCGTCCTGGCGCTGCCCCGGGTGGTCCGGGACGACCGCGGTGATCCACGCGAGCAGGGCGACGGTCAGCGCGGTCATGGCGAGGAACGCCACCTGCCAGCCGGTCGCCTTGCCGAGGAAGGTCCCGGCGGGCACGCCGAGCGCCAGGGCGAGCGGGATGCCGGACATGGCGATCGCGATCGCCTTGCCCTGGAGGTGTACGGGCGCGAGGCGCCGGGCGTACCCCGCGAGCAGCGCCCAGGCCAGGCCCGCGGCCACCCCGGCGACGAACCGGGCCGCCATGGTCAGCGGGTAGTTCGCGGAGAGCGCCGTGACCGTGTTGGCGGCGGCGAACCCGGCCATCGCCGTCAGCAGGAGCCGCTTGCGCCGCCACGCCGCGGTGGCGGCGGTCAGGGGGATCGCCGTGAGAGCGGTGCCGATCGCGTAGACGGTCACCGTCTGCCCGGCCGCGGACTCCCCTACGTGCAGGTCGGCGCTCATCGCGGGCAGCAGACCCGCGGGCAGGGTCTCGGTCAGGCTGGTGATGAACACGGCCGTGGCGAGCGCGAGCAGCGCCGACAGGGGCAGTTTTCGGTCGTCTTGGCCGTGGGTTCGGGTGCGGGGGCCGACGGAGGGTTGCGTCTGGGTCGTTGCCATGCACAGGATGCTCGAACCTTCACACCTATGTGAGGGTCAACGCGACGGGCTATGAGGTCGATCACATGCGCATCGGAGAGCTGTCGGACCGCACCGGCACGCCGCGCCGGCTGCTGCGCTACTACGAGGAGCAGGGGCTGATCGTCACCGATCGCACGCCCAACGGCTACCGAGACTACGACGAGTCCAACGTCGACCGGGTCATGCAGATCCGCGGCCTGCTCGACGCGGGGCTGCCGACCAGGATCATCAAACAGATCCTGCCGTGCCTGGACAAGCCCCGGATCATCCACTTCGCCGACGCGACCCCGGAGATGCTCGCGACTCTGACCCACGAACGCGACCGGATCACCGACCGCATCTCGTGCCTGATCCGCAACCGGGACGCGATAGGCGACTACCTCGAAGCAGTGAGCACCAACCGCCGCCCGGAGACGGCCCCGACGGGGTCGTGACCGCGTCAGGAGGATCCGCCTCCCACGTTACGCTGCCACGATGACCCTGCCGACGGCCCAGGACGTACGCGCACTGCACGAGAAGTACGCGCCCTCCCAGGCGGCCTTCGATCTCGTCCACACCCACTGCGAGATCGTCTGCCGGATCGCGGAGCAGCTCATGGCCCGGACCGATCACGGGCTCGACGCCGACCTCGTGCGAACGGGCGCCCTGCTCCACGACATCGGCGTCTATCGGCTGTACGACCGCGCCGGGCGGCTCGACCACGGCAACTACATCCGCCACGGGGTGCTCGGCCACGAGATCCTCCGCCGGGAAGGTTTCCCGGAGCGCCTGAGCCGCTTCTGTTCGTGCCACACAGGGGTCGGTCTCACCCGGCACGACATCCGGGAGCACAAGCTGCCCGTGCCCGTGGCCGACTATCTGGCCGAGAGCACCGAGGAACAACTGGTGATGTACGCGGACAAGTTCCACACCAAGTCCACGCCCCCGAAGTTCCTCGACGCCGACGCCTACGCCTCGCACCTGCGGAAATTCGGAGAGGACAAGGTCACGGCGTTCCACACCCTGCGCGCACGCTTCGGCGAACCCGACCTCGCGCCGCTCAAGGCGCAGTACGAGGACGCCGCCGCCCTGGCCCGCTACCGGGAACGCCGGGCCGCCGGCGCGGCGGTCGGCATTCCGCACGAAGCCGTACGCGCACGGCTCGGCCTGGAGCGTGAGTGAGGCCGCCGACAACAGCAAAAGGCCCGGCCCCGGGCGCGAGCGCGCCCCGGACCGGGCCCTGGTCGAAAGAACCGGTCACCCCTCGGAGAGGTAGCGCTCCACCGTTTCGACCTTCGACGTGAGGCCGTTCGTGACGCCCGGGCGGATGTCCGCCTTCAGGACCAGCGAGACCCGGCCGCAGCGCGCCTCGACCGCCGCGACCGCGCGCTTGATCACGTCCATGACCTCGTCCCACTCGCCCTCGATGGATGTGAACATCGCGTCCGTGCGGTTGGGCAGGCCGGACTCGCGGACGACGCGCACCGCGTCCGCCACGTACTCACCGACGTCCTCACCCGCACCGACCGGGGAGACGGAAAAGGCGACGATCATGCGTTGACCGTACCTTCCTTGCGGGCGCGGGCGGCGATGACGCTCGCCTCGGCCTCGCGGCGCAGCATCCGCTCGGCGAAGAAGCCGCCGGTGGGGAGGACGGAGAGGATGAAGTAGAGGGCGGCGGTCTTCACGCTCCACTTGGTCTTGTTCCAGGCGTCGACCCAGAAGATCACGTAGATGATGAAGAGGACCGCGTGGACCGCGCCCATCACCGGAACGGCGTTGAAGTCCGTGGTCCGCTTGAGGACCGAGCAGACGAGCAGCACGAGGAAGGAAACGGCCTCCGGGGCGGAGACCAGGCGGAGCCGGCGCAGGGCGGAGGCGGTCTTGATGTCCACGGGGGCACCTTCGGGTTCGGGACGTATCGGGACGACTACAGCTTGTGAGGGTATTCACAAGCGTGGCAGCCATTCTTGCAGCCGCGTTGTCGATCACCGGATCCGGGTCCGTTCAGGGACCAAGGCCCTGTCGGAGGGGTGCGGGCTGCCGCTAGCGTCGGGGCGTGGCTCAGTTTCGGCTCCAAGGGAGCAAAGTTCTCGCCGTCGATCTCTCCGGGGACACGGTCAAGGCCAAGAACGGCGCGATGGTCGCGTACGAGGGCGAGATGTCGTTCAAGAAGATGACCGGTGGCGGTGACGGCCTGCGCGGCATGGTCACCCGCAGGCTCACCGGCGAACAGATGGCGGTCATGGAGGTGAAGGGGCGCGGCACCTGCTATTTCGCCGACCGTGCGAGCGAGATCAACCTCGTGACCCTGCGCGGCGAGACCCTCTATGTGGAGTCCAGCAATCTGCTCTGCACGGACGGCGGCCTGCGCACGGGCACCACGTTCACCGGCCTGCGCGGCGCCTCGCAGGGCAACGGCCTCTTCACGACGACCGTCGAGGGCACGGGCCAGGCGGCGATCATGTCCGACGGCTCGGCGATCGTCCTGCGCGTGGCGCCGGACATGCCGCTCCAGGTCGACCCCGGCGCGTACATCGCCCACACCGGCCGGCTCAAGCAGCACTTCCAGTCGGGCGTGAACTTCCGGACCTTCATCGGCGAGGGCTCGGGCGAGGCGTTCCAGATCCGCTTCGAGGGCGACGGCCTGGTGTACGTACAGCCCAGCGAGCGCAACACGATCGGCGGTGACCTCTGATGCCCTTCCGCCTCCTCAACTCGCGCATGGCCGAGGCCCGGGTCACCCCCGGGCAGCGGATGTTCAGCCAGCGCGGCGCGATGCTCGCCTACAAGGGCGACGTCACCTTCACGCCCAGCATCACCGGCGGCCAGGGCGGCGTCATGGGCATGATCGGCCGTCGCATCGCCAACGAGGCCACGCCCCTGATGACCGTGGAGGGCGACGGCACGGTGATGTTCGGCCACGGCGGCCACCACATCCACGTCATAGAGCTCAACGGCGAGACCCTCTACGTGGAGGCCGACCGCCTCCTCGCCTTCGACGGCTCCCTCCAGCAGGGCACGATGTTCATGGGCTCGCAGGGCGGCGTCATGGGCATGGTCCGCGGCCAGGTCACCGGGCAGGGGCTGTTCACCACGACGCTCAAGGGTAAGGGCGACGTCGCGGTCATGGCGCACGGCGGCTTCATCGAGCTGCCCATCACCCCGCAGCGCCCCGTCCACGTCGACCCGCAGGCGTACGTCGCCCACCGCGGCGACGTACGCAACAAGCTGTCCACCGCCATCGGCTGGCGCGAAATGATCGGACGCGGGTCCGGAGAGGCCTTCCAGCTCGAACTCTCGGGCCAGGGCACGGTGTACGTACAGGCGTCGGAGGAGAAGCTGTGAACGGCCCCGTCATCTACGACGCGAATACGCTCCCGGTCGACGACAACGTCAATCCGTACGCCTTCAGCGTGGACCTCGACGGCCAGTGGTTCCTGCAAAAGGGCAAGATGATCGCCTATTACGGGCGCATCGAATTCCACGGCATCGGCCACGGCTATCTGGACGCGCTGATCCGCACCAGCTTCCACAGCCCCATGCACGCCGCGGACTGGGTCGTCGCCGAGGGCCGGGGCAGGATGCTGCTCGCGGACCGCTCCTTCGACGTCAATTCCTACGACCTCGAGGACGGCAACCTCACCGTCCGCTCGGGCAATCTGCTGGCCTTCCAGCCCTCGCTGTCCCTGAAGCAGTCGATCGTCCCGGGATTCCTGACCCTGATCGGCACCGGCAAATTCGTGGCCGCCTCCAACGGCCCCGTCGTCTTCGCCGAACCCCCGATCCGCGTCGACCCCCAGGCCCTCGTCGGCTGGGCCGACTGCCCCTCCCCCTGCCACCACTACGACCACCAGTACCTGCGGGGCGTGCTCGGCGGCGTACGGGCCTGGACCGGGTTCGGCGGCACGTCGGGCGAAGAGCACCAATTCGAGTTCGTCGGCGCCGGCACGGTGCTGCTCCAGTCCACGGAGCAGCTGATGGAGGAAATCCCGACCGGCGAGACCTCCGAGCAGGACGGCGTCCCGCCCGCAAGCCCGCATAATCAGCCATCTATGCCCCGCATGCCCGGCCAGCTAGGGGACCTCCAGCGCCGCTTCGGGCTGTGAGCGGTACCCTGCGGAGTGTGACGTCGAACGCCTGACCTCGCGTCCCGCACCCATACTGGTTAAGTTTTCAACTTTCTTAGGTAGAATTCCTCTATGTCTATGGACACCGAGAACGGCACTCGCTGGCTCAGCGAAGAGGAACAGCGCGCCTGGCGCGCCCATCTGGATGTCAGCCGGCTGCTGATGCATCAGCTCGAAAGGGACCTCCAGCCCTTCGGCCTGACCAACAACGACTACGAGATCCTGGTGAACCTCTCGGAGTCCGAGGACCACCGGATGCGGATGAGCGACCTCGCCACGGCCACCCTGCAGTCCAAGAGCCGGCTCTCCCACCAGATCACCCGGATGGAGAACGCGGGCCTCGTCCGCCGCGAGAACTGCGAGTCCGACCGCCGCGGCCTGTACGCCGTCCTCACCGAACAGGGCTGGGAGACGATGCGCAAGGTGGCCCCCCACCATGTCGCCTCCGTGCGGGAACACTTCATCGACCTGCTCGCCGATTCGGACCTCAAGGCGCTGTACGGCTCCCTGGCCCCCGTGGCGCAACATCTGCGCTCCACGCGCGGCCGCGTCTGACAACTCCCCGGCGGGGCCCTCGCGTACGCGCGGGGCCCCGCTCTTCCGTCACCCGTGCGTGCGGAATCCGATTCGAACCCGACGTGTTCGACGCTTGCCCGCCCTAGCCTCCCTTGCTACCGACAGGAGTAGGGAAAGGCGGAGTTGCGATGACGGGTGAGACCACCCAGCCACCGATGGCATGGCGGTACTGCGGAAACCAGATGAAACTGTGGCGCACGGAAGCGGGGGTCAGCCGCGAGGAGTTGGCGGCGGAGGCGGGGTACGGCCCCGAGACGATCAAGTCGATGGAGCAGGGCCGACGGCGTCCGACCCTCCGGGTTCTGGAGATCGCGGACGATATGTGCGGTGCGCAGGGGAAGTTGAAGGCTGCGTATGTGTATTTGCAGCCGGACAAGGCGCCTTCGCGCGTGCTCGCCTTCCTGGAGGCGGAGTCCAGGGCAGTCGCCGAGCATTCATACCAACCACTGCTCATCCCAGGACTGCTCCAGACCGAGGAGTACGCGCGGGCCCTGCTCCGCAGCCACTACCCGCCCACGAACGAAGAGACCATCGAGGAGCGGCTGGCATCTCGCCTGCATCGCCAAGGGCGGCTGGCTCAAAGCCCGGCCGTGCTCTTTACCTTCGTCATCTACGAGGCCGCGTTGCGCACCGGCGTCGGCGGGCCGGCCGGGATGAGGAGGCAGCTGCACTACCTGCTGGAGGTCGGCGAACTCCGCAATGTGTCCATCCAGGTCCTTCCTGCCAGCCACGGCGTTCACGACTGCCTCAACGGGTCCCTGGTGCTGCTGGAGACCTCCGAGCACGATCGGTACGCCTACTCGGAAGGTCAGGCAACCAGCAATCTGCTCTCGGAACCCGAAAAAGTCAGCGCCCTCACTGAGCGCTACGGCATGCTCCGTGCGCAGGCCCTCAATATCGAGGATTCGGCAGAGTACATCAGGAAGTTGGCGGAGGAATGACGATCAACGAGTCGGCATGGTTCAAGTCCAGCCACAGCGACACCGAAGGCGCGGAATGCGTCGAAGTCGCTTTCCCTTGGCTCAAGTCCAGCCACAGCGGCGGCGCCGGCGGTGAGTGCGTCGAAATCGCAGCAAGCCCCCACGCTGTCCACATACGCGACTCGAAGCGCACCAACGGCCCCCAACTCGCCGTACCCACCACCGCCTGGGCCGACTTCATAAACCACTGCCGCTAGGCCCCCAGAGCCGCCCGCAGCCAATTGTCGGTCGCGCCCGGCGTCGGGTTCTGTGAGGCGTTCACTTCGGCGACGAGGCGCCAGTAGTGGTCGATGCGCGGCTCCGTGGCCAGCTGGACGCCGAGTTCGCGGCGGAAGTCCGGAGTGTCCCGTGCGCCGCGCGCGCTCGCGTGGGCGGAGACGAAGCAGTCGAGTGCCTCGCCCTCGCTCGGTGGGCGCCGCGAGCGTACGTCCGCCGACGCCAGCGCGTACGCCTCGACGAGGCCGTCGTAGAGCACGGCCGGGCGGTAGCCCTTGCCCGGCTGGTGGACCTCGGGCTGGCCGCGGTCGGAGTCGCCCCGGCAGGGGCGGGAGACGAAGGCGTGCAGCCGGGCGAAGGCCAGCACTTGGGCCGGGGTCGGCTCGGCGGGCGGTTGCGGTACCGCCTCTTCGATGATCGCGGAGACCAGCCGGGCCGGGAGCCGCGGGGGCAGCCAGCCCCGCCAGAACCGGGTGAGACCGGCCGTGCTGGGCGGGCTGGTCACCGCGCCGATGAGGCGCAGCCGGTCGGTGCGCTCCCCGGGCGTGCAGTCCTGGAGCAGTTGGAGGGCGGCCTCCCGCCAGCGCAGGGCGGCCAGTTGTGAGCCGAGCTCCCGCAGCTTCCCGGCGACGACGTCTTCCAGCACGTCCTCCTTCTCCAGGACGCGGCCCACTTCCGGGACCGGCAGGTCGAGCGCGCGCAGCGAGCGGATCAGGCGGAGCCGGTCGAGCGCCTCCGGGCCGTAGCGGCGGTGGCCGCCGCCGCTGCGGACGGCCTCGGGCAGCAGACCGCGGTCGGAGTAGAAGCGCACCGTCTTGACGGTGACACCCGCGCTCTCGGCGAGCTCTCCGATGCTCCACATGTCGTCGGGCAACAAGGCTTGAACCTCCCTCAGGGGGAGTTCCTACCGTACTGGTCAGCGCGCACGGCCCACGGGGGTGGTCGTGCGCACCGAGCGACACGAGGAGGCAGTCATGACGGCGTTCGTGCTGGTACCGGGCACACACATGGGCGGCTGGCTGTGGCGGGAAGTGGCCGACCGGCTGAGGGAGACGGGGGCCGAGGCGTACGAGGCGACGCTCACCGGCATGGGCGACCGCCGCCATCTGGCCGGGCCGGGGACGGATCTGGAGACGCACATCGAGGATCTGGTGCAGCTGATCGACCACGTGGACGCGCCGGAGGTGGTGCTGGTGGCCCACTGCTACGGCAGCTATCCGGCTCTGGGCGCCGCCGACCGGCGCCCGGAGCGGGTCTCCCGGATCGTCTATGTGGACGCGCCCCTGCCGCAGGACGGCTACTCGATGCTCGGCCAGGTGCGGGAGCAGATGCCCGACGAGGCGACCCGCGACCGGATGCTGCTCCGGGCCGAACAGGCCGAGGAGGGCTGGCGGATGATGCCGCCGTCGCTGGAGGAGTCGCGGAACTGGGCGAACGTCGTGGGAGTGTCCGAGGAAGCACTCGTGCGGCTCAACAGCCTCGCCGCTCCGCAGCCGCTGGGCACGTTCACCCAACCACTGCGGCTCTCCGGCGGGACCGACGAAATGCCGATGACCGGTGTCTTCTGCACGGCGGGCGGGCCGGGCATCGAGATGGTCGAGGCCCTGGTGGCGTCGGGAGACCCGCGCTTCCGGGAGCTCGCCGAGCCCCGGTGGAGCTACTTCGAACTCGCCACCGGGCACTGGCCGATGCTCTCCTGCCCCGACGAGCTGGCCGCGGTGCTGCGCCGGGCCGCCGCGGACGAAGGGCGGCGGGTGGCCGCCGCCGGTCAGGACGCGGGCCGCGCCGCGGCCGTGTAATCGGCCCAGATCTGTTCCGGGAAGCCGTTGCCCCGCTGCGAGGTGTCACCGCCCACGTCCGACATCGGCAGCAGCTTCCCGTCCTCGGGCTTCATCCGGAACATGGTCACCGCTGTGGAGACCTCCTTCGTATAGCCGACATACCAGGCGGACCTCAGCCGGTCCTGGTCGCCGGTGCGGCCCGCTCCGCCCAGCGCGTCGGAGACGTCCTTCGCCACTGCCTTGGGCAGCGCGTGCCGCGCCTTGGCCCGGCTCTCGAAGCCGCCGACCGGCTGGCCGTCCTTGAGAAGCTTGGTCACCGAATAGGGGTCGTTCTGCAGGCCCTGATTGGCGAATGTGCCGTACGCGCCGGCCATGCGGATCGTGCTGGGGGTGGACGTGCCGACGGAAAAGGAATCGTCCGGCTTGGCCATGCTGTCCTTGAGCAGGCCGGAGCGGATGGCAGTGTCCCGCACCTCGTCGAGTCCCACTTCTTTGCCGAGCCGTACGTAAGTGGCGTTGCCGCCCTTGGCGAGGGCCTGGCGGAGGCTGGGGTGGGAGTCGTCGGGCTGTGAATCCGCCGACGGATTCTGCAGGGTGCCGTCGTTGCCGTAGAAGCTGTCGGGCTGTACGTCCTTGCGGTCTCCGCCCTTTGTCTCCGCACCGTGCTGGAGGGCAGCGGCGAGGACGAACGGCTTGAACGCGGAGCCGACCGGGACGCCGGAGGTATCGGCGTTGTTGGTGAAGTGCTTGGTCGCGTCGGGACCGCCGTAAAGAGCGAGGATCGCGCCGTCGGAGGGGCGTACGGAGGCGGCGCCCACCTGGACGTCCTCGTCGGCCGGACGCTTCTTGGGGTCGATGTTCTTGTCCAGCACGCCCTGCACCGACTTGGTCAGTTCCTGGACCCGGTTCTTGTCGAATGTGGTGTGAATCTTGTAGCCGCCGTGGGCCAGGTCCTGATCGGTCAGCATCGAGTGCGACTTGATGTATTTGTTGGCGACGTCGACGAGATAGCCGGTCTGGCCGCCGAGGTTGGTGGCCATGGACTGCTTGTGGGGCTCGGGGAAGGTCCGGTACTTCTCCCGCTCCTCCTGGGACATCCGGCCGGTCTTGACCTGCCGGTCGAGGATCCACTTCCAGCGTTCCTCGGCCCGCTTGTGGTTGTTGGCGCTGGTGGAGGGGTCGTAGAGCTCGGCGCCCTTCAACAGCGAGGCAAGCAGCGCGCCTTGGCTCGGGTCGAGTTTCCTGGCGGGAATGCCGTAATACGCCTGGGCGGCTGCGTCTATTCCGTACGCGCCCCGGCCGAACCAGCTGGTGTTCAGATAGCCCTGGAGCACTTCCTTCTTGCTCTTGGTCCGGTCGACCTTGAGCGAGATGATGAACTCCTTGGCCTTGCGGGTGACGGTCTGCTCCTGGGAGAGGTACGTGTTCTTCACGTACTGCTGGGTGATCGTCGAACCGCCCTGCGTCTCCTGCCCCTGCGCGGTGCTGACGATGGCCCGGAATATGCCCTTCGGCGATACTCCCCGGTCGCTGTAGAACGTCTCGTTCTCCGCCGCTATCACCGCGTTCTGCACGGACTCGGGCACATCGGAGAGCCGCACGATATTGCGGTTCACCTTGCCGATGCTGACCATCTGGGTGCCGTCCGCCCAGTAATAGGTGTTCGCCTCCTGGACGGCGGCCGCGTTCTCGTCGGGAATGTCCACGCTCGCGTACACCCACGCGAACAGTCCGGCCAGCGCTCCGACGCCCAGCACGAACGTGCTCAGCAACTGCCGCCACGACGGCAGCCATCGGCGAATGCCGGCTCTGCCGTGTCGCGGGTAGTCGATGAACCGCTTACCGCGTGCGTGCCGCTGTCTCGTGCCCAAGGTTCGAAACGCTCCTGCAAATCGGTGTTGCCGTCAGAGACGGCCGCGCCGGGGGGCGCGGTTGGCCGATCTGTATGAGCGTTGTGTGACAGGTGCTCCGGACGGTGGAGCGGTTTCGGGCGATACGTCGCCGTTGACGGATTCAGACGGTGACGACGCCCACTTCCCCGGCGCCGGGGAGACCACCGGCCTCGGGGAGCGAGATCCCGTCCGGGGTGCGGGAGCCGTCCTTGACGTAGGACACCCCCGTCGTCCCGAAGATCATCATGATGCCGACCAGGACAAGAAGTCCGAATCGCTTGGCCATCAGCCCTCCCAAGGAGCACGAACAAAGGCCAACTCAGGCTGCCCGGTGACGCGTTGGCCATTCCCGGGCCGCCCACAATGACCCCCACCGGGCGCCCTGGAGAACTCAAGTCCGACAGCGGACGGCTCCGGCGGCGCCCGGCCCGTTACGCCTGGTACTCCGTGAGGTCGATGGCGTGGACGCTCAGCGCGTGGCCGTACTCCGGGTGCGCGGTCTCGCGCTCCGGTTCCATGCCGAGCTTGCGGATGACGTTCTCGGAGGCGTCGTCGCCCAGGCGGCTGATGCTGATGACGCGGTCCAGGCCGCGGTCCGTGAGCGCGAACTCCAGCGTGGCCTGCGCGGCCTCGGAGGCGTACCCCTGACCCCAGAACTGGGAGCCGAGCCGCCAGCAGATCGACACCTCGGAACGCGCCTCCGGCAGGAACTCCGGCACGGTCAGGCCCGTGAACCCGATCAGCTCGCCCGAGCCGAGGAGCTCGACGGCGAAGAGACCGAAGCCCTCGTCGTCCCACTCCTCCTCCCAGCGCTCGATGTCCTCCGCCGTCTGCTCCAGGTCGCGCACGGCGCCGTCACCGACCCACCGCATGACCTGAGGGTCGGCGTTGATGTCCGCCATGGGCGCGAGGTCGTCGTCGTGCCAGCGGCGCAGGAGGAGGCGGGGGGTGCGGATCTCTGTCATGCACCTATCTTCCCCGGTCAGCGGCGCGGTCCGCGCGCCGCCCGCATTGGATGCATTGCCACATACACATAAATGGGAGTGGAAGCGCCTTTCCATTTCCACTCCGGGCGGCGTGGAACACATTCCGGCCGCGGGTAAGTGTTCTTCTCCACATTCCGGCCCGTGATCCACGACTTTCGGCGGCCCCGCACGCGCCGCCATGATCCGGGAGCCGGTGAACTCCCGTAGGCGACAAGGCGATCCACACATCAAGGCCACCCGGGAAATCACCCTCGGCACATAAAACCTGTAAGCGGCCCATTAGCCAATCACCCCTGACCCGCGCAAGCCCTTACCCCGAGTACGGTCGAAAATCAAATCTTCACAAACTCTTGACGTCCGGAGTGCGCGGCTCACACCATTCACCGCAAGGCCTGCTCGGCCGGCACACCGGCCAGGACCGGAAACCCCGCCCCTCCGGGCGGCCCCCGGCTCCGCTCCCCCACAGCGGCCGCACCGCGGGACTCCCCGAGACAAGGCCCCGGCCCCGCTCCCCCCAATGAAGGCGATACCTCTATGAGTGACCGCACGCTCACCGCGGGCGACACCCGGCCCGAAACGGCCGTCACGGCAACGGCGTCCCCGCACGTCGACGCCGGTGACGCGGGCTACAGCAAGGACCTCAAGTCCCGGCACGTCAACATGATCGCCATCGGCGGAGCGATCGGCACCGGCCTCTTCCTCGGCGCGGGCGGCCGCCTCGCCAGCGCCGGCCCCTCCCTCTTCATCGCCTACGCGGTGTGCGGCGTCTTCGCCTTCTTCGTCGTGCGGGCCCTCGGTGAGCTCGTCCTCTACCGCCCCTCCTCCGGCGCGTTCGTCAGCTACGCCCGCGAGTTCATGGGCGAGAAGGGCGCGTACACCGCCGGCTGGCTCTACTTCCTCAACTGGGCCACCACCGGCATCGCCGACATCACCGCGGTCGCCACGTACACCCACTACTGGGGGATGTTCAGCAGCCTGCCGCAGTGGGTGATCGCCCTGATAGCCCTCGCGGTCGTCCTCACCGTGAACCTGATCTCGGTGAAGTACTTCGGCGAGATGGAGTTCTGGTTCGCGATCATCAAGGTCGCCGCACTGATGGCCTTCATGGTCATCGGCATCTTCCTGCTGATGTCCCAGCACGACGTGGGCGGTCACACCCCGGGCCTGGGCAACATCCTCAACAACGGCGGCGTCTTCCCCACCGGTGTGATGCCCATGCTGATGGTCATCCAGGGTGTCGTCTTCGCCTACGCCTCGGTCGAGCTGTGCGGCGTCGCGGCGGGCGAGACCAAGAACCCCGAGAAGATCATGCCGAAGGCGATCAACTCGATCATGTGGCGCGTCGGCATCTTCTACGTCGGCTCGGTGATCCTCCTCGCGCTGCTGCTCCCGTACACCTCGTTCACCGGCGACGAGAGCCCGTTCGTCACCGTCCTGTCCAAGATCGGTGTGCCGTACGCGGCCGGCGTGATGAACCTCGTCGTGCTCACCGCGGCCCTCTCCAGCCTGAACTCCGGCCTCTACTCCACCGGCCGCATCCTGCGCTCGATGGCGATGTCCGGCTCCGCGCCGAAGTTCACCGGCCGGATGAACAAGGGCCAAGTGCCCTACGGCGGCATCCTGCTGACCGCCTTCTTCTGTGTCCTCGGCGTCGGCCTGAACTTCGTCGTTCCCAAGGACGCGTTCGAGATCGTCCTGAACTTCGCGGCGATCGGCATCATCGGCACCTGGGGCATGATCATGCTCTGCTCGCTGCTGTTCTGGTACCGCTCCAAGGACGGCCGGGTCACCCGCCCCGGCTACCGCCTGCCGTGGGCCCCGTACACCCAGATCGTCACGCTGGTCTTCCTGGCCGGTGTGCTCGGCCTGATGGCCTCCGAGCCGGGCGCGAGCCGCACCACGGTCCTGTGCCTGCCGCTGATCGGGGCGGCGCTGGTCGGCGGCTGGTTCCTCGTCCGCGGCCGGGTGGCACGCACCCAGCGGGAGAAGGAGCTCCAGGAGGCGCAGGGGTAGGCGCTTCCAATAGCCGAAGGGCCGGCCGGTACGGATGATCCGTACCGGCCGGCCCTTCGGCGTTGTCGGGGTGCGGGCGTCGTTACGCCACGATCCCGGACTTCGCGATGGTGATCTTCGCGCGGGTCGAGCCCGAGTGGGTGCCCAGGGACTCGATCTTCTTCACCAGGTCCATGCCCTCGACGACCTCGCCGAAGACGACGTGCTTGCCGTCCAGCCACGGGGTGACGACGGTGGTGATGAAGAACTGCGAGCCGTTGGTGTTCTTCCCGGCGTTCGCCATGGAGAGCAGACCCGGCTTGCTGTGCTTGAGCTGGAAGTTCTCGTCGGCGAACTTCTCGCCGTAGATGCTCTTGCCGCCCGTGCCGTTGCCGGCGGTGAAGTCGCCGCCCTGCAGCATGAAGTCCGGGATGACCCGGTGGAAGCTCGAACCCTCGTAACCGAAGCCGTGCTGGCCGGTGGCGAGCTCACGGAAGTTCTTCGCCGTGTTGGGAACGACGTCGTCGTGCAGCTTGAAGACGATACGGCCCGCGGCCTCGCCGTCAATGGTGATATCGAAGAAGACGTTGGAAGACATGGAGTCATCCTGTCACAGGCGTCACGCGAGGTGGCGGAGGCCGCTCGCCGACCGCCGGTATCAGCCCTCCGTGATGCCCGCGATCAATTCGTCCGCCGCCGCGTACGGGTCGAGGCCGCCGCTCACGATGCGTTCCGCCAGGGCGTCAAGGCGGCGGTCGCCGTGGAGGTCGCCGATGCGTGCGCGGAGGGCGGTGACGGCGATCGTCTCCACCTCGCGGGCCGCGCGGGCGATGCGGCGCTCGGCGAGCACGCCGTGCTCCTCCATCCAGGCGCGGTGCTTCTCCAGGGCCTCGACCAGCTCGTCCGTGCCCTGGCCGCGGGCCGCGACGGTCTTGACGATGGGGGGCCGCCAGTCGCCGGGGCCGCGGGCCTCGCCGAGGCCGAGCATGTGGTTCAGCTCGCGGGCCGTGGCGTCGGCCCCGTCGCGGTCGGCCTTGTTCACGACGTAGACGTCGCCGATCTCCAGGATCCCGGCCTTGGCGGCCTGGATGCCGTCGCCCATCCCGGGGGCGAGCAGCACCACGCTGGTGTCGGCCTGGGAGGCGATCTCGACCTCGGACTGGCCGACGCCGACGGTCTCCACGAGGATCACGTCGCAGCCGGCGGCGTCGAGGACGCGGATGGCCTGGGGGGCGGCCCAGGCCAGGCCGCCGAGGTGGCCCCGGGTGGCCATGGAGCGGATGTAGACGCCGGGGTCGGAGGCGTGGTCGGACATCCGTACGCGGTCGCCGAGCAGGGCGCCGCCCGAGAAGGGCGAGGAGGGGTCGACGGCGAGCACGCCGACCCGCTTCCCGGCCTTGCGGTAGGCGCTGACCAGGGCCGAGGTGGAGGTCGACTTGCCGACGCCGGGCGAGCCGGTGAGGCCGACGACGTAGGCCCCGCCGGTCAGGGGGGCCAGGGCCGCCATCACCTCGCGCAGTTGGGGGGACGCCCCTTCCACCAGGGAGATCAGCCGGGCGACGGCGCGCGGCCGCCCCTCCCGGGCCTGCTCGACCAGTGTGGGGACGTCCGCCATGACTGCTCCGATCCGACGTTGCGACGTTTGCGACGTTTTCCAGGGGCCGTGCGACCGCCTGTCAGTTGCCGGGGACGCGGACGATCAGGGCGTCGCCCTGTCCGCCGCCGCCGCAGAGCGCGGCCGCGCCGACTCCGCCGCCGCGCCGCTTGAGCTCAAGGGCGAGGTGCAGGACCGTACGGGCGCCGGACATGCCGATGGGGTGGCCCAGCGCAATGGCCCCACCGTTGACGTTCACCTTTTCGGGGGAAACGCCCAGATCCTTTATCGACTGCACCAGAACGGCGGCGAATGCCTCGTTGATCTCGATCAGGTCGAGGTCGTCGACGGTCAGCCCCTCCTTGCGCAGCGCGTGCAGGATCGCGTTGGAGGGCTGCGAGTGGAGGGAGTTGTCGGGGCCGGCCACATTGCCGTGGGCGCCGATCTCGGCGATCCAGGCGAGGCCCAGCTCCTCGGCCTTGGCCTTGCTCATCACGACCACGGCGGCGGCGCCGTCGGAGATCTGCGAGGAGGTGCCGGGCGTGATCGTGCCGTCCTTGGCGAAGGAGGGGCGCAGCTTGCCGAGGACCTCGACGGTGGTGTCGGGGCGCACGCCCTCGTCCTTGCTGAAGAGGACGGGGTCGCCCTTGCGCTGCGGGATCTCCACGGGGGTGATCTCCGCGTCGAAGAGGCCGTTCTTCTGGGCGGCGGCGGCGCGCTGGTGGGAGCGGGCGCCGATCTCGTCCTGCTCGGCGCGGCCGATGCCGAGGCGGGTGTTGTGCTTCTCGGTGGACTCGCCCATGGCGATGCCCTCGTAGGCGTCCGAGAGGCCGTCGTGGTGCATCGAGTCGAGCATCTCGATGGAGCCGTACTTGTAGCCCTCGCGGGACTTGGGCAGCAGGTGCGGGGCGTTGGTCATCGACTCCTGGCCGCCGGCCACCACGATGTCGAACTCACCGGCGCGGATGAGCTGGTCGGCCAGGGCGATGGCGTCGAGGCCGGAGAGGCAGACCTTGTTGACCGTGAGGGCGGGCACGCTCATGGGGATGCCGCCCTTGACGGCCGCCTGGCGGGCCGGGATCTGGCCGGCGCCCGCCTGGAGCACCTGGCCCATGATCACGTACTGCACCTGGTCGCCGCCGATGCCGGCCCGGTCGAGGGCGGCCTTGATGGCGAAGCCGCCGAGTTCGGCCGCGGAGAAGGAGCGCAGGGAGCCGAGCAGCCTGCCCATGGGCGTACGGGCGCCCGCGACGATCACAGATGTGGTGCCGGTCGAACCGTTCGTACCAGTCATGAGGCGCGGCCCCTTCGAGGCGGAGAGGTTAACGATGGTTCCCGTCAATGTACTGAGCGGTAGGCGCCCGGGTCACCGGGCCGAAGGTGTGATCGCGCGCACGTTGCGTAACCACGCCGGGGAGCGGTGCACTGGTTCCATGCTGACTCGTATCGACCACATCGGGATCGCCTGCTCGGACCTCGACACCACCGTCGAGTTCTACCGTGCCACGTATGGCTTCGAGGTGTTCCACACCGAGGTCAACGAGGAGCAGGGGGTGCGCGAGGCCATGCTGAGGATCAACGGGACCGACGACGGCGGCGCCTCCTACATCCAGCTGCTGGAGCCCACCCGTCCGGATTCCGCGGTCGGCAAGTGGCTCGCCAAGAACGGCGAGGGCGTTCACCACATCGCGTTCGGTACGCCGGATGTCGACGCCGACGCCGCCGCGATCGGCGGCAAGGGCGTACGCGTCCTCTATGAGCAGCCGCGTACCGGATCCATGGGTTCCCGCATCACCTTCCTGCACCCCAAGGACTGCCACGGCGTACTGACCGAACTGGTCACCTCGGCGCCTCCGGCGGACCCGGAGCACTGACCCCCACCTCCCCCGGCCGGTAGAGTGCAGGTTCGGCCGGGGTACGGGTGGGGCCCGGGTCGAGCTGTACCGATGATCTGACACCATTTCTTCGGAAGGGCAGGCTCCGGGTTCCTCCGGTTTATGCGGGACGGGGCCGGCCGCCAACGCGACCAGGGGACGGATGGGACCGCGCAGTGCGGGGCAACGACCGCTACGAGGCTGACGACCACCTCTCGCAATTCGAAGCCGAGATGGAGCGGCTGAAGAAGGAGCGGGAGAAGGCGGTCCAGCACGCCGACGACCTCGGCTATCAGGTCGAGGTGCTGCGCGCCAAGCTGCACGAGGCGCGCCGCAATCTCGCCCACCGTCCGGCATACGACACCGCCGATATGGGCTACCAGGCGGAGCAGTTGCTCCGTAATGCCCAGATTCAGGCCGAGCAGATGCGGACCGACGCGGAGCGCGAGCTCCGCGAGGCGCGCGCCCAGACGCAGCGCCTGCTCCAGGAGCAGGCGGAGCGGCAGGCCCGGATGGAGGCCGAGCTGCACGCGGAGGCCGTCGCCCGCCGCCAGCGCCTGGACGAGGAGCTCAACGAGCGCCGCCAGACCGTCGAATCACACGTCAACGAGAACGTCGCGTGGGCCGAACAGCTGCGCGCCCGGACGGAGTCCCAGGCCCGGCGCCTGATGGAGGAGTCCCGGGCGGAGGCCGAGCAGTCCCTGTCGGCGGCCCGCGCGGAGGCCCAGCGGCTGACCGAGCAGGCCCGCGGCCGGCTCAGCGCCGCCGCGGAGGAGACCCGGGCCGAGGCCGAGGCGCTGCTGCGCCGTGCCCGCACCGACGCGGAGCGGCTGCTGGCGGCGGCTTCCGCGCAGGCGCAGGAGGCCACCGACCACGCCGAGCAGCTGCGGACGGCGACCAGCACGGAGTCCGACCAGGCCCGCGCGGCCGCGGCCGAGCTGACGCGCACGGCGGAGGCGCGCCTGTCGGAGGCCGACGCCGCGCTGCGCGAGGCGCGGGCCGAGGCGGAGAAGGTCGTCACCGAGGCGACCGATTCGGCCACCCGCACGCTGTCGTCGGCGGAGTCCGAGCACGAGCAGCGGTCCCGTACGGCGAAGGCCGAGATCGCCCGTCTCGTCGGCGAGGCCACCAAGGAGGCCGAGGCCCTGCGGGCCGAGGCGGAGCAACTGCGCGACGACGCCCGCGCCAAGGCCGAGCGGCTGCTGGCGGAGGCCGCGGAGAACGCCCGCAGCGCCGCCGCGGAGGACTCCGCGGCGCAGCTGGCGAAGGCCGCGCGCACGGCCGAGGAGGTGCTGACCAAGGCGTCCGAGGACGCCCAGGCCACCACGAAGGCCGCGGCGGCAGAGGCCGAGCGGATCCGGGGCGAGGCGGAGGCGGAGGCGGAGCGGCTGCGCGAGCAGGCCGCGGACACCGCCGAGCAGCTCAAGGGCGCCGCGAAGGACGACACCAAGGAGTACCGCGCCAAGACCGTCGAGCTCCAGGAGGAGGCACGGCGGCTGCGCGGCGAGGCCGAGCAGCTGCGGGCCGACGCGGTCGCCGAGGGCGAGCGGCTGCGCGGCGAGGCCCGGCGGGAGGCGCTCCAGCAGATCGAGGAGGCCGCCAGCACCGCCGAGGAGCTGCTCGCGAAGGCGAAGGCCGACGCGGAGGAGACCCGAGGCGGGGCGAGCGCCGAGAGCGAGCGCGTGCGCGGCGAGGCCGCCGAGCGCGCGGCGAGCCTGCGCAAGCAGGCCGAGGAGGCGCTGGAGCGGGCCCGCACCGAGGCCGAGGAGATGGCCGAGGAGGCCGAGGACCACGCGGAGCGGACCCGTACGGAGGCCGCCGAGGCCGCGAAGCAGCTGCGCGAGGAGGCCGAGCGGGCCGCGGAGGCGCGGCGCGCGGAGGCCGCCGAGGAGCTGACGCGGCTGCACGCCGAGGCGGAGACGCGCGTCGAGTCCGCCGAGAAGGCGCTGCGCGAGGCCCGTACGGAGGCGGAGCGGCTGCGCCGTGAGGCCGCGGAGGAGACGGAGCGGTCCCGTACGGAGGCCGCGGAGCGGGTGCGCGCGCTGCGGGCGCAGGCCGAGACGGAGGCGGAGCGGCTGCGCGCCGAGGCCGCCGAGGAGGCGTCGGCCGCCCGTACGGAGGGCGAGTCCGTGGCCGCGCGGCTGCGGAGCGAGGCCGCCGCGGAGGCGGAGCGGCTGAAGTCGGAGGCGCAGGAGACCGCGGACCGGATGCGGGCCGAGGCGAACGCCGCCGCGGAGCGCACGGCCACCGAGGCCGCCGAGGCCCTCGCGGCCGCGCAGGAGGAGGCCGTCCGGCGCCGCCGCGAGGCGGAGGAGCTGCTGGGCGACGCCCGTACGGAGGCGCAGGCGGAGCGCGAGGCGGCGCGCGAGCAGAGCGAGGAGCTGCTGGCTTCGGCGCGCAAGCGGGTCGGTGAGGCGCAGGAGGAGGCCCGGCGCCTGGTCGAGGAGGCCGAGCAGCGCGCCACCGAGCTGGTGACGGCCGCGGAGCAGACCGCCCAGCAGGTGCGGGACTCCGTCGCGGGGCTGCACGAGCAGGCCGAGGAGGAGATCGCCGGGCTGCGTTCGGCCGCCGAGCACAACGCGGAGCGCACGGTCACCGAGGCGCAGGAGGAGGCGGACCGGGTCCGTGCCGACGCCTACGCGGAGCGGGAGCGGGCCGGCGAGGACGCCGCGCGTACGCGCTCGGAGGCACAGGCCGCGTCCGAGGCCGCGAAGGCGCTCGCGGAGCGCACGGTCTCCGAGGCGATCGCCGAGGGGCAGCGCCTGGAGGCCGAGGCCGCCCGGGTGCTGGACGAGGCGCGCGAGACCGCCAACTCCCGTCGTTCGGAGGCCGCTGAGCAGGCGGACGAGCTGATCGCCGAGGCCATGACCGAGGCGGAGAAGCTGATCACCGAGGCCGAGGCCGCGGTCGTGACGGGCCGGCAGGAGGCCGACGGCCACCGGGCACAGGCCGCGGAGCAGGCCGACCGTCTCAAGGCGGACGCCGAGGCGGAGGCCGAACGGCTGCGCGCCGAAGGCGCCGAGGCCCTGGAGACCGCACAGCTCGAGGCCGCCCGCACCACCGACGAGGCACGCGAAGCCGCCAACGCCCGCCGCACCGAAGCCGCCGAGCAGGCCGACGAGCTGATCGCCGAGGCGACGACCGAGGCGGAGAAGCTCGTCGCCGAGGCGAAGCGCACCGTCGAGGAGGCGCGAGAGGAGGCCGACGGCCACCGCGCGGAGGCCACCGCCGAGGCGGAGCGGCTGGTCGCCGAGGCCACCCGTACCGTCGAGGAGGCGCGGACGGCCGCGGAGGAGCTGGTCGCGAAGGCGACGGCCGAGGCCGACCGCATGGTGTCCGACGCCTCGGCGAAGGCGCAGCAGATGCGTACGGACGCGTCCGACGCGCTGGCCTCCGCCGAGCAGGACGCGGCGCGGGCGCGGGCCGAGGCCCGCGAGGACGCGAACCGGATGCGGAACGAGGGCCACGCCGAGGCGGAGCGGATCGTCAACACGGCGGCCGAGCTGACCTCTTCGGCGCAGGACGACGCCGACAAGATCGTGGACGAGGCGCGCGAGGCGGCCAACGCCCGCCGCACCGAGGCCGCCGAGCAGGCGGACGAGCTGATCGCCGAGGCCACGGCCGAGGCGGAGAAGCTGGTCGCCGAGGCCGGCCGCAGGGTGGAGGAGGCCCGCGAGGCCGCCGAGGCCCACCGGGCGGAGGCCGCGGAGGCGGCCGACCGGCTCAAGGCGGACGCCGAGGCGGAGGCCGAACGGCTGCGCGCCGAAGGCGCCGAGGCCCTGGAGACCGCACAGCACGAGGCCGCCCGCACCACCGACGAGGCACGCGAGGCCGCCAACGCCCGCCGCACCGAAGCCGCAGAACAGGCCGACAGCCTGGTCGCGGAGGCGACGGCCGAGGCGGAGCGGATGGCCGCGGAGGCGGCGGAGGCGCTGAGCTCCGCGCAGGAGAACGCCAACAGCACGCGCGCGGACTCCGCGAAGCTCAAGGCCGACGCCGTCCTGGAGGCGGAGCGGGTGCTCGCCGAGGCGCGCGCCGAGGGCGACCGGACGGTCGACGCGGCGCGGGACGCTGGCGCGCAGAAGCTGACGGAGGCCGCCGAGAAGGCGGACGCCCTGATCGCCAAGGCGCAGGAGGAGGCCGTACGCACGGCGGCCACCGCCGAGGAGCAGGCCGACACCATGGTCGGTGTGGCCCGCCGCGAGGCGGAGCGGATCGTCACGGAGGCCACCGGCGAGGGCAACGCGCTGGTGGAGCAGGCCCGTACGGACGCCAACACGCTGCTGGCAGAGGCCCGCGGGGACGCGACCGCCATAAGGGAGCGCGCGGACGAGCTGCGCACCCGGGTGGAGACCGAGGTCGAGGAGCTGCACGACCGGGCGCGCCGGGAAGCGTCCGAGGCGATGCAGTCGGCGGGCGAGCGCTGCGACAAGCTCGTGGCCGCGGCGACCGAGCAGCTCGCGGAGGCGGAGGAGAAGGCGAAGAAGCTGGTCTCCGACGCCAGCAGCGAGGCGAGCAAGGTCCGTATCGCCGCGGTGAAGAAGGCGGAGGGGCTGCTCAAGGAGGCGGAGACGAAGAAGGCCGCCGTCCTGCGGGAGTCCCAGGCGCTGCTGAAGGACGCCGAGGAGAAGAAGGCCGCCGCCGTACGCGAGTCGGAGCGCCTGCGCACCGAGGGTGCGGAGGAGGCCAAGCGCCTTGTCGACGAAGGAAAGCGGGAGTTGGAGGTGCTGGTCCGGCGTCGCGAGGACATCAATGCCGAGATTTCCCGTGTCCAGGACGTGTTGGAAGCGTTGGAATCTTTTGAAGCCCCGGGGGCGGGAAGCGCCAAAGAGGGCGGGGTGAAGGCAGCTGCGGGTGCGGGTGCAACTCGATCGGGTGGCAAGCAGTCCCAGAAGTAGCCACTCAAACGAGGGGTCATTCTCCAGATCTGCCAACCGTCCACTCGATGACACGCCGCTCGCACCCCTAGGATTCCCTCTATCACCTCACCGGTCTCTTATGACAGGAACCCCATGAGCGACACTTCCTCCCCCTTCGGCTTCGAGCTCGTGCGGCGTGGATACGACCGCGGCCAGGTGGACGACCGAATTACCAAGCTCGTCGCCGACCGTGACAGCGCACTGGCCCGAATCACCTCTCTGGAAAAGCGCATCGAGGAGCTTCACCTCGAAACGCAGAATGCTCAGGCCCAGGTCAACGACGCGGAACCGTCCTATGCGGGGCTGGGTGCGCGGGTCGAGAAGATCCTTCGGCTGGCCGAGGAAGAGGCCAAGGATCTGCGTGAGGAGGCCCGGCGCGCGGCCGAACAGCACCGCGAGCTGGCCGAGTCCGCCGCCCAGCAGGTGCGCAACGACGCCGAGTCGTTCGCCGCCGACCGCAAGGCGAAGGCGGAGGACGAGGGCGCCCGCATCGTCGAGAAGGCCAAGGGCGACGCCGCCACCCTGCGGGGCGAGGCGCAGAAGGACGCGCAGTCCAAGCGCGAGGAGGCCGACGCCCTCTTCGAGGAGACCCGCGCCAAGGCCGCCCAGGCCGCCGCGGACTTCGAGACCAACCTGGCCAAGCGCCGCGAGCAGTCCGAGCGCGACCTGGCCTCCCGTCAGGCCAAGGCCGAGAAGCGGCTGGCGGAGATCGAGCACCGCGCCGAGCAGCTGCGCCTGGAGGCCGAGAAGCTGCGCACGGACGCCGAGCGCCGGGCCCGTCAGACGGTGGAGACCGCGCAGCGCCAGGCCGAGGACATCGTGGCCGACGCCAACGCGAAGGCGGACCGCATCCGCAGCGAGTCCGAGCGCGAGCTGGCGGCGCTGACCAACCGCCGCGACAGCATCAACGCCCAGCTGACCAACGTCCGCGAGATGCTGGCCACGCTGACCGGCGCGGCCGTGGCCGCGGCCGGTGTCCCCGGTGACGACGAGCCGATCTCGCGCGGCGTCCCGGCGCAGCAGAGCCGCTGAACCGGCGACCGCACGCCCCCCGTACGAACCCCCGTACGCCGACGCCCCGCGTCCCGCCGAGAGGCGGTACGCGGGGCGTCGGTGTCTTCCGCTCCGGTTGTGGCCGGGTCATCCGGATGGGCGGCCACCGGTGGCGCGCAGCCGGGTCCGCCCTTAACGTGGCGGAATGATCGAGCTGCAGGGTCTGACCAAACGCTACGGCGACAAGCTCGCCGTGGACGGCCTCACCTGCACCGTACGGCCCGGGATCGTCACCGGCTTCCTGGGACCCAACGGCGCGGGCAAGTCCACGACGATGCGGATGATGCTCGATCTGGACCGGCCCACCGCCGGCTCGGTCCACCTCGACGGCAAGCACTACCGCCAGCTGAGGGATCCGCTGAAGGTCGTCGGGGCGCTGCTGGACGCCAAGGCGATGCACGGCGGGCGCAGCGCCTACAACCACCTGCTGTGCCTGGCACAGAGCAACGGCATCCCCCGGGCCCGGGTGGCGGAGGTGCTCGACACCGTGGGCCTGACGTCGGTGGCGAAGAAGCGCTCCAAGGGCTTCTCGCTCGGCATGGGCCAGCGGCTCGGGATCGCGGGCGCGCTGCTGGGCGACCCGCAGGTGCTGCTCTTCGACGAGCCGGTCAACGGCCTCGACCCCGAGGGCATCCACTGGATCCGCAATCTGATGAAGAACCTCGCCTCCCAGGGGCGTACGGTCTTCGTCTCCTCGCACCTGATGAGCGAGATGGCCCTCACCGCCGAGCACCTGATCGTCATCGGCCAGGGGCGGCTGCTGGCCGACACCTCGATGGCGGACTTCATCGCGCAGAACTCCCGCTCGTACGTCCGGCTGCGCTCGCCCGAGCGCGAGCGGCTGCTGGACGTCCTGGCGGGCTCGGGCATCACCGCCGTGCCGGCCGGCGACGGCTCGCTGGAGGTGGACGGGGCGGACGGGGCGCGCCTCGGTGAGCTCGCGGCCCGGCACCAGATCGTGCTGCACGAGCTGAGCCCTCAGCAGGCTTCGCTGGAGGAGGCGTTCATGCAGCTCACCGCCGAGTCGGTGGAGTACCACGCGCACAGCGCGCCGGTCCCGGGCCCCGCTCCGGGGCCACAGCCCCCGGGGGCCGGCTGGGGCACCGACTGGCAGAAGAAGGGATCCTGAAGCGATGGCGGTGGCGACCCAGGTCCTCCAGTCCGAATGGACAAAGATCAAATCCGTTCGCTCCACGGTGTGGACGCTCGGCCTCGCCCTGGTCGTGACGGTCGCGCTGGGCATTCTGATCAGCGCTCTTTCCAAAAGCAACTTCGACAAACTGTCGGCGAAGGAGCGGCTCACTTTCGATCCGACGTTCACGAGTTTCGCGGGCATGGGACTGGGCCAGCTCGCAATGATCGTTTTCGGGGTGCTGGTCGTCTCCAACGAATACAGCACCGGAATGATCCGCACTTCGCTCGCGGCCGTGCCGCAGCGCGGCACATTTCTCTTCAGCAAGATCACCATTGCGACGCTGCTGACGCTGGTCGTCAGCATGGTCACGAGTTTTCTGGCGTTCTTTCTCGGCCAGGCGATGCTGGGCGAGCACAAGGCGTCCATCGGCGACCCGGACGTGCTGCGCGCCGTCATCGGCGGCGGGCTCTACATGACCCTGATCACCGTCTTCTCCATGGGCGTCGCCACGATGCTGCGCAGCCCGATGCTGTCGCTGGGCATCCTGATGCCGTTCTTCTTCCTGATCTCGAACATCCTCGGCGCGGTACCGGCCACGAAGAAGGTGGCCCAGTACTTCCCGGACCAGGCGGGCCGCAAGATCATGCAAGTGATCACCCTGGACGACGACGCCCCGTACGGCCCCTGGGGCGGTTTCGCGATCATGGTGCTCTGGGTGGTGGCGGCGCTGGTGGGGGCGTATGTGGTGCTGCGGGAGAGGGATGCGTAGCGCTTCAGCCCGTCCGGCGTTTGAGGACAGCGCGCGGAGCGTGCTTCGGGGTCTGGGGCGGAGCCCCAGTTTCGGGAAGGGGCGGGGCTGGGGAAAGAACGCACCGTGACCCGCCACAGCCTCGGCCGCGCCCCCGCGGAGCACCCGCTCACCTACCCCGGCCGCCCGGCCATCGAGCCCACCCTCCTCAGCGGCAGCGAGACCTTCGCCCTCGCGCCCCGGCAGGGCAAGCGCCTCGGCGACTGGACCGTCGCCACCGAGCAGCAGCCCGCCCTCGACGCCGTCCTCGAAGAAGCGCGCACCCCCAGCACAGGGCAACGCCACCCCGTCATCGCCGTAGGCTCCAACGCCTCCCCCGCCCAGCTCCACCACAAGCTCGCCGGCCGCGGCCTGCCCACGACCACCCCGATGGTTCCGGTGCGCGTGCGCGGCATCGGTGTCGGCTGCTCCGGGCACATCGGCCGGAACGGCTACGTGGCGGCCGCCCCGTACGCCGAGCCGGACGCCGAGCTCACCTTGGTGATCAGCTGGCTGGACACCGGGCAGCTGGGCGCGGTGGACGCGACGGAGTCCAACTACCGGCGCGTCCTGCTGCCCGGCGCCCGCTTCCCGATGACCATGCCCTCCGGTGAGGCGCTCGGCGGGGCGTATCTCTACGTCAGCCTGCACGGCGTCCTGACCGACACGGCGGACGGCCGCCCGCTCCCCGGCGGCGGCGACCAGCGCGTCCTTCTCACCCGGCTGCTGGCCTCCTCGCCCGCCCTGCGGGACCTGCTCGGGCCCGGCCCGGAGAGCTGGGTGGAGCGGGCGCGGGCGGATACGGCCGTGCGCCGGGAAGGCAGGCGGATCTTCCGGCGGCACGGCTGGGTACTGACCGGCAGCGGCTTCCCCGCGCCGGAGGAGACGTCCGCCACGCCACGCACCTACGACGAGCTGTCCCCGCCCCACGACGACACGCCCTACCCACCAGTCACATAAATCTCACATATCGGGAACCGTCAGCTCCTCGTTATGCTCCTAACCCTTACGGGGGCTTATGCCTCGAAGAAGCTCGCGAGGGGCGGAGAATGATCGAGGCAGTCGGCCTCACGAAGCGCTACGGCGCCAAGACGGCCGTGCACAATCTGTCGTTCCAAGTGCGGCCCGGGACCGTCACCGGCTTCCTGGGTCCCAACGGATCCGGCAAGTCGACCACGATGCGCATGATCCTCGGCCTGGACGTGCCGACGTCCGGCAGTGTCACCATCGGCGGCTACCCCTTCGCCAAGCTGCCCAACGCGCCCCGCCAGGTCGGCGCCCTCCTCGACGCGAAGGCGGTGCACGGCGGGCGCAGCGCCCGGCTGCACCTGCTCTCGCTCGCCCAGCTCGCGGGCCTGCCCGCGCGCCGCGTGGACGAGGTGCTCGGCGTCGTCGGCCTCCAGGACGTGGCCCGCAAGCGCTCCAAGGGCTTCTCCCTGGGCATGGGCCAGCGCCTGGGCATCGCGGCCGCGCTGCTGGGCGACCCGCAGGTGCTGCTCTTCGACGAGCCGGTCAACGGCCTCGACCCCGAGGGCATCCTGTGGGTCCGCAACCTGATGAAGCAGCTCGCGGCGGAGGGCCGTACGGTCTTCGTCTCCTCGCACCTGATGAGCGAGATGGCCCTCACCGCCGAGCACCTGATCGTCATCGGCCGCGGCCAGTTGCTCGCCGACATGAGCGTCAAGGACTTCATCTCCGCGAACTCCGCGGACTTCGCGCGCGTGCGGACCGCGGACACCGAGCCCGAGGGCCGCGAGAAGCTGACGGCCGCGCTGGTCGAGGCGGGCGGCCAGGTGCTGGCCGAGCCGGGCGGCGCCCTGCGCGTCACCGGTGTGCCGCTCCCCCGGATCAGCGACCTCGCGCACGACGCGGACGTCCGCCTCTGGGAGCTCTCCCCGCACCAGGCGTCCCTGGAGGAGGCGTACATGCGGATGACCCAGGGCGCGGTCGACTACCGCTCGACCGCCGACCAGCGCGCGGGTCTGCTGCAGGCCGACCCGTACGCCCAGGGGTACGGATACGGCGCGACGCCCCCGCAGGGCCAGGGCTGGGGCCAGCCCGCGCAGGGCTGGAACCAGCCGGGCCAGGGCCAGGGCTGGGGTCAGCCGGCGCAGGGCAACCCCTACCCCGCGCTGACGGGCGAGCAGCCGAATCCGTACGCCCCGCCGCAGCCCGCCCAGGCCCCGGCGGCGCCGCCCGCCGAGCCTTCCGCGCCCGCCACCGCCCCCGCCGACCTGACCAAGCGTGACAGCGAGGACGCCCGATGACCGCCCCCCAGCACCCGCAGCCGCCCGCGCCGCAGGCACCGGCCTTCGCGCCGGAGGCACCTCAGTGGACCGGCGGGTACCTCTCCCCGATCCCGGTGCGGAAGGCGACCCTCGCCGACGCGCTCGCCTCCGAGTGGACCAAGATCCGCTCCCTGCGGTCCACGATGTGGACGCTGGGCGTCATGGTCGTGCTCGTCTTCGGCATCGGCTGCGCGATCGCGGCGGCGGCCACCACCGTCGACAACAACGGCAGCGAGCGGGACATGTCGGCGCTGAGCTTCGGCGTCTTCGGCGTGCTGCTCGGCGTCATCTGCGTCATCACGCTCGGCGTGCTGACGATCACCTCCGAGTTCGGCACGGGGATGATCCGCACCACGCTGACCGCCTGCCCGAACCGCGCCCGCGTGCTGACGGCGAAGGCGATCGTCTTCTTCCTGCTGGTGTTCACGATCACCCTGGTGTCGACGACGCTGGTCGGCATGGTCGCCGAGTCGATGCTCCAGGGGCAGTGGACCGACCGCACGACGGGCGAGATGTGGCTGCGCGCGACGGTCGGCGTCAGCCTGTTCGTGGCGCTGATCGGGCTGCTGGCGCTGGCCGTGGGCACGCTCGTGCGGCACTCCGCGGGCGCGATCACGGCGATGCTCGGCCTGATGCTGCTGCCGCTGGTCATGTCGATGTTCATGTACGCGAGCGCGCTGTCGGAGATCAAGAAGTACCTGATCCAGTACTCGATCCCGTACGAGCTGTTCGTGCTCTTCGCGTCGGGTTCCGACGGGCCCGACTCCTCGGGCCCCATGGGCTGGGACCCGGTCTGGATCATGATGGGTGTGGTGGCGGTCGCCATGGGCGGCGCGTACGCGGCCCTGATGAAGCGCGACGCGTAGAACCGGGCCGACCGCGAGCAGCGACCGCCTCAATACCTGGGTGCATTACGGGACCGCTGGAGCCGCGCGCTCCGGCGGTCCTTCGCGTTCCAGCACGCCTTGTGCCAGTGCCGCCGGTCCTCCACGCCGCCGCCGTACAGCGGCCACGCGACGAGGTGCGGGACGCCGGGCGGGATCTCCTGGTCGCACCCCGGGCACCGGTAGTGCTTCGCCGCCGCGCCGCCGCCGACCGTGCGGACGGCCCAGTCCTCGCCCTGCCAGCTCTCGCTGCGCTCCAGGCCGTAGCGGTCGCCGACGAACTCGCGCGGGGCGTCGGCTTGATGGTCTGCGCCGCCTCGCGGGCGGTTTCGGCGCGGGGACACGGGGCACCTCGGAGGTCTGGGGAGCTACGGGCCGTAACCAGGTTACGCGTCACCGTCACCGTCCCGGGCGGGCATCTCCCAAGCACCACCCGAGCGCTCTCCGATCATCGTTAAAACTTAACGCGAGGCCGTGCCCATGGCACGTGTCAGCCGTTGATTCCGGTGGGGGATGCCGCGTCGGTCGCCAGCAAGGAGATTGAGAGCGATGCGCGTTGGAGCATTCGTCCTGGCCGCGCAGTTCCCCGGCCAGGGGCATGGGGAGGCACTGCACCGGGCCGTCCGGACGGCGGTGGTCGCCGAGGAGGCCGGGCTCGACGCGGTCTGGCTCGCGGAGCACCACTTCATTCCGTACGGGGTCTGTCCGTCGGCGGTGACGCTGGCCGGGCTGATGCTGGGGCGCACCCGGCGGATCGAGGTGGGCACGGCGGTCAGCGTGCTGCCCACCGTGCACCCCGTGGCGCTGGGCGAGCAGGCGGCGCTGCTGCACCTCGCCTCCGAGGGCCGGTTCACGCTGGGGGTGGGCCGCGGCGGCCCCTGGGTCGACCTGGAGGTCTTCGGCACCGGCCTGGAGGCGTACGAGGAGGGGTTCCCCGAGTCGCTCGACCTGCTGATGCGGTGGCTGCGCACGCCCCGGGTGAGCGCGTCCGGGCCCCGCTTCCACTTCCGCGAAGTGCCCGTCGTGCCCCGCCCGGACGATCTGGAGGATCGTTCCGGCCCGCCGGTGCTCCTCGCCTGCACCTCGCCCGCGAGCGTCCGGCTGGCGGCCGCGCACGGGCTGCCGATGCTGCTCGGGATGCACAGCGCCGACGAGGAGAAGGCGGAGATGGTCGCCTTCTGGCGCAAGTGCGCACTGGAGGCCGGGAGTTCACCCGAGGAGGTGGCGGCGGCCGCCCATGTGTCGGCCGGTGTCGCCCAGGTCGGGGACCGGCGGCAGGAGGCGGCGGAGACCCTCGCCAAGGCCATGCCGGGCTGGTTCCACCACGGGCTCGCCGCCTATGAGACGGTCGACGGCAGGCCGCGTCGGATGCGCGACCCGCTCGCGTACACCCAGCGGCTCTGCGAGCTCCACCCCGTGGGCCCGCCGCGGCTGTGCGCGGACCGTCTCGCGGCCACCTCCGAGCGCACGGGCATCACCCGCTTCGCCCTGCTGGCCGAGGGCTCCGGCGACCTAGCCGCCACCGAGGAGAACCTCCGCCGCCTCGGCTCCGAAGTACTCCCACTGCTCACCTGACCGCCCGGCCGGGCTTTGCCGGCAGTGAACCCGCACCAGGCGACGCACCGTCCCCAGAGCTGCCGCCCGGCACTGATCGCACCTCCCGCGTGCGGAGCGGCAGCACGGATGCGTCAGCAGTCCCGGAGGAGCGGGGACTGATTCAGCAGCTGGCCGCGGATCGAGGTGAAGCGGGCGAGGCGGTCGTCGGCCGACGGGTCGAGCGGGAAGACCGCCACCCGGTGGCAGTTCTGGAACGCCAGGCGCACGCCGAAGTGCCGCTCAAGCGCACCGCGGATCGCGTCACTCGCCAGGGCCCGCAGCAGCTGGCCGCGGGCCTGCTCGTCCGGCGGAGGCGTCTGGTTGTCGGCGAACTCGCCACCGTCGATCTTGAGCCGGGCCACCAGGGAGCTGATCATCTCCCACGCGTACGGCAGGGAGGTCCGGACGCAGTCGACGAATTCCGCTTCGTCGACCTCGCCTCGCTCGGCCTGTTCAAGGAGGGCCGGTGAGACGTCGAGCGACATGAGTTCTCCTCTCGCGACCCCGCGAGCGGGGTCTCAGGGATGGGCGAGCGGACGACGACGCCCTGTGCCCGTACGACGACCGCCCGCTTCAACGGTAAATCGGCCACTGCGGGGGCACCAGGAGAACGGCACAACAACCGGCCACGGCCCAGGGCGTTCGGCGGTACCGCCGAAGGGGTTCAACAAGGGCGAATCGCGCCGAGGGGCGGGTGTCGAGTAGCGTGACTCACCATGCGTCTCGTCATCGCCCGTTGCTCCGTGGACTACGCGGGCCGGCTCACCGCCCACCTCCCCTCCGCCCCGCGACTGATCCTCGTCAAGGCGGACGGCAGTGTCTCCATCCACGCGGACGACAGGGCCTACAAACCCCTCAACTGGATGTCCCCGCCGTGCACCCTCAAGGAGGGGGACGGCTCGGTATGGACGGTGGTCAACAAGGCGGGCGAGAAGCTGATCATCACGATGGAGGAAGTGCTGCACGATTCCTCCCACGAACTCGGCGTCGACCCCGGCCTGATCAAGGACGGCGTGGAAGCGCACCTCCAGGAGCTGCTGGCCGACCGGATCGAGACGCTCGGCGAGGGCTACACCCTGATCCGCCGGGAGTACCCGACGGCGATCGGCCCCGTGGACATCCTCTGCCGCGACGCGGACGGCGCGACGGTGGCCGTGGAGCTGAAGCGGCGCGGCGACATCGATGGTGTGGAACAGCTCACGCGCTATCTGGAGCTGCTCAACCGCGACCCGCATCTCGCGCCCGTCCGGGGCGTCTTCGCCGCACAGGAGATCAAGCCGCAGGCCCGCGTCCTGGCGACGGACCGCGGCATCGGCTGCCTCGTCCTCGACTACGACGCGATGCGCGGCATCGAGGACGACAAGCTTCGTCTGTTCTGACCTGGGGGCATTGCCCTCAGGTGCCGACGGGCTCGGTGGTACGGAACGTGATCCGTACCACCGAGCCCGTCCGGCGTTCAACGGCTACGCCGACGGGCTGCCCGCGCCCCCGTCCGACGGCCGGCTGCCCGAAGAGCCCGAGTGCCCACCGGTCGGCGCCCCGGCCACCGAGCTCGACCCGCCCCCACCCGTCGGCGGCTGCGACGGAGTCACCGGCGGAGAGGTGGGGCCCTTCGTCGGATCCTTCGTCGGATCCTTGGACGGAACGGGCGGCGTGGTCGGGTCCTTCGTGGGCTGCTTGGAAGGCGACTCCGACGGAGTCGAAGGCTGCGACGGCCCACCGGACGGCTTGCCGCCGCCGCTCGGCCCCGTGCTCGGAGCGGAGCTTCCGGACGCGCCGGGGGACGCGCTGCCCGACGCCCCCGGGGAGGCCGACTGGCCGGGCTTCCCCGGCTGTCCCGGCACCTGCGCGTGCCCCGCCTCGCCCGGCCCCGGCCGATCCGCGGTGAGGCCGCTGTCGCCGTCCTGCTGCGACGCGGACCGGTCGGGCGTCACCTTGCCGTCGGAGGCGTCCCCGTCGTGGCTGCGGGACGTGGCGCCGAGCGTCACGACGGTGCCGAGCACGGCGGCGAGGAGCGCCCCGGCGCCCGCCGCGGCGAGGTTGCGCCGGGTGCCGCTCACCATCAGCTTCCTCGCCCACGGCTGGGACGGCAGGCGCTTGCCCGCGCCGCCGCCCGAACCCGCGCCCGCGCCCAGCCTGTTGATGGCCTCGGTCGTGACGCGGTCCTGGTCGACGGGCGTGGCGAACGGCGCGGCGAAGGGCGCCGCCGGCATCGCGGAGGGCGGCGTGGCCGACTCCTCGCGGCGCGCGTCGGGGATCTCCTCACCGGCGGTCGGCCGGGCCGCCGGTGGCACCGGCGGCGGGAAGGCGGGGGTCGGCGCGGACGGCACGGCTGCCGCCGGGGTCGCACCGGGCTCGGTCCGTGGCGCCGCGGGCCCGTTCGGCGTCCGACCGGAGCGGTCGGCGACGAGGGCGAGGGCGCGACGGCCCGCTATGGCACCGCGTTTGTCCGCCAGCACCCCGCGCATCCCGACGGACGCCTCCAGCTCGGCGCGCGCCCGGTCGATGTTGCCGGTGCACAGGGCCAGCACGCCCAACTCGTGGTGGAAGTACGCCTCTTCGCCGACGTCACCGGTCCGCCGGGCCGCGGCCTGACCGTGCCGCAGGCAGCGCTCCCAGGCGCTCCAGTGCAGGGCCGCCGCGAAGGCGGGTGCGGCCGTGCGGGCCAGCCGCACCGCCGCTTCCGCATGCGCGGCCTCGCCGTCGGCGGCCGGGGCCGCCAGCGCGGCGAGGATCGCGTCGGCCTCCTGGGCGGCCCGCTCGGGGGTGACGGAGGGGTGCCCGGTCCACCAGGCGTAGTGCTGGGCGGCGGAGTGCGCGAGGTCGGCGGAGTCCCGTCCGTACCCCTCGGCGAGCAGCTGGTCGGCGACGCCCGCCGCCAGCCGGTAGTGCGCGCCGGTGGCGGTGATCAGCCCGGCGGCGAGGAGTTCGCCGAGGGCGGCGTCGGCGTGGGTGTCGCCCACGAGGGCGGGCAGGTGCGCCTGGTGCGGGACCTCGCCGCCGAGGGCGACGGCGAAGCGCAGGGTGTCGCGGGCGGCCTCGCCGAGCCGGGAGGCGAGCCGGGGTGCAGGGGCCGTGGCCGAGGCGAGGGCGGGCAGCGGCACGTCGGACCGGTCGGCCGCGGCGGCGGGCTCCGGTTCGGCGGTCTCGGCGGCGGCGACGTAGGGCCGCTCGGCGACGACGCCGAACTCGTCGGCCGCGGCGGCCTCCGCGCCCGGCGGGTTGTCGCGCTGCCGCAGCAGCGCCCCGGCCTGGACGAAGCGCAGCGGCAGACCCTCGGACGCGAACCACAGGTCCGCGGCCCAGTCGGCCTCCTCGTCGGTGAGCGGGCGGCCGACGGCGTGCTCCAGCAGTTCCAGGCAGCCGGTGCGGTCGAGCCCGCCGAGGAAGACCTCTTCGAGGTGCGAGTCGGCGGAGGGCGCGGCGATCTCGGGCGTGGCCGAGAGGAGGAACGCGCACTCGGGGGTGGCGTCGAGGAGCTCGTCGAGCGCACTGCCGCCGAATTCGAGGTCGTCCAGGACGACGACCGCGCCGATCTCGTGGACCAGCGCCAGGAGTTCGGCCCGGTCGGGCCGGTGCAGCGGCGCGTCGTGGACGGCGGCGAAGAGCTCGTACAGCAGGTCGGTGGTGGTGCGGTGGTGGCCGCTGAGGCGTACGACACCGTCCGGCGCGAGGTCCGCGCAGTCCGCGGCGACGGCGTCGAGCAGGGCACTGCGGCCGGAGCCGGACGGTCCCGTCAGGCGTACCGAGCGGCCGCGCGAGAGCAGCCGGACGAGCCGCTCGCGCTCCTCCTGCCGTTCCAGCAGGGGGAGTTCGGGGCCGGCCGCGCGGGCGGGCGGCGGCGGGCCCGCGGCGCGGAGCCGCTCGGCACGCTCGGCGGGGCCGTGCTTGCCGGGGCGGCCGGGCCGCTGTCCGGGCAGGCAGGGTTCGATCTCGCTGCCGTCGACCGGGTTGACGGTGAGGACGTAGTCGCCGGCGACGAGCCGGACGACGCGGACGGGCGCGGGCCCCTGCCCGCCGCTCTCCTGACCCGGCGTCTCCCGCGCCGGGCCGCCGTCGGTGGCGGGCTCGTGGGCGCCGTCGCCGAATTCCTCGGATCGGTTCGTCGGGTCCATGGTGAAAGCCCCCAAATGCGTGGCGTGCCGTCGTGCCCTCCCGGCCTGTCCGCACTCCCTCGACTTCGGCCGGGTGCCGCCCGGCCGGCGCTCAGGGTCCGGTGCCCGCCGTGTGGGCATGGTTGTACGGCCTTATGCGGCGGGAAAACCGAACCTCAGACCTCCGCACAGTATCCATGAATCCGGTGGGGCCCCGCCGCCCGGGGGACGTCACAGTCTCATGAGGATCGGCGGACGAAGCGGGCGAAAGCCGGAGCGGGGCACGGACGCCCCAACGGCCCCGGGCCGGGCCCTTCCTCGCAATTCCCCCGCTTCCCCCACGCGCCCCTGCGGCGTCTCACACCCTGGGCAGGGACTCGGCCTCGATGCCGCCCTCGATGGCGAGGATGCGGTGCAGCCGGGTGGCGACCAGCAGCCGCTGCATCCGGTCGGGCACTCCGCGCAGGACCAGCCGCCGGCCGGTGCGCCCGGCGCGGCGGTGGGCGCCCATGATGACGCCCAGCCCCGTGGCGTCCCAGGAGTCCAGCTCGGTGAGGTCGAGCACCAGGTCACCGCGGCCCGCGTCGAGCGCGGAGTGCAGGACCGTACGGGCGTCCGCCGCACTGCGGACGTCGAGGCGCCCCCCGACGACCAGTTCGGCGTGGTCGCCCCTGATGTGCATATGCGCTCCCGGGAGTGGTGCGTGATGTGGATGAGGTTCTAAAGAACTGACTGCCTCTCACACGACAAGGTTGCCGCTTATTGGCGAACCGATACCTAATTCACCCTGGCGGGTGAACCGGATAGCGGATGTCCCGTCAGTGCTGGTAGAAGCCCTGACCGCTCTTGCGGCCGAGGTCTCCCGCGTCGACCATGCGGCGCATGATCTCCGGCGGCGCGAACTTCTCGTCCTGGCACTCGGCGTAGATGTTCCCGGTGGCGTGCGTCAGGATGTCGACGCCGGTCAGGTCGGCGGTGGCCAGCGGGCCCATCGCGTGGCCGAAGCCCAGCTTGCAGGCGATGTCGATGTCCTCGGCGGTGGCCACGCCCGACTCGTAGAGCTTCGCCGCCTCGACGACGAGCGCCGAGATCAGGCGGGTGGTGACGAAGCCCGCGACGTCGCGGTTGACGACGATGCACGTCTTGCCGACGCCCTCCGCGAACTCCCGTGCGGTGGCGAGGGTTTCGTCGCTGGTCTTGTGGCCGCGGACCAGCTCGCAGAGCTGCATCATGGGCACCGGCGAGAAGAAGTGCGTGCCGACGACCCGCTCGGGCCGCCGCGTGGCGGCGGCGATCTTGGTGATCGGGATGGCGGAGGTGTTGGAGGCGAGGACCGTCTCGTCCTTCACCAGGCCGTCCAGGGTGCGGAAGATGTCCCGCTTGGTGTCGACGTCCTCGAAGACCGCCTCGACGACGATGTCCGCGTCGGCGGCAGCGTCGAGGTCGGTTGTGGTGGTGATCCGGGAGAGGGCCAGCCCGGCCGCGTCCGCGTCGAGCCTGCCCTTGGCGACGAACCGGTCGTACGACGCCTTGATGCCGTCCGTGCCCCGCTGCAGCGCCGCGTCGGTGACGTCCCGCAGGACGACGTCCCAGCCGGCCTGGGCGGAGACCTGGGCGATGCCCGATCCCATCAGTCCGGCACCGATGACGGCGAGCTTCTTGGCCACGGTTGTCCCCTTACTCCCTGTGCACAACGCTGTTCTGTTCCGTACGCACTCTCTCGGCGGACATTAGCGCCCGTGGGGGCCGCTTTGGGCGGTTAGAGATGCGCGTCACGTCCCACATGACGGACATCACATCGAGACGGCTACGAGCCGCGCCCCACGCAGCAGTTGAGCCCCTCGCGCACCACCGATCACATGTCGCGCGCCATGGCGGGGCTCTGCCCGGAACCTCCGCGCGGCGCATACGCTCGTCCCCATGGTCAATCTGACGCGCATCTACACCCGCACCGGAGACAGTGGCACCACCGCCCTCGGCGACATGAGCCGCACGGTGAAGACCGACACCCGGATCGCCGCCTACGCCGACGCCAACGAGGCCAACGCCGCCATCGGCGTCGCCATCGCGCTCGGGCAGCTGCCGGAGGAGGTCGTCAAGGTGCTCGTCCGCATCCAGAACGACCTCTTCGACGTGGGCGCGGACCTGGCGACCCCGGTGGCGGAGAACCCCAAGTACCCACCGCTGCGCGTCGAGCAGTCCTACATCGACAAGCTGGAGGCGGACTGCGACCGCTTCCTTGAGGACCTGGAGAAGCTCCGCAGCTTCATCCTCCCCGGCGGCACCCCGGGCGCGGCCCTCCTCCACCAGGCCTGCACGGTGGTCCGCCGCGCGGAGCGCTCCACCTGGGCGGCGATGGAGCTCCACGCCGACATCATGAACCCGCTGGCGGCGACCTACCTCAACCGCCTCTCGGACCTGCTCTTCATCCTGGCGCGCACGGCGAACAAGGAGCTGGGCGACATCCTCTGGGTGCCGGGCGAGAACCGTTGAGGTGAGGCCCGGTCAGAGCTTCTCGTACGTCCGGGGCGACTCCTCCACCGCCCCGGGCTTCGGCTGCTTGGGCCAGATCGTGTAGCTCACCGCGATCACCACGTTGACGCCGATCACCAGCAGCATCTTCGTCTGCCACGCCCGCAGCGAGCTGGTGTCGCCGGAGTCCCCGACGTACCAGGTCGCGATCTGCAGCAGCCCCGCGGCGACGGCCGCCGCCAGGCACCACCGCGCCGCCGTCTTCCACTCGTGCAGCGTGCGCGCGCGCCCGTACTTCGGCGGCTTGACCGGGGGCGGGCCGCCCGCGAAGCGGTGGGCGAAGCGCTGGTCGGCCCAGGTGATGGTGGAGTGGCCGAGGCCGACCGAGAAGCCGATGTAGACCGCGGCCAGGCCGTGCTTCCAGTCGGCCTGGGCGCCGTTCTTCAGGTCGATCGCGGTGACCACCAGCAGGACCAGCTCCAGCACGGGCTCCAGCAGCAGCACCGCGAGGCCCGCGCGCGGCTTCCGGGCCAGGTAGCGCAGGCTCAGCCCGACGGCCAGCAGCACCCAGAAGCCGACCTCACACGCGACGATCAACGCGACGATCACGGGGGCCTCCCTTCCCTCCCCACCAGCGTCACCCGCGCCCGCGCCCGTTTCCTCGTCGGCGGCGACGATCCTCCACTGCATCCTTCGATGTACCGCGGCCGCCCGCACCACCCCCGGCAAGGGACGCCCGCACCCTCTCCGACGTGCTGTGATGGATCCATGGCCCGACCCCACCGCGAAGAAGCGCTCATCGCCGCCGCCGGGCTGCTCGGCGGAGCCGCGCTGTACGCGCTGGGGCTGAGCAGCTCGCCGGCCTCGGCGCTGCCCCGGCAGCTCGCGCTGGTGGCGCTGGCCGTGATGGCGGGCGCCGAGCTGCTGCGCCGCAGGGCCCCGCTGACGGGCCTCGCCATCGGGGTGGCCGCCCTGACGCTCGACGTGCTCTCTGGCAGCCTCATGGCGAACGTCGCGATGTTCACCGACCTCGTCTACGCGGCGGTGCTCTACGGCTCCCCGGCCGCGTACCGCCTCATCCCGCGCGCCACCGAGGTGCTCACCGTCGCCGGGACGCTGCTGGCCGTCGCACTGATCCGCGAGCCGCCGGCACTCCTGGTCGGCATCGGGCTCGGCGTGATCACCATCGTCCCCGCGTGGACCGGGGTGGGGGTCCGGGTGCACCGGGACGCCGCCCAGGCGGCCCGGCTGGAGGCCGAGCGGACCGCGCTGCTGGCCGAGTTGGACCGCCGGGAGGCGGTCGGCGCGGAGCGCGCCCGGATGGCGCGGGAGCTGCACGACGTGGTGGCCGGGCACCTGTCCGCCATCGCGATCCACTCCACGGCCGCACTGTCGATCGGCGATCCGAAGGCGTCCGACGAGGCGCTGGCCGTCATCCGGGAGAACAGCGTGCAGGGCCTCGCCGAGATGCGCCGTCTCATCGGCATCCTGCGGGACGCGGGCGCGGCGGACGAGCCCGCGGCCGTGCCCCGGCTGGACGGCGTCGAGGCGCTGCTCGCCCACGCCCGCGGGGCGGTGCGGGAGGACGGCTTCGCCTTCGTCCTGCACGACGAGCGGGGCCCGGGGCCGCTGCCCGCGCCGGTCGAGCTCGCGGCGTACCGCATCGTCCAGGAGTCGCTGACCAACGCGGTGAAACACGCGGGACGGGGTCCGGTGACGGTCGAACTGACGCGCCCCGGGCGGCGCCCCGGCCCGCTCGTCGTCCGGGTGACCAGCAGGCTGGACGACCGCCGCGGTCCTCGCGTCCCGGGCGCCGGCGCGGGGCTCATCGGCATGCGCGAACGCGTCGCCCTGGTGGGCGGGCGGCTGACGGCCGGACCGGTGCCCGGCCCGGAGCGCGGCGCGACGGTCTGGGAGGTACGGGCCGAACTGCCCGTGGCAGGCCCAGAGGAAGACGCGGAGAGCGTGGAGAGCGAGGACAGCGCATGACCAGTCGGAACGAGAACCGCCCACTGGCCGCGGGCGGCACCCACCCGTTGCCGGGTGCCACGGGGGACACCGCGCCACCCCGCGAGGGGATTCGCGTGGTCGTCGCCGAGGACCAGGCCGCCGTGCGGTCCGGGCTCGTGCTCATCCTGCGCTCGGCGCCCGGCGTCGAGGTCGTGGGCGAGGCCGCCGACGGCGAGGAGGCCGTGCGCCTGGCCCGGGAGCTGGAGCCGGACCTGGTGCTGATGGATGTGCAGATGCCGCGCCTGGACGGGGTGTCGGCCACCCGCGTCATCACCGGGGAGCGGCTCGCGGACGTACTGGTGCTGACCACCTTCGACCTGGACGAGTACGTCTTCGGGGCGCTGCGCGCGGGGGCCTCCGGGTTCCTGCTCAAGGACAGCGAGGCCGCCGATCTGATCGCGGCGGTGCGGACGGTGGCGCGGGGCGAGGGCCTGATCTCCCCGGCGGTGACGCGGCGGCTGATCGCGGAGTTCGCGCGGCCCGCGCCCGTACGGCCGGCGGGCGCGCCGGACCCGGGGGTCCTGGAGGCGCTCACCCGCCGTGAGCGCGAGGTGCTGGCGTGTCTGGGCGAGGGGCTGTCCAACGCGGAGATCTCCGGGCGGCTGACGATGGCGGAGGCGACGGTGAAGACGCACGTCAGCCGACTGCTGGGCAAGCTGGGGCTGCGCAGCCGGGTGCAAGCGGCCGTGCTGGCACAGGAATTGGGGCTGGTCCAGACCTCTTGACCATTGGTACGGACCTTTTTACTCTCCCCTCCACAGTCGCGGCGCACATGTCCGGATAGCGCACGCTCACCGGTCGCACCACGGCTCCCCACACCCATCCCCCACCACCAAGGCCCCACTCGAGGAGCTCCCTTGAGCACAGGATCCTTACGACGCAGCAGACACCCCCTCTCCAAAGCCGTCGCGGCGCTGTCCGCGCTGCTCCTTCCGGCCGCCGCGGTCGTCGGTCTGGCCTCCTCCCCCTCGCACGCCTCCCCCGCCCCGAAGGCCGCATCGGTCACCGCCGCCTTCGCCAAGACCTCGGACTGGGGCACGGGCTTCCAGGGCGAGTGGACGGTCAAGAACACCGGCACCACCGCCGTCAACGGCTGGACCGTGGAGTGGGACTTCCCCGCCACCACCACGGTCGGCTCCTTCTGGGACGCCCTGATCACCAGCTCGGGCACCCACTTCACGGCCAAGAACCGGGAGTACAACGGCACCATCGCGCCCGGCGCCGCCGTCACCTTCGGCTTCGTCGCCGCCGGTGACGGCTCCCCCGGCGGCTGCAAGGTCAACGGCGGCTCCTGCGACGGCGGCACGCCCCCCGGCGACAACCCGCCGTCCGCGCCCGGCACCCCGCAGGCAACGGCCGTGACGGACACCTCCGTCTCCCTGAAGTGGCCCGCGGCCACGGCCGACAAGGGCATCAAGAACTACGACGTCTACCGCGGCACGGCGAAGGTCACCACCGTCGCCAAGCTCGCCTACACCGACACCGGCCTGACGCCGGGCACCGACTACACCTACACCGTCGTCGCCCGCGACAGCGTCGACCGGACCGGCAAGGCGAGCCCGCCGCTGACCGTGCGCACCACGGGCGGCGGCACGAAGCCGCCGGCCGCCGGCTACGCCCGGGTCGGGTACTTCGTGCAGTGGGGCATCTACGGGCGCGCGTACACCGTGAAGTCGCTGGAGGACTCCGGCGCGGCCGCGAAGCTCACGAACCTCAACTACGCGTTCTCCAACATCGACCCGACCAACCTCACCTGTCTCAACGGCGTCACCAAGGCCACCACACCCAACCCCGAGGACCCCAGTCAGGGCGACGGCGCGGGCGACTCCTGGGCGGACTACGAGAAGGGGTTCGCGGCCGGTGAGTCGGTCGACGGCGTCGGGGACACCTGGGACCAGCCGCTGGCGGGCAACTTCAACCAGCTGAAGAAGCTCAAGGCCAAGCACCCCGACCTCAAGATCAATATCTCGGTGGGCGGCTGGACCTACAGCAAGTACTTCTCCGACGTCGCGAAGACCGACGCCTCCCGGCAGAAGTTCGTGAAGTCCTGCATCGACATGTACATCAAGGGCAATCTGCCGGTCAGCAACGGGCGCGGCGGCGACGGCACGGCCGCCGGGATCTTCGACGGCTTCGACATCGACTGGGAGTGGCCGGGCTCCGACGGCCACCCGGGCAACCACGTGTCGAAGGACGACAAGGCCAACAACACCCTGCTGTTCGCGGAGTTCCGCAGGCAGCTCGACGCGCTGTCCGCCACCACCGGGAAGAAGTACCTGCTCACGGCCTTCACCCCGGCCGACCCCGCCAAGATCGACGCGGGCTGGGACATCACCACCAAGGACGGCACGCCCAGCGTCCTCGACTCCATGGACTACGCGAACGTCCAGGGCTACGACTTCCACGGCTCCGGCAGCGACAACAGCTGGGAGCCCAACCTCACCGGGCACCAGGGCAATCTCTACGCCGACCCCAAGGACCCGTACACCACGAAGTTCAGCGTGGACAAGGCCGTGCAGACCTATCTCGACGCGGGCGTCGACCCGCGCAAGGTGATGCTCGGCCTGGCCTTCTACGGGCGCGGCTGGCAGCAGGTCACCGACGGCGGCGCGCACGGCGCGTGGCAGAAGGCGAACGGGGCGGCCCCCGGCCAGTTCCCCGAGGAGGCGGGCACGCGCGGCTACGACAACCTCATCGCGTCCGTGCCCAACCTGACCGTCTACCACGACGAGCAGACCGTCGCCACGTACGGCTACACCGGTGACAACGGCCAGTGGTGGTCGTTCGACGACGCGTGGTCCATCGGCAAGAAGGCGGCCTGGCTGCGCGGCAAGGGGCTGGGCGGCGTGATGATCTGGGAGATGTCCGGGGACAGCGGCACGCTGATGTCGGCCGTCGACGGCGGACTCAAGTGATCACGCGAGGACGCCCGCTCAGGCCACGTTGACTCGCTGCCCTGGAGGCGCCGCCTCCAGCCAGGCGAGAAAACCGGTGAGGGCGTCCTCGCTCATCGCCAGCTCCAGGCGCGTGCCCTGGTGCGAACAGATCAGCACGACCGCGTCGGAGAGGAGGGCGAGCTCCTCGTCACCGAAGGGCGGGCGCCGTTCGAGTACCTCGATCGACGCCCGCTCCAGCAGCCGGCGCGGCCGGTACGCGTAGGAGAAGACCCGGAACCACTCGATCCGGTCACTGTTGTAGCGGGCGACCCCGTAGACCCACCCCTTGCCGTCCAGCGGCACGTCCTCCGGTACGTTCCACCGCAGGCTGCAGTCGAACGTACCGCCCGACCGCTGGATGAGCCGCCTGCGCAGCCCGAAGACAAAGAGTCCGATCAACACCAGCAAGACGACGACGCCGCTCACGAGCAGAGCGAGGACCATCTCCACCGACCTCCTCGCATCATCTAGAGCAACCGCACCTGTATTGCCTCAGCCGCGGACCGCCCTGGAGTGATCCAGTGCGGTCCGCGGCTGAGGGACGATCTCTGTGGGTCGCGGGCTAGTGAACGCCCGTGACCGCACGCAGCCGGACATCCGCGCGACGCTCGGCGGCCGCGTCGGCCTCCGACTTCGCGCGCTCCAGCGCCCGCTCGGCGCGCTGGACATCGATCTCGTCGGCGAGCTCCGCGATCTCGGCGACCAGCGAGAGCTTGTCGTCCGCGAACGAGATGAACCCGCCGTGCACCGCGGCGACGACATTGCCGTCGGCGGTCTTGATGGTCACCGGGCCGGACTCCAGCACACCGAGCAGCGGCTGGTGGCCGGGCATGACGCCGATGTCACCCGATGTGGTACGCGCGATGACCAGCGTGGCCTCGCCGGACCAGACGCTTCGGTCCGCCGCGACCAGCTCGACGTGCAGCTCAGCAGCCAACGTGGCTCCTCGGGTCTGTCACCTGCCGGATCCGGCAGGTGTTGGGTCAAAGAATAGGGGACGTGACGACCGGGGGCGGGAGCGCCCCACCCCCGGCCGTGAGCACGGGGCTCAGGAGACGCCCAGCTCCTTGGCGTTGGCCTTGAGGTCCTCGATGCCACCGCACATGAAGAACGCCTGCTCGGGGAAGTGGTCGTAGTCACCGTCGCAGATCGCGTTGAACGCGGTGATCGACTCGTCGAGCGAGACGTCCGAACCGTCCACGCCGGTGAACTGCTTCGCCACGTGGGTGTTCTGCGACAGGAAGCGCTCGACGCGACGGGCACGGTGGACGACGAGCTTGTCCTCCTCGCCCAGCTCGTCGATACCGAGGATCGCGATGATGTCCTGGAGGTCCTTGTACTTCTGCAGGATCGTCTTGACGCGCATGGCGCAGTCGTAGTGCTCCTGCGCGATGTAGCGCGGGTCCAGGATGCGGGACGTCGAGTCCAGCGGGTCGACCGCCGGGTAGATGCCCTTCTCCGAGATCGGACGCGACAGAACGGTCGTCGCGTCCAGGTGGGCGAAGGTGGTGGCCGGCGCCGGGTCGGTCAGGTCGTCCGCGGGGACGTAGATCGCCTGCATCGAGGTGATCGAGTGACCGCGGGTCGAGGTGATGCGCTCCTGCAGCAGACCCATCTCGTCAGCCAGGTTCGGCTGGTAACCCACCGCGGACGGCATACGGCCGAGCAGGGTGGACACCTCGGAACCGGCCTGGGTGTAACGGAAGATGTTGTCGATGAAGAAGAGCACGTCCTGCTTCTGCACATCGCGGAAGTACTCCGCCATGGTCAGACCGGCCAGGGCGACGCGCAGACGGGTGCCCGGGGGCTCGTCCATCTGGCCGAAGACGAGCGCCGTCTTGTCGATGACGCCCGAGTCGGTCATTTCCTCGATGAGGTCGTTGCCCTCACGGGTGCGCTCACCGACACCGGCGAACACCGACACACCGTCGTGGTTGTTGGCCACGCGGTAGATCATTTCCTGGATCAGCACGGTCTTGCCGACACCGGCACCACCGAACAGACCGATCTTGCCGCCCTTGACGTACGGGGTCAGCAGGTCGATGACCTTGACGCCGGTCTCGAACATCTCGGTCTTGGACTCGAGCTGGTCGAAGTTCGGCGCCTTGCGGTGGATCGCCCAGCGCTCGGTGACCTCGGACTCGGCCTCCGGCTTGTTCAGGATCTCACCGAGGGTGTTGAACACCTTGCCCTTGGTGACGTCGCCGACGGGGACGGTGATGCCCGTGCCCGTGTCGGTGACGGCGGCCTGGCGGACCAGACCGTCGGTGGGCTGCATCGAGATGGCGCGGACCAGGCCCTCGCCCAGGTGCTGCGCGACCTCGAGGGTCAGCGTCTTGAGCTTGCCGTCCTCGGCCGGGTCGGCGACCTGGACGTGCAGCGCGTTGTAGATCTCCGGCATCGCGTCGACGGGGAACTCCACGTCGACGACCGGGCCGATGACCCGCGCGACGCGGCCGGTGGCCGTGGCGGTTTCAACAGTCGTGGTCATAGTGGTCAGTCACTCCCCGCGTTAGCGTCGGCCAGGGCACTGGAGCCACCGACGATCTCGCTGATTTCCTGGGTGATTTCGGCCTGGCGGGCCGCATTGGCAAGCCGCGACAGCGACTTGATGAGTTCGCCGGCGTTGTCGGTCGCCGACTTCATCGCGCGGCGGCGGGCGGCGTGCTCGGAAGCGGCCGACTGCAGCAGCGCGTTGTAGATCCGGCTCTCGACGTACCGCGGCAGCAGCGCGTCGAGGACGTCCTCGGCCGAAGGCTCGAAGTCGAAGAGCGGAAGGATCTTGCCCTTCGCGGCCTCCTCGGGCTCCTCCGTCTTGTCGAGGGTGAGCGGCAGCAGCCGCTTCTCGACGGGCGACTGCGTCATCATCGAGACGAACTCGGTGAAGACGATGTGCAGCTCGTCGACGCCACCCTCGGCGGTGTCCAGCTGGACGGCCTCGATCAGCGGACCCGCGACGCGCTTGGCGTCCGCGTACGTCGGGCTGTCGGTGAAGCCGGTCCACGACTCCGCCACCGGGCGCTCCCGGAAGCCGTAGTACGCAACGCCCTTGCGGCCGATGATGTACGTGACGACGTCCTTGCCCTCCGAGCGCAGGCGCTCGGTGAGGCGGTCCGCGGCCTTGATGGCGTTGGAGGAGTAGCCGCCGGCCAGACCGCGGTCGCTCGTGACGAGCAGGACCGCGGCCCGGACCGGGCGCTCGACCTCGGTGGTCAGCGCGTGCTTGGTGTTCGAACCGGTCGCAACCGCCGTCACCGCGCGGGTGAGTTCACTCGCGTACGGCGTCGATGCCGCCACCTGGCGCTGCGCCTTGACGATGCGCGAGGCGGCGATCATCTCCATCGCCTTGGTGATCTTCTTGGTCGCGGTGACGGAGCGGATGCGACGCTTGTAGACCCGGAGCTGGGCTCCCATGGATCAGGTCCCTTCCGTCGTCGTCACTTCGCGGAGCCGGCCGTGGCGTCGTCACCGAGAAGCTTGCCGTCCGAGGTCTCGAACTGCTTCTTGAAGGTGGCGATGGCGTCGGCGAGCGCCTGGAGGGTGTCGTCGGACATCTTGCCGCCCTCGACGATGCTGGTCATCAGGCCCTTGTGCTCGCGGCCCAGGTAGTCGAGCATCTCGCGCTCGAAGCGCTGGATGTCCACGACCGGCACGTCGTCCATCTTGCCGGTGGTGCCGGCCCAGACGGAGACGACCTGGTCCTCGACCGAGTACGGGGCGTACTGGCCCTGCTTCAGCAGCTCGACCATGCGCTTGCCGCGCTCCAGCTGCGACTTCGAGGCCGCGTCCAGGTCGGAACCGAAGGCGGCGAACGCCTCCAGCTCGCGGTACTGGGCGAGGTCCACGCGAAGCCGGCCGGAGACCTGCTTCATGGCCTTGTGCTGGGCGGAGCCACCGACGCGGGAGACCGAGATACCGACGTTCAGCGCCGGGCGCTGGCCCGCGTTGAACAGGTCGGACTCCAGGAAGCACTGGCCGTCGGTGATGGAGATGACGTTGGTCGGGATGAACGCCGAGACGTCGTTGGCCTTGGTCTCGACGATCGGCAGACCGGTCATCGAGCCGGCACCCATCTCGTCGGAGAGCTTGGCGCAGCGCTCCAGCAGACGCGAGTGCAGGTAGAAGACGTCACCCGGGTAGGCCTCACGGCCCGGCGGGCGGCGCAGCAGCAGCGACACGGCGCGGTAGGCGTCGGCCTGCTTCGACAGGTCGTCGAAGACGATCAGGACGTGCTTGCCCTGGTACATCCAGTGCTGGCCGATGGCCGAGCCGGTGTACGGGGCGAGGTACTTGAAGCCGGCCGGGTCGGACGCGGGAGCGGCGACGATCGTCGTGTACTCCAGGGCGCCCGCCTCCTCCAGCGCGCCGCGCACGGACGCGATGGTGGAGCCCTTCTGGCCGATGGCGACGTAGATGCAGCGGACCTGCTTCTTCGGGTCGCCGGAGCGCCAGTTGTCGCGCTGGTTGATGATCGTGTCGACGGCCAGCGCGGTCTTGCCGGTCTGGCGGTCGCCGATGATCAGCTGTCGCTGGCCACGGCCGATCGGCACCATGGCGTCGACGGCCTTGAGGCCGGTCTGCATCGGCTCGTGGACCGACTTGCGGACCATGACGCCCGGGGCCTGCAGCTCCAGGGCGCGGCGACCTTCGGTCGCGATCTCGCCGAGGCCGTCGATCGGGTTGCCCAGCGGGTCGACGACGCGGCCGAGGTAGCCCTCGCCGACCGCGACGGAGAGCACCTCACCGGTGCGCTGCACCGGCTGGCCCTCCTCGATGCCGCTGAACTCGCCGAGGACAACGGCACCGATCTCGCGCTCCTCGAGGTTGAGGGCGAGACCGAGGGTTCCGTCCTCGAACCGCAGCAGCTCGTTCGCCATGGCCGAGGGAAGACCCTCGACCTTAGCGATGCCGTCGCCGGCAACGCTGACCGTACCGACCTCCTCGCGCGAGGCCGCGTCCGGCTTGTACGCCTGGACAAAGTTCTCCAGCGCGTCCCGGATCTCCTCCGGCCGGATCGTGAGCTCCGCCATCTGGGTTCCCTGCTCTCCTTGTTGGGCCCGAAGTATTTCTTCTCCGGGGGCCGGTTTCCGCAGCGGTCCTGCTGCGGGCCCCCGGAGGACACCGTCGGCCCAACTCGGGCCGTCAGTCATGCTCTTGAGTTGGTGGCTGGTCAGCCGGCCATCCGCCGCTCCGCCTCGGCGAGGCGGTCGGCGATGCTGCCGTTGATGACCTCGTCGCCGATCCGCACCTGGACGCCGCCGAGGATCTCGGGGTCGACGTCCATGTTGAGGTGGACCCGGCGCCCGTACAGCTTGGCCAGCGAGTCGCCGAGGCGCTGCTTCTGCGCATCGCTCAGCGGCACCGCGGAGGTGACCACCGCGACCATCCGGTCCCGGCGGTCGGCGGCCAGCTTGGACAGGGCGTTCAGCCCTGCCTCCAGGCTACGGCCACGCGGCTGACCCACCAGGCGGATCACGAGGCGCTCGGTGACCGGGTTGGCCCGGCCGCCCAGCAGCTCGCTCACCAGTCCGGTCTTGGCCGTGCGGTTCGCGACCTTGTCCGTCAGCGCGGAGCGCAGCTCGGGGCTGCCGCTCACGATCCGGCCGAAGCGGAACAGCTCGTCCTCGACATCGTCCAGGACACCGGTCCGCTCGGCGGCGACGAGGTCGGCACCGGAGGCCAGTTCCTCGAGCGCGTCCACCAGGTCGCGCGAGCGCGACCAGCGGGAGCGGACCATGCCGGCCACCAGGTCGGCGGTCTCGCCGCCCACCTGGGTGCCGAGCAGGCGCCGGGCCAGCTCGGCCTTGGCCTCGCCGGACTGCGCCGGGTCGGTCAGGACCCGACGCAGCGACACCTCGCGGTCGAGCAGCCCGGTGACGGCGGCCAGCTCTTCGGCGAGCTGCGCCGCGGCCGTTACGGACGATGGGGTCTCCCCAGCGAAGCGAGGGGAATTGTCCGCCAGTGCGTCGAGGCGCTCACGTGCGGAGGCCAGGGCCTCCCGGCTCGCTCCGCTCATCGGGTGGCCTCGACCTTCGTCACGTCGCCCGCCTTGACCTCGAGGTCGTCGAGGAAGCGGTCGATGGTGCGGCTCTGCCGGGCGTGGTCCGTGAGGGACTCGCCGACGATCCTGCCTGCCAGGTCGGTGGCGAGCTTGCCCACGTCCTGGCGGAGCGAGGCCGAGGCGGCCTTGCGGTCGGCCTCGATCTGGGCGTGGCCGGCAGCGATGATCTCCTCGCGCTGACGCTGTCCCTCGGACCGCATCTCGGCGATCACCGCGACACCCTGCTCCTGCGCCTCCTGGCGCATCCGAGCGGCCTCGTGGCGGGCGTCGGCAAGCTGGGCCCGGTAGTCCTCGAGCACCTGCTGGGCCTCGGCCTGGGCGGCCTCGGCCTTCTCCATACCGCCTTCGATGGCCGCCCGACGCTCGTCCAGAGTCTTGTTGATGATCGGGAGGAGCTTCTTGGCCAGGAAGATGAAGACGATGGCGAAGGCGATCAGACCGATGACGAGCTCTGGGATCGGCGGGAGGAGGGGGTTCTCCACTTCCTCCGCCAATGTCAGGGCGTTCACATCAATGCCTTCCGTCGAAAACAGTGGTCGTCAGGCTGCGGATCAGGCAGACGGGTAGACGAACGGCATGACCAGACCGATCAGGGCGAGCGCCTCACAGAAGGCGAAGCCGAGGATCTGGTTGGCGCGGATCAGGCCGGCGGCCTCGGGCTGACGGGCCAGCGCCTGGGTGCCGTTACCGAAGACGATGCCGACGCCGACGCCGGGGCCGATCGCGGCGAGGCCGTAGCCGATCGAGCCCAGGTTGCCCTTGATCTCGACACCAGCGGCGATGGTCTGGAGAGCAGCAGACATGCTCGTTCTTCCTTCTCTTTCACGGACCGGTGGGGGTTGGCCACCGGACGATTGTTGGTCTGGGGAGCGGGGGTGCTCAGTGGTGCTCGGCGAGCGCGCCCTGGACGTAGTTGGTGGCCAGCAGCACGAACACGTACGCCTGGACGGCCTGGATGAAGAGCTCGAACGCGGTCATGACGACGGTCATCACGAACGAGACGCCGGCGTAGGCGAAGCCGATGCCGTTCATCAGGTACCAGCTGGCGATGGTGAACATCAGGATCAGCACGTGACCCGCGAACATGTTCGCGAAGAGTCGCACCGCGTGGGTGAAGGGCCGCACCAGGACGTTCGAGAAGAACTCGATGGTCATGGCGAGCGGCAGCACCGGGCCGAGGGACTTGTCGTAGCCGGTGATGTTCTTCAGACCGCCGACGAAGCCGTGCTTCTTGAAGGTCAGGTACATCCAGAGGACGTAGACGATCAGAGCGAGGGCCGCCGGGAAGGCGATGATCGACGTCACGGGGAACTGGGCGACCGGAATGATCGACCACAGGTTCATGATCCATACGAAGAAGAACAGCGAGACCATGAGGGGGACGTACTTCTCCCCCTCCTTCTTGCCGAGCGCCTCGTAGACGATTCCGCGGCGGACGAAGTCGTAACCCGCCTCACCGACCATCTGAAGCTTGCCGGGGACCACCTTGGCCCGGCCGAACGCCGCCCAGAAGAAACCGATGACGATGACCGTGGTGAGCACGGCCAGCAGCATGGGCTTGTTGAAGTCGTAGCCGCCGACAGTGAAGAGCGGTTCAAACAAGAACGAGTGGAGCCCTGGGGCTGGGAAGCCGCACCCATCGAAGATGTGGCAATCGGTCTCGAAGGCGAGCATCTGGTCAGCACTCACCGCGAGCTCCTTCAGCGTGGCGCATAGGTACGGCAACCTCGTTGTGTCGGCGCGGCGCACAGCCGCGGAACGGCACTGGACTGGTCTTGCGGATGGGGGGGCAGGTGATCGGCGCGGGGCCGGTCGGGGTATTCGGCATCAGCTGCATGGACTGCCGATTCCGTCCCGGGAAACTCGGGTGTTCAGCTGCCTGCGCCCACTGTGCCTCAGATGGCACCGGACGATAGCAGGTGAGCGCCGGCACCTTTATCGCGGCCCTACCGGTCACGTCGGGGACCCGGCGGGCGCGGACTTCTTCGCCTCGACGGATTCCGGATCGACATAAAGGATCTTGGCCTTCAGGTAGGCGCGGGTCTGGGCGGCGGTCCACACGAGGACCGCGCCGAGCAGCGCGAAGGCGAAGGCCCGGGTGTTGAACAGTGTGGTGTCGCGGAAGACCGCCAGCACGACGGCGGCGATCAGGAACTGCGTCACGTAGAGCACCAGACCCATGGCCTGGAACAAGTGCGGGAACGACTTGGCGGTGCGCTGGAGAACGTAGAGACCCATGCCCATCACGCCGCCCGCGACCAAGGTGCCGACAGCGGCACCGATCGCACCGTGACCGCCGGCCAGCACACCGCTGACGGCGACCGCGACCACGCCTGCGGCGGCGGTCGGGACGGCGCACTGAAGGAGTGTTCGGGCGTCGTTGGACTGCATGAAGGGTTTCTCCGGCGATCGGTCGGAAGCAACGATTCGTCGTGAACGAGCGTATCCCCGGGAGTGAGACATGACTCTCGACGAAGGGCCGCCGCACTACGGTCCTTCGGCTCTAGCACCGGGTTTCGTGAACGGTATCACAAACTATTTGATGAGGTCTTTACCTACATCGTGTGCCGGACGTCACACGTACGTGTCAAGCCGCTGGTCATTGAGCTGACGCGGCCACATTTCCTCTGCTAATGCGCGCCTCAGCGCCGGTTGGTGATCTTCCTGGCGTGGTGGAAACGGGAGCGGTCGCCGATGGCGGTCGCCCCGTGGATCCCGGCCGGCACGGGCTCGCGCTCGCGCTCCTCGGGGGCGCCCGCGAGCGCCGGGGTCGCGGCGTGCGCGACGGCCGCGGCGGCGGTCTCCGGGGCGCCGGTCGCGCGACCCTTGCGCCGGTAGCGCGGCGGAACGAATGCCTCCGCCCAACGCGGGGCGCGCGGCTTGAAGCGCGGCAGCAGCAACAGCACCAGCCCGACGGCGCTGAGCGCCACGATGAGGAGCACGATCCACCCACTGGCCGAGTGCACGGAGTACGCCACCGTGCCGAAGCCGATGAGCGCCGACCAGAAGTACATGATCAGCACGGCACGGCTGTGCGAGTGCCCCAGCTCCAGCAGCCGGTGGTGCAGGTGACCGCGGTCGGCCGCGAACGGCGACTGGCCGTTCCAGGTGCGCCGCACGATCGCCAGCAGCAGGTCGGCCACCGGCACGGCGATGACCGTCAGCGGCAGCAGCAGCGGGATGTAGACCGGCACCATCGCCTGGATGGCCTGCCGCTCGCCGCCCACCTGCTGGTAGAGCAGGTCCGGGTCGACCTGGCCGGTGATGGAGATGGCGCCCGCGGCCAGCACGAGGCCGATGAGCATGGAGCCGGAGTCGCCCATGAAGATGCGGGCGGGGTGCATGTTGTGCGGCAGGAAGCCCAGGCACATGCCCATCAGCACGGCGGCGAAGAGCGTCGCGGGCGCGGCCGCCTCGATGTTGTGTCCGTACCAGAGGCGGTAGGCGTAGAGGAAGAACGCCGCGGCGGCGATGCAGACCATGCCCGAGGCGAGGCCGTCCAGGCCGTCGACGAAGTTCACCGCGTTGATGGTGATCACGACGAGGGCGACCGTCAGCAGGGTGCCCTGCATGGAGGTGAGCGCGACCGTCCCCACACCGGGCACCGGGATCCACAGGATCGTCAGGCCCTGGAGCACCATCACACCGGCGGCGATCATCTGGCCGCCGAGCTTCACCAGCGCGTCGACGCCCCACTTGTCGTCCAGCACGCCGAGCAGCCAGATCAGCCCGGCGCCGGAGAGCAGGGCGCGTGGCTCGTTGCCGAGCTCGAAGACCTTCCCGAGGTTCGACAGGTGCGCGGCGACGAGCAGGCCCGCGCACAGCCCGCCGAACATGGCGATGCCGCCGAGCCGCGGTGTGGGCTCACGGTGCACGTCCCGCGCGCGGATCTCCGGCATGGCACCGGCCACGATCGCGAACTTCCGCACCGGTCCCGTGAGCAGGTAGGTGACCGCCGCGGTGACGCACAACGTCAGGAGGTATTCACGCACGGGCCGCCCCAGAGGTCGCGCTGGTCATCACAGCCCCACACCATATTCGCGTCCGCCCCCGATGCGTGAATACAACTGTAGACGTACGGCCATCCCGCGATGGTTGCAGCCGTCAGATGTGGGCGGGATAAGGAGGGAAGGCCCGCACGAGCTCGGTGACCGCCGCGCGTGGCCCGCCGTCGGGGCCGTCGCCTCGGAGCGCCGCGCCCAGCAGGACGGCGATCCGGGCCATCTCCGGCTCGCGCATGCCCTGGGTGGTGACCGCGGCGGTGCCGAGCCGCAGGCCGTGGGCGGTGCCGTGGGGCAGGCCGCAGATGTCGAGGACGATGCCCGCCGCGGCGAGCCGGGCGCGGGCCGTGACGGCGTCCAGGGCGAGCGCGGAGACGTCGCCGGTGACAATGTGCGTGTCGGTGCCGCCCGTGGTCACAGCGACGCCCTCAGCGGCCAGGGCGGCGGCAAGGAGGCGAGCGTTGGCCACGACTTGATGGGCGTACGCGGTGAAGGCGGGGGTCGCGGCCTCGCCGAAGGCCACGGCCTTGGCCGCGACGGTGTGCATCTGCGCGCCGCCCTGGGTGAAGGGGAAGACCGCGCGGTCGACGCGGCCCGCGAGCGCGGCGCGGCACAGGATCAGCCCGCCGCGCGGCCCGCGCAGCACCTTGTGGGTGGTCGCGCAGACGACGTCGGCGTACGGCACGGGGCTGGGGGCCGCTCCCCCGGCGATCAGGCCGATGGGGTGGGCGGCGTCGGCGATGAGGTACGCGCCCACGTCGTCGGCGATGTCCCGGAAGGCGGCGTAGTCGGGGTGGCGGGGGTAGGAGATCGAGCCGCAGACGATCGCCTGCGGCCGGTGTTCCCCGGCGAGGGCGCGCACCTGGTCGTAGTCGATCAGGCCGGTGTCGCGGCGCACCCCGTAGCCGACGAAGTCGAACCAGCGACCCGAGAAGTTCGCCGGGGAGCCGTGGGTGAGGTGGCCGCCCTGCGGGAGGGCCATGGCGAGCACGGTGTCGCCGGGGCGCAGCAGGGCCGCGTAGGCGGCGAGGACGGCGGAGGAGCCGGAGTGCGGCTGGACGTTGGCGTGCTCGGCGCCGAAGAGCGCCTTGGCGCGTTCGACGGCGGTGCGCTCGGCGAGGTCGACCACTTCGCAGCCGCCGTGGTGGCGGGCGCCGGGGTAGCCCTCGGCGTATTTGTTGGCGAGCGGGGAGCCGAGGGCGGCGAGGACTGCGGGTGAGGTGAAGTTCTCGGCGGCGATCAGCTGGAGGCCCCTGGCCTGCCGGTCGGCCTCGGCGAGGAGGAGGCCGGCGATCTCCGGGTCCTGCCGCGTCAGCGCGTCCAGGCCGTGGGCCCAGTCGCCGCGTGGCCGGTCCGGTGCCGCGGCGCCGGTGGCTGCGGCGGCACTGACGCCCTGGGTGGGCAGAGGGGTGGACATCGCGGACTCCGACCTGTGCGGTGCGATGGGTTCAGCACCAATGTAGGCCCGCGGTGTCCCGGATGCCCGGTTTTGCCGCTGATTATTTCCGCTTGTTGCCGCTTGTTTTCGCTTGTTCTCGCCGCGCGTCAGGGGCGGCCCGGTACCCCGGTGAGCGCGGTGAGGACCGGGTCGAGCGCCTGGTTGATCTCGTCGCCGATGGAGCGGAAGAAGGTGATGGGCGCGCCGTAGGGGTCGTGGACCTCGTCGGCCTCCGCGTTGGGCGCCAGCAGCCAGCCGCGCAGCGCGGCCGCGGCCTGCACCAGGGCGCGGGCGCGGTCGACCACCCCGCCGGCCCGCTCGGGGTCCGGGAGGGTCGCGGGGTCTATGGCCCGCACCAGCCGGGTGAACTCCTTCAGCGTGAAGGTGCGCAGGCCCGCGGAGTGGCCCATGGAGATGACCTGGGCGCGGTGGTCGCGGGTGGCGGTGAGCACCAGGTCGGCACGGATGACGTGCTCGTCAAGGAGCTCCCGGCCGATGAAGCCGTGCGGGTCGGCGCCGAGGTCGGCCAGGACGGTGGCGGCGTGCGCCTCCATCGGGGCGCCCTCGTGTCCCCAGGTGCCCGCGCTCTCCACCACCAGGCCGCCCGTGAAGGGGTCGCCGAGGCGGTCGGAGAGGGCATGGCGGGTCAGCCGCTCGGTGATGGGCGAGCGGCAGACGTTGCCGGTGCTGACGTGGAGGATGCGGAAGGTGTCGGTGGAACTGTCCGTGCCCGGTCCCGCTATGCCACGCCCCTGCGGGGCGATCAATTCGCCACCTCGAGGTCGGGCACTACCTCGCGGAGCTGCTCGGCGCTGATGGCACCGGCGCGCAGCAGGACGGGGACCTTGCCGGTGACGTCCACGATGGAGGACGGCACGTCGGCGGGGGTGGGCCCGCCGTCGAGGTAGACGGAGACGGAGTCGCCGAGCATGCCCTGGGCGGCGTCGCAGTCCTGCGGCGCCGGGTGGCCGGTGAGGTTGGCGCTGGAGACGGCCATCGGGCCGAACTCGGTGAGCAGCTCGATGGCGACCGGGTGCAGCGGCATCCGGACGGCGACGGTGCCGCGGGTCTCCCCCAGGTCCCAGGTGAGCGACGGCTGGTGGGTGGCGACGAGGGTGAGCGCGCCGGGCCAGAAGGCGTCGACGAGCTCCCAGGCCTGCTCGGAGAAGTCCGTGACGAGCCCGTGCAGGGTGTTCGGGGAGCCGACCAGGACGGGCGAGGGCATGCCCCGGCCGCGGCCCTTGGCCTCCAGGAGGTCGCCCACGGCGTCCCGGCTGAAGGCGTCCGCACCGATGCCGTACACGGTGTCGGTGGGCAGCACGACCAGCTCGCCGCGGCGCACCGCGGCGACGGCCTCGCGCAGACCGGTCCTGCGGTCGGTCGCGTCGCTGCAGTCGTATCGCCGTGCCATCTAACGGACCTCCTCGTACGGGGCAAACAGGGCAGTTGTCCGGAGTGCCGTGCTCACGGCGTCGCCTTCCGGGCGGTGGCGAACCGGGGCCGGTTGTTGAGGTCGGGGTGGTCGGCCGCGTCGGCCCAGCCCCGCTCCTCGGTGAAGATCCACGGCACCTGGCCGCCCTGGGTGTCGGCGTGCTCGATGACGACGACGCCGCCCGGGCGGAGCAGCCGGTGGGCGGTGCGCTCGATGCCGCGGATGGTGTCGAGGCCGTCCTCGCCGGAGAACAGCGCGAGCTCGGGGTCGTGGTCGCGGGCCTCGGGGGCGACGTACTCCCACTCGGTGAGCGGGATGTACGGCGGGTTGGAGATCACCAGGTCGACCTGGCCGTCGAGCTCGGGGAGCGCGGTGAGGGCGTTGCCGTGGTGCAGATTGACGCGCGAGCCCTCGACGTTCTTGCGGGCCCAGCCGAGGGCGCCCTCGTCGAGCTCGACGGCGTGCACACGCGAGCGCGGCACTTCCTGGGCGAGGGCGAGGGCGATGGCCCCGGAGCCCGTGCACAGGTCGACGATGAGCGGTTCGACGACGTCCATGGCGCGCACGGCGTCTATGGCCCAGCCGACGACCGACTCGGTCTCGGGGCGGGGCACGAAGACGCCGGGGCCCACCTGGAGCTCCAGGTAGCGGAAGAAGGCACGGCCGGTGATGTGCTGGAGCGGTTCGCGGGCCTCGCGGCGGGCGACGGCCTCCCAGTAGCGGGCGTCGAAGTCGGCGTCCGCCACGTTGTGCAGCTCACCCCGCTTGACGCCGTGCACAAAGGCGGCGAGCTCCTCCGCGTCGAAGCGCGGAGAAGGTACGCCGGCGTCGGCCAGCCGCTGAGTGGCTTGCGCCACCTCGGCGAGCAGCAGATTCACAGTGGTCCTCTCGCGCGTTCGTTCGGTCGTTCCGTCGTCGGTGGGCCCGTTGCCGGGCCCGTCCGGCGATCGATGACGGGTCTGTCCTCGGGTCAGCTCGCGTCGGCGAGCTTGGCCGCCGAGTCCGCGTCGACGCAAGCCTGGATCACCGCGTCCAGTTCGCCGTCGAGCACCTGGTCCAAGTTGTACGCCTTGAAGCCGACCCGGTGGTCCGAGATGCGGTTTTCAGGGAAGTTGTACGTCCGGATCTTTTCGGAGCGGTCCACGGTGCGGACCTGGCTGCGGCGGGCGTCCGCGGCGTTCTTCTCGGCCTCTTCCTGGGCGGCGGCGAGCAGCCGGGACCGCAGGATGCGCAGGGCCTGCTCCTTGTTCTGGAGCTGGCTCTTCTCGTTCTGGCAGGAGGCGACGATGCCGGTCGGCAGGTGGGTGATGCGGACGGCCGAGTCGGTGGTGTTGACGGACTGGCCGCCGGGGCCCGACGAGCGGTAGACGTCGATGCGCAGGTCGTTGGCGTGGATCTCGACGTCGATCTCCTCGGCCTCGGGCGTGACGAGCACGCCGGCGGCGGAGGTGTGGATCCGGCCCTGGGACTCGGTCGCGGGCACGCGCTGGACGCGGTGCACCCCGCCCTCGTACTTCAGCCGGGCCCAGACGCCCTGGCCGGGCTCGGTGGCGCCCTGGCCGCCCTTGGTCTTCACGGCGACCTGGACGTCCTTGTAGCCGCCCAGCTCCGACTCGGTGGAGTCGATGATCTCGGTCTTCCAGCCGACGCGCTCGGCGTAGCGGAGGTACATCCGCAGCAGGTCGCCGGCGAAGAGCGCGGACTCGTCGCCGCCCGCGCCCGCCTTGACCTCGAGGATGACGTCCTTGTCGTCGCTGGGGTCGCGCGGGACGAGCAGCAGGCGGAGCTTCTCGGTGAGCTGCTCGCGCTGCTTCTCCAGCTCCTTGACCTCGGCGGCGAAGTCGGGGTCGTCGGCCACGAACTCGCGCGCGGTCGTGATGTCCTCGCCGGTCTGCTTCCAGGAGCGGTACGTCCCGACGATCGGGGTCAGCTCGGCGTAACGCTTGTTGAGCTTTCGGGCGTTGGCCTGGTCCGCGTGCACGGCGGGGTCGGCGAGCCGCTTCTCGAGGTCGGCGTGCTCACCGATCAGTTCCTCGACTGCCTCGAACATCAAGATTCCCTAGCTGGAAGTGACGGGCCTGCTGGACGACAAAGCGCCGGTCCGGTCACCCCTCGCACGCGAAGGGCGACCGAGAACCGGCGCCTGCGGGTCGCTACTTCTTGGCCGCAGCGGCCTTGCCGAAGCGGGCCTCGAACCGCGCCACACGGCCACCGGTGTCGAGGATCTTCTGCTTGCCCGTGTAGAACGGGTGGCACTCGGAGCACACGTCGGCACGGATGTTGCCGCCGGCGACGGTGCTACGCGTGGTGAACGAGGCGCCACAGGTGCAGCTGACCTGGGTCTCGACGTAATCCGGGTGGATTTCGCGCTTCAAGGGATCTCCTAGGTTCGGGAGGGCTCCGGGTCGCAGGGCGGGATTGCCTTACGTGAACCGGGGCCGACGTACCAGTTTGCCAGCACTGGCCGTATCCCCCAAAACGAGAGGTGGCGGCCGGTTATTCCAGCGGGCCCCGAGGGGCCGCCGGGGCCCTATTTCACGACGTCGTCGGCGCCGGTCTTCGCTCCCGCGCCGTCCTTGACGGCGGAGTCCGGGATGGGCTTGTCCTCCCGGAGGGCGTCCCAGAGCTGCTTGGACTGCTCGGGCATCGGGGCGACGCGGTTGGCGTCGATGGGGTCGTCGCCGACCGGAAGCGTCACCATGTGCATGTCGCCGGAGCCGATGCCCTTGAGCCCGTCGGCGAAGGAGGAGAGCTTCTCCAGGGAGCCCAGCTCGCTGTCGGTGGTGAGCGTCTTGGTGGCGGTGTCGGCGATCCCGTAGAGCTTGGTGGGGCTGGTGAACAGGCCGATGTGCTTGACCTGGTCGAGCAGGGCCTTGATGAACGCCTGCTGGAGCTTGATCCGCCCGAGGTCGCTGCCGTCGCCGACGCCGTGCCGGGTGCGGACGAGCCCGAGGGACTGCTCGCCGTTGAGCGTGTGGGTGCCCGGGTCCAGGTCGAGGTGGCTCCACTTGTCGCGGATCGGCTTGGTGGTGGTGACCTGCACCCCGCCGAGCTTGTCGATCAGCTTCTGGAAGCCGGCGAAGTCGACCTCCATGTAGTGATCCATGCGGATGTTGGTCATCTGCTCGACGGTGGCGACCGCGCAGGCCGCGCCGCCCACCGTGTACGCCTCGTTGAACTGCGCGCGCTTGACGGCCGGGCTGGTCTTGCCGTCGGGCGCCTTGCACGCGGGGCGGGGGACCATCGTGTCGCGCGGGATGCTGACGACGCTGGCCTTCTTGTGACCCGCGTAGACGTGCACGATCATCGCCGTGTCGGAGCGGGAGCTGCCCTCGTCCTTGCCGTACTTGCCGTTGTCACCGGCGCGGGAGTCGGAGCCGAGGACGAGGATGTCCTGGGAGCCGTTGTCGATGTTGGCCGGGCGGTTCTTGCCCAGGGCCGCGTTGATGTCGACGCTGGTGAGGTTGCCGTTGAACTTGAAGTAGAGGAAACCGGCGCCGACGCCTCCGGCGACGACCACCCCGGCCGTCGTCCACGCGGCTATTCGCCAGCCCTTGCGACGGGCCCGGACCTTGCGCCGCCGGCCACGCCCACCGCCGGCACGGCGGCGGTGCGAACCCGTCGGCGTACCCATGCTGTCGTCGCCCATGCGCTCCTCAGTCCTTCGCTGTCTGTCTGCCCCCTGCTGGTTGACGGGGAAGTCTGCGTCAGGGTTGCACAGCGGAATCTGAGGACCTTCTTAGAAAAGCCCCGGCCAGTGGCCCGTACAGCTACCCGTTCCGCCCGCCGTCACCTGCGGTTTCGGCCATCCGCGAGGCACCGGTTCCGGCCAGCTCCGGATGGCCGTCCCGTGACGCAGATCTCAGAAGATCACAAGCGGATAACGAAGCACGGGACCTCCCCGCCGGGCGGCGGGGAGGTCCCGTGTCGTGCGTGCTGACGGATCAGTCGTTGCCGTTGCCCGAGGAGGGCGTGGTCTTCGCGATCTGCATCAGGAACTCGGCGTTGGACTTCGTCTGCTTCATCTTGTCGAGAAGCAGCTCGATGGCCTGCTGCGAGTCGAGCGCGTGCAGCACCCGGCGGAGCTTCCAGACGATGGCCAGCTCCTCGCCACCCAGGAGGATCTCCTCCTTGCGGGTGCCGGAGGCGTCCACGTCCACGGCCGGGAAGATGCGCTTGTCGGCGAGCTTCCGGTCGAGCTTGAGCTCCATGTTGCCGGTGCCCTTGAACTCCTCGAAGATCACCTCGTCCATGCGCGAGCCGGTCTCGACCAGCGCGGTGGCCAGGATGGTCAGCGAGCCGCCGTCCTCGATGTTGCGCGCGGCGCCGAAGAACTTCTTCGGCGGGTAGAGCGCGGTCGAGTCGACACCACCGGACAGGATGCGGCCCGAGGCCGGGGCGGCCAGGTTGTAGGCGCGGCCCAGACGGGTGATCGAGTCCAGCAGGACCACCACGTCGTGACCCAGCTCCACCAGGCGCTTGGCGCGCTCGATGGCCAGCTCGGCGACCGTGGTGTGGTCCTCGGCCGGGCGGTCGAAGGTCGAGGAGATGACCTCGCCCTTGACCGACCGCTGCATGTCGGTGACCTCTTCCGGACGCTCGTCGACCAGGACGACCATCAGGTGGCACTCGGGGTTGTTGATGGTGATCGCGTTGGCGATCGCCTGCATGATCATGGTCTTGCCGGTCTTCGGCGGGGCCACGATCAGACCGCGCTGGCCCTTGCCGATCGGCGCGACCAGGTCGATGATCCGGGTCGTCAGCACGCCCGGGTCCGACTCCAACCGCAGGCGGTCCTGCGGGTAGAGCGGGGTGAGCTTGCCGAACTCCGGCCGACCGCGCCCGGTTTCGGGCGCCATGCCGTTCACCGAGTCCAGGCGGACGAGGGCGTTGAACTTCTCGCGCCGCTCGCCGTCCTTCGGCTGCCGGACCGCGCCGGTGACGTGGTCACCCTTGCGCAGGCCGTTCTTGCGGACCTGGGCGAGGGAGACATAGACGTCGTTCGGGCCCGGGAGGTAGCCGGACGTCCGGATGAACGCGTAGTTGTCGAGGATGTCCAGAATGCCCGCGACGGGGATCAGGACGTCGTCGTCCGAGACCTGCGGCTCGTTGCCGAAGCCCTCGTCACGGCCGCGACGGCCACGGCGGTCGCGGTAGCGGCCGCGGCGGCCGCGGCGGCCACCCTCGAAGTCGTCCTCGTCCTGCGGGCCGCCCTGGGGCGCCTGCGGCGCGCCACGGTTGTCGCGCTGCTGGCGGTTGCCGCCCTGCTGGCCGGCGTCCTCGCCGCGGTTGCCCCGGCGGTCGCGGTCGCCGCGCTCGCGGTCACCACGCTCGCCGCGGTCCCCGCGCTCGCCCCGCTGGCCGCGCTCGCCGCGGTCACGGCGCTCGCCCTTCTGGCCACGGTCGCGCTCGCCGGCCTTGGCGGCCCGGCCCTCGGCGCTGTCCGCCGCGGACTCGGCCCGCTCCTCGGTGCGCGCCTCGGCCTTGGCCTCGACGGCCGGCTCGGGGCTGCCCGAGGGCGCGGTCGCCCGGCGGCGACGGCGCTCGCCGGCCGGCTGCTCATCGCTGCTCGGCTGGCCCGGGATCTCGATCTGCTGCTGCGTAGCGGCCTTCTCGGCCGGCTTCTCGGCCTTTTCTGCGGCCGCCTCACCCGTACGCGCCTTGGAGGTGGCGCGCCGCTTGGGCTTGGTCTCGGTGTCGGACGCCGCCTTGGCGGGCTCGGCGCTCGTGGCCTTGGCGGGCGCGGCGGAGCCGGCCTGCTTCTCCTTGATGACCTCGATCAGCTGGCCTTTGCGCATCCGCGCGGTGCCCTTGATGCCGAGGCTGGAGGCGAGCTGCTGGAGCTCTGCCAGGACCATGGCGTCGAGGCCCGTGCCCGAGCGTCGCCGCTTGGGGGCGGTGGCAGCACCGGTGGCAGGCGCGGCGGGAGCGTCCGTGGCGGGCGCGGAGGCATTGCCGGCGGCACTGTTGGCAGTGCCGGAGGCGGTCACGCCCATCAGATCGGTGGTGTCGCTCACGAAGGGGTCCTTCCCTGGAGCGGGCGTCGGCCTGTCTGGCTCGGCGACCGGTTGTGCTGTCCGGCTGCGGTCTGGCTTTGCGGACCGGGCCGGGGCGGTGGTCCGCCGGTACGGCGGAAGAATCAGTTCATTGGTTCCGGCGTGAAGAAATGAGGTGAAGACATGACGCATCAACTTCACTCATGTCGCCCACGCCGATTCCGGAGCGTGCTCGAATCTGCTCAGGCAGGCTGCTCAGGCAGTTTGGGAGGCTCCCGGAAGAAAAGCGGTCCCTGATCGGGACACAGAGCACCGAGCCGATGTGGCTTCGAGTGCAGACTTGAGGTTAACACTACCGGATCCCACAAACATTCCCCCTCTCAAAGACCGGCAACCGCTATTTTCGCGGGCCCCGGGGCCCGCGCTGGTCAGGCGAGCGGCAGCACGCTCGTCCCCCCGGCGTCGAGGGCCAGCCGGTTGGCCGCCCACCCCTCGCCCGCCAGCCGTGCGACCTGGGCGGCCGCACCGTTCTCGGCCAGCGCGAGCACCGTGGGGCCCGCGCCGGAGATGACCGCGGGGACGCCGTCCGCGCGCAGTCGGTTGACCAGGGCCACGCTCTCCGGCATCGCCGGAGCGCGGTACTCCTGGTGGAGCCGGTCCTCGGTGGCCGGCAGCAGCAGCTCGGGGCGCCTGGTCATCGCCTCGACGAGCAGCGCCGCGCGCCCGGCGTTGGCCGCGGCGTCCACATGGGGGACGCTGCGCGGCAGCAGCCCGCGCGCGGTCTCGGTCAGTACGGGTTTCGACGGCACGAAGACCACCGGAACGATGGAATCCGCAGGGTTCATCCGAATGGCCCGTGCCACGCCCGACTCCATCCACGCCAAGGTGAATCCGCCGAGCAGGCAGGCCGCGACATTGTCCGGGTGGCCCTCGATCTCCGTGGCGAGCTCCAGCAGCGCCGCGTCGTCGAGCTTCTCGGCCCCGCCTATGGTCACGGCGCGGGCGGCGACTATGCCCGCGCAGATGGCGGCCGAGGAGGAACCCAGGCCCCGGCCGTGCGGGATGCGGTTGGCACAGACGACCTCCAGGCCGCGCGGCTGGCCGCCGAGCAGGTCGAAGGCGGTGCGCAGGGCCCGTACGAGCAGGTGGCTCTCGTCGCGCGGCAGGGACTCGGCGCCCTCGCCCGCGATGTCGATGTGCAGCCCGGACTCGGCCACCCGGACCACGACGTCGTCGTAGAGCCCCAGCGACAGGCCCAGGGCGTCGAAGCCGGGGCCGAGGTTTGCGCTGGTGGCGGGGGTGCGCACGCGGACAGCGGCGGCGCGGAACGCGGGACCGGCCATCGCTCGATGACTCTCCTTGGTGTGGCCTCGGCAGGGCGTGCAACATCCGCAAGGGCCGCGACGAGATGCCGCACGGTGACGGCGGGGGTCTGCGACGGGGCGGAGTGAGTACAGCCTATCGAAGGAAGGTTCAGCGGCGACATAGGGCACGGGAGGCGCGTCGCCTGCGCCGGACGGGCTCTCCCTCGTTCGGGAGCCGGCCCGTCCGGCGGTTTCGGGACCGGTCCGGGGCGTGGCCCCGGTTTCTGACGTCAGGCCAGGCCGAGCTCGCGGGCCGCGGCCTTCGCGTCCACCGGCACGGTGAGCGGCTGCGGGGCGCCCGCGACCGCCCAGTCCGGGTCCTTGAGGCCGTTGCCCGTGACCGTGCAGACGATGCGCTGGCCCGGGTCGACCAGGCCCTGTTCCGCGGCCTTGAGCAGGCCGGCGACGCTCGCGGCCGAGGCCGGCTCGACGAAGACGCCCTCCTGCGAGGCCAACAGGCGGTAGGCGGCCAGGATCTGTCGGTCGGTCACCTCGTCGATGAGGCCGCCCGATTCGTCGCGCGCCTCCTCGGCGAACCGCCACGAGGCGGGGTTGCCGATGCGGATCGCGGTGGCGATGGTGTGCGGGTCCTTCACCGGCTCGCCGCGCACGATGGGCGCGGAACCGGACGCCTGGAATCCCCACATCCGGGGCCTGCGGGTGGAAATCCCGTCCGTGGCGTACTCGCGGTAACCGCGCCAGTAGGCCGTGATGTTGCCCGCGTTGCCGACCGGCAGGACATGGATGTCCGGCGCGTCGCCGAGCGCGTCCACGATCTCGAAGGCGGCGGTCTTCTGACCCTCGATCCGCACCGGGTTCACGGAGTTGACCAGCGCGACGGGGTACTCCTCGGACAGCCCGCGCGCCAGCGTCAGGCAGTCGTCGAAGTTGCCGTCGACCTGGAGGATGCGCGCGCCGTGGACCAGCGCCTGGCCCATCTTGCCGAGCGCGATCTTGCCCTGCGGCACCAGGACGGCGCAGACCATCCCGGCGCGTACGGCGTAGGCGGCGGCCGAGGCGGAGGTGTTGCCGGTGGAGGCGCAGATGACGGCCTTGGCGCCCTCCTCCTTGGCCCGGGTGATGGCCATGGTCATCCCGCGGTCCTTGAAGGACCCGGTCGGGTTCGCGCCCTCGACCTTGAGGTGGACCTCACATCCGGTGCGCTCCGAGAGCACCTGCGCGGGGACGAGCGGCGTGCCGCCCTCGCGCAGGGTGACGACCGGCGTGTCGGCCGAGACGGGGAGCCGGTCGCGGTACTCCTCGATGATGCCGCGCCACTGGTGGGTGCCGGAGGTCCGGAGACCGTTGTTGGCAGACATTGCTTCCTTGCTCCCCTTATTCGCCTTCGACCCGCATGATGCTCGCGACACCGCGGACCGTGTCCAGCTTGCGCAGCGCCCCGACGGTCGCCGAGAGGGCGGCGTCGGGGGCGCGGTGCGTGACGACGACGAGGGACGCCTCGCCGTCCTTGCCCTTCTGGCGGACCGTGTCGATCGACACGCCGTGCGCGGCGAAGACCGTGGCGACCTGCGCCAGGACACCGGGCTTGTCGGCCACGTCGAGGCTGATGTGGTAGCGGGTGACCACCTCGCCCATCGGGCTCACGGGCAGCCGGGTGTAAGCGGATTCGCCGGGTCCGGTGGTCTCCGCCACCTTGTTGCGGCAGACGGCGACGAGGTCGCCGAGTACCGCGGACGCGGTGGGCGAACCGCCGGCCCCGGGCCCGTAGAACATCAGCTGACCGGCCGCCTCGGCCTCCACGAACACCGCGTTGTACGCCTCGCGCACCGACGCCAGCGGGTGGCTCAGCGGGATCATCGCCGGGTGCACGCGGGCGGTGACCGACCGGCCGTCGGCGGCGCGCTCGCAGATGGCGAGCAGCTTGATGGTGCAGCCCATCTGCTTCGCGGACGCGAAGTCCGCGGCGGTGACCTCCGTCATGCCCTCGCGATAGACGTCGTCGAGGCGCACCCGCGTGTGGAACGCGATGCCGGCCAGGATCGCGGCCTTCGCGGCGGCGTCGAAGCCCTCGACGTCGGCGGTCGGGTCGGCCTCCGCGTAACCGAGCGCGGTGGCCTCGTCCAGGGCTTCGGAGTAGCCCGCTCCGCTGGTGTCCATCTTGTCGAGGATGAAGTTGGTCGTGCCGTTGACGATGCCGAGCACCCGGTTGACCTTGTCGCCGGCCAGCGACTCGCGCAGCGGCCGTACGAGCGGGATGGCGCCGGCGACGGCGGCCTCGTAGTAGAGGTCCGCGCCCCGGGCCTCGGCCGCGGCGTGCAGGGCCGCGCCGTCCCCGGCGAGCAGCGCCTTGTTGGCGGACACGACGCTCGCGCCGTGCTCGAAGGCCGTGGTGATCAGGGTGCGGGCCGGCTCGATGCCGCCGATGACCTCGACTACCACGTCGATGTCACCGCGTTTGACGAGCGCGGTGGCGTCGGTGGTGATCAGCTCCTCCGGCACCCCCGCCCGCACCCGGCCCGGACGGCGCACGGCGATACCGGCGAGCTCGACGGGTGCGCCGATGCGCGCCGTGAGGTCGTCCGCGTGCGTCGTCATGATGCGCGCCACCTCTGAGCCGACCACTCCACAGCCCAGCAGCGCCACTTTCAGCGGACGCGTACGCATCATCCGACCTCGTTTCTGTACATCTTCGGTGGTACACCAGTCTCACTCACCGGACGGGGGTTTCCGTCCCCCGTCCAGTATCCGAGATTTTTACTTCCGCTTTTCCATCGGATTTCCCGGCGGATCAGCCGACGTCGAGGCGGAAGAGGTCCTCTTCCGTCTCCCGCCGGACGATCACCCGGGCCGCGCCGTCCTTGACCGCGACGACCGGCGGGCGCAGCGCGTGGTTGTAGTTGCTGGCCATGGAGCGGCAGTACGCGCCGGTCGCCGGCACGGCCAGCAGGTCGCCGGGGGCCAGGTCGGCGGGGAGGAAGGCGTCGCGCACGACGATGTCGCCGGACTCGCAGTGCTTGCCGACGACGCGCGAGAGCATCGGCTCGGCGGTGGAGGTCCGGGAGACCAGCGCGACGCTGTACTCCGCGTCGTAGAGCGCGGTGCGGATGTTGTCCGACATGCCACCGTCCACGCTCACGTACGTCCGCAGGCCCGGCAGTTCCTTGACGGTGCCGATCTCGTAGAGCGTGAAGGCGGTCGGTCCGGCGATGGCGCGCCCCGGCTCCACGGACAGCCGCGGCACCGCGAGACCCGCGGCCGCGCACTCGCGGGTGACGATGTCGCCGAGCGCCTTGGCGATCTCGTGCGGCTCGCGCGGGTCGTCGTCGGAGGTGTAGGCGATGCCGAGGCCGCCGCCGAGGTCGATCTCGGGCAGCTCGACGCCGTGCTCGTCGCGGATCTCCTTCAGCAGGCCGACGACGCGGTGCGCGGCCACCTCGAAGCCCGAGGTGTCGAAGATCTGCGACCCGATGTGGGAGTGGATGCCGATGAGCTCCAGGCCGTCGAGCTTGAGCGCGCGGCGGACGGCCTCGGCGGCCTGTCCCCCGGCGAGCGCGAGCCCGAACTTCTGGTCCTCGTGCGCGGTCGCGATGAACTCGTGGGTGTGCGCCTCGACGCCGACGGTCACCCGGATCTGCACGCGCTGGCGCCTGCCGAGCCGCTCGGCGACGCGCGCGACGCGGACGATCTCCTGGAAGGAGTCCAGGACGATCCGCCCGACGCCCGCCTCGACGGCGCGGGTGATCTCGCGGGTGGACTTGTTGTTGCCGTGCAGCGCGATGCGCTCGGCGGGCATCCCGGCGTCGAGGGCGGTGGCCAGCTCGCCCTCCGAGCAGACGTCGAGGTTGAGGCCCTCCTCGTGCAGCCAGCGGACGACGGCGCGGGAGAGGAACGCCTTGCCCGCGTAGAAGACGTCGGCCTCCGTGCCGAAGGCCTCGCGCCAGGCCCGGCAGCGCGCCCGGAAGTCCTCCTCGTCGAGGAAGAAGGCGGGCGTCCCGAACTCCTCGGCGAGGTCGGTGACCTTGATCCCGCCGACGGTGGCCACGCCGTCGGCGTCCCGCGAGACCGTACGGGCCCACACGCGCGGGTCCAGGGCGTTGAGGTCGGCGGGCGGGGCGGCGTAGTGCCCCTCGGGCAGGACGTCGGCGTAGCGGGGCCCGGCGGGGTGGGCGGAACGGCTCATGGCTCTGATCTCCTCAGAGGTGTGCGGGTGCGGTGATGCCGAGCTGGTGGAGGCCGTCGGCCAGCACCTTGCCCGTGGCCTCGGCGAGGGCCAGTCGGGCGCGGTGGACGGCCAAGGGTTTCTCGTCACCGCGCGGCAGCGTGGGACACGCCGCCTGCCAGCGGAGGAAGGCGTCGGCGAGACGCTCCAGGTGCCGGGCGAGCCGGTCGGGCGCGCGGGTGGCGCCGATGCGTGCGTGGTCCGCGAGGGCGGCGAGCACGGGGGCCGCGGTCGCGTCCGGGACGTCCCCCGGCTCGGGGCCGAAGCCCAGGTCATGGGCGTTGCGCAGCAGGGCCCGGCTGCGGGCGTGGGCGTACCGGACGCGGAAGAGGGGGTTGCTCTCGCGCTGCACCAGCAGCAGGTCGCGGTCGACGCCCGGGGGGCAGAGCAGGCTCCAGCGGGCGGCGTCGGCGCCGAGCCTGCGGATGAGGTCGGGCGGCGGGTCGGGCAGGTCCATCGGCCTGCTCGGCTCCCCCGCGGCGAGCACGTCCCGTACGAGCCGGACGTAGGAGGTGCCCTCGAGAGTGATGTTGAGGAACCCGGGCCCCGCGATCTCGACCGCCGCGATGCCGGGCTCGGCGGCGAGCCTGCGCCGCAGCACTTCGGCGATCTCGGGGGCCGGTCTGCCGCTCTCCTGCGCGAGCCGCAGGGCGACGTTGGTGGCGTAGTCCCCGCACCCCGGCCGGGGCGGGACCCGCACGGTGACCCGGTCGGGCACGACGGCGCTCAGCTCGTCGGCCTCGATGGCACGTCGCACCGTGTGCAGAACGGTGCGGGAGAGATCGGCGGGGGTCACGGGGCCAAGCCTAGGCGAGAAGGGGGGAGGCCTGGCGAGCAGGTTTCGACAGGTGGGACACGAACAGGCAAGTGGGACACGAACAGGTGGGACACGGTCGCCGCGGGCTAGTCGGCTCTCCTGGCGGATTCCGCACGGCAGATGGAACCCACGCCGTGGACGGAGCCGGTGTCCCCGGGGGCCGGGGCCCCCGGCAACCCGTCGTCGCCCTCTGCCTTGCGGTGCCGCATCAGCCTCCGGACGAGCCGGACCATTTCCGTCGGTTCGAAGGGCTTCGCCAGGAACGCGTCGACCCCGGCGGACCGCCCGCTGTCGACCTCCGGCTGGGTGCAGGCGCTGATGATCGCGATCGGTATGTCCCGGGTCCGTGCGTCGGCCCGCAGCCGCGCGGCCGTGAGCAACCCGTCGAGCCGGGGCATGACGACATCCAGGGTCACGACATCGGGACGCACGCGATGCACGATCTCCAGGCACTCGGCACCATCGGCCGCGGTCACGACCTCGAAGCCCTCCAGCTCGAGGTTGACCCTGATCAGCTGCCGGATGACCTTGTTGTCGTCGACGACAAGGACCCGGCCGGACAAGCCAGGCACACCCCGAGAGTAAGCGCGCCCGCCACGCTGCGTCCGGGTTTTCCCCACTTCCACCCCGTGCGGGCGACCTTCCCCGCCCCCACCTCCAACGACGTTGCGGGACACCCGTCCGGAGCTGGTAATGTTCTACCCGTCGCCGCAACAAGCGGCCGACACGCCCCCGTAGCTCAGGGGATAGAGCAACGGCCTCCGGAGCCGTGTGCGCAGGTTCGAATCCTGCCGGGGGCACTTCGCTTCAGTCGGCGCCGCAAGGCCGCTGACCAGCCGAAGTGCCGGACATCGAGAGCGGGATCCAGTCTCACTGGGTCCCGCTCTTTGTCGTTCCCGGAGAAGTCCGCGAGGAGCAAGGGGTATGGTGCGGCCGTCAAGTAGCCGTGTCCGCGTCATGTCCGTTGGGCCGGCGGTCACTTGACGTCGCATCAGGCACATACGGGGACCGGCGTCGGAGCGGGGATGGTGGCTGATGGGTGGGGGCCGGGGGCGGGGGCTGTGAGGGGGCGGCGGGGTGAGGGGCCGGGGCTGGACGCGCATCCCGCCCGGGACGACCTCGCTCTGCGCTCCGTGCTGGAGGACGCCTCGATGGGGCGGTGGGAGGGGCCCCGGGATCTGCTCGCGGCGACCGGAGGCGACTGGGACCGGCGCATCTTCCGGCTCCAGGTGCTGGCGCGGGCGGGGGCGCCGTTGCGGTTCGCGGACACCTGGGCGCGGGCCGAGCCCCGGTCGGCGGACGCGCTCGCGCTGCTGGCGCATGTGCAGGCGCTGCGGTCGATGATCAGTGGGGTGGACGCGGGCCGCGCGGAGATGGAGCGCTCCTGGGGCACGTGTCTGGCCGCCGCCGAGGCCGGGCCGGCGGACCCCTCCCCCTGGGTCGTGATGCTCGCCCTGATCCGGGTGCACGCCCCCGGCCGGGAGGTGCTGCGGCAGGTGTGGGCCGAGGTGGTGGCCCGCGATCCGTACAACCGGGAGGCGCATCACGAGGTCCTCACCTATCTCTTCGGCCGGAACCACGGTTCGGGCGCGGAGATGTTCCACTGGGCGCAGGAGCGGGCGGACACCGCGCCCAAGGGGCTGCCGATCGCGGTGCTGCCGCTGGTGGCGGTGGCGGAGTCGCACCGGCAGCGGATGCGGACCGAGGCGGGCAGCTACGGCCTGAGCATCCATCCCTGGATCGACTGCCCGCACATCGACCAGGTGCTGGAGAACTGGTGGCGCCACCGCCCGCCGCGCCCGCACGCGCAGTTCATGGACGACGCGAACTACCTGGCGCACGCGCTCGCCTTCGCCGGGCGCCACGCGGAGGCGTACGACGTCTTCCGGGCCATAGGGCCGTACGCCACGGATGTGCCCTGGGCCTACTGCGGGGACGCGCCGGAGCTGTTCCTCCGGCACCGGGGGTGGGCGGTCCGCGCCGTCCGGCCGCGCACCACGTAGGAAGAGAAGAAGCACCGCACAACCGAAGAGCGCATCGCACATTCCTTGACCGTCGTTCATCGCAACGATCACGAGAAAGAGAATCGCGTGCCACTCGACGTACCCAGCGTTTCCGACGAAGAGCGCCTGCGACAGCTCGGCTATACCCAGGTGCTGGCCCGGCGGATGTCCGGCTTCGCCAATTTCGCCGTTTCGTTCACGATCATTTCGGTCCTCTCCGGGTGCATGACGATGTACGGATTCGGAATGCGGACCGGCGGCCCGTCGATGCTGATGTGGGGCTGGGTCGGCGTCGGCGCCATGACGCTGGTCGTCGGGCTGGCGATGGCGGAGGTGTGCTCCTCCTATCCGACCTCGGCGGGGCTGTATTTCTGGGCGCACCGGATGGCGCCCGAGCGGTCGCGGGCGGCGTGGGCGTGGTTCACCGGGTGGTTCAACGTGCTGGGGCAGATCGCGTGCACGGCGGGCGTCGACTTCGGGGCGGCGTCCTTCCTCAATGCCTATCTGGACCTGCAGTTCGGCTTCGCGGCGACCCCCGGCCATACGATCGCCCTCTTCGGGGCCGTGCTCCTGCTCCATGCCCTGCTGAACACCTTCGGTGTCCGGCTGGTCGCCTTTCTCAATTCCGTGAGCGTGTGGTGGCATCTGCTCGGGGTGCTGCTGATCGTCGGCGCGCTGGCATTCGTGCCGGACAAACACCGGTCGACGTCCTTCGTCTTCACCCATTTCGTGAACGACACGGGCTGGGGTTCCGGCCTTTATGTGGGACTGCTGTCGTTGCTCGTGGCGCAGTACACCTTCACCGGTTACGACGCGTCCGCCCATATGACCGAGGAGACCAACGACGCCTCGGTGTCCGGGCCGCGGGGCATCGTGCGCTCGATCTGGGTGTCGTGGATCGCCGGCTTCGTGCTGCTGGCCGGGCTGACGTACGCGATCCAGGACTGGCCGGGCGCGGTGGGCACCGAGACCGGGGTGCCCCCGGCGCAGATCTTCATGGACGCGCTCGGCGCCTCGGCGGGGAAGCTGCTGCTGCTCGTGGTGATCGTCGCGCAGCTCTTCTGCGGGATGGCCTCGGTGACGGCCAACTCCCGGATGATCTACGCCTTCTCCCGGGACGGCGCGCTGCCCTTCTCCCGGATGTGGCACCGCATCAACCCGCAGACGCGCACGCCCACCAACGCGGTGTGGCTGGCCGCGGGCGGCGCCTTCCTCCTGGGGCTGCCCTATCTGGTGAACTCCACGGCGTACGCGGCGGTCACCTCGATCGCCACGATCGGGCTCTACCTCGCCTACGCCGCGCCGACGCTGCTGCGGCTGCGCAAGGGCGAGGCGTTCGAGCGGGGGCCGTGGCACCTGGGGCGGTGGTCGAAGCCGGTCGGGGTCACCGCCATCTCCTGGGTGGCCGTGATCACGGTGCTGTTCATGCTGCCGCAGTCGGGTCCCGTCACCGTCGACACCTTCAACTACGCGCCGATCGCGGTGGCCGCGGTCGGCGGCTTCGCGGGCGTGTGGTGGCTGGTGTCGGCCCGCCGCTGGTTCCTCGACCCGCGGCACCCGCGCAACCGGGCGGCGCCCGCCGAGGGCCCGGCCGCCCCGCCGTCGATGGACGCCTTCCGCTGGTGACCCCGCCCCCGTACTGCGGACGGCCCGGCCGCGTACCAATGCGGCGGGCCCGTCCGCAGGATCGGTTCCGCATGCGGGTGGCGGGATGTCAGACCTTCGGGTAGCCGAACGCGTAGCCCTGGCTCCTGAGCCAGGGGAGGATCTGGTCCAGGGCGGCCGCGGTCTGGCTGCGGTTCCCGCCTCCGTCGTGGAAGAGGATGGTGGGGCCCTCGTGGAGGTCCCGGTGGACCGCGTCGACGATCCGCTGGACGCCGGGGTTGGTCCAGTCGTGGGTGTCGACGTTCCAGCCGAGCGGGCGCATGCCGTGGGAGGCGGCGACCTCGCGGCTGTACGGGGTGAACGCGCCGCCGGGAGCGCGGTAGTAGAACACCCGGGCGTCCCGGCCGGCCGCGTCGAGGATCATCTTCCGGGCGTCGAGGATCTGTTGCTGCTGATAGGGCTCGGAGCGTTTGTCCATGGCGGTGTTGTGGTCCACGGAGTGGTCGCAGAGCCGGTGCCCGGCGGCGACGACCTTCTTGACGAGCTCCGGGTACTCCTTGGCGCGCGAGCCGATGATGCAGAAGGTGGCCTTCGCGTCGTACTTCTTCAGTACCTCCAGCACCTTCAGCGTCCAGATCGGTTCCGGACCGTCGTCGATGGTGAGGTTGACGGCCTTGCCCGGGGTCTCCGATTCGTGGGTGATCGAGTCCGACACGCGCCCCGGTGCGGCCGGTGCGGTCGCCGAGGGCGACCGCGACTGCGCGGAGGACGGCGACTGCATCGCGTTCCGCTTGCCGTCCTGGCGGTGTTCCGGGCTCCTCGGGTCCTCCGTGGCCATGGCCACACAGCCCGGTATCGTCGCGGCGAGCGCCAGAACCGATACCGCCGCCATCGCGAGGCGCCGCGTCCGGGCAGTGAGTCGCGCCATGAACTTCCCCTCCCTCGGTACGAGTTGTCCCGCAGGTGCACAGCAAAGACGCCCATAACGAAAAGAAGGTTCCAACCACGCACAAGGCCTACACACCGTGCTATCGGCACCTACATCCACCCCGAGCAAAGTGGACGAATGCCTTCCGGTTCACTCCCCGGCCGGCGCCCCCGCACCGTCGGCGATCACCGCCGCCACCTCCGCCCGCCGGGCCGCCTCCTCGGCGGCGAAGCGCCCCGCGTCGAGCTGCTCGGCGGCCTCCTCGTCCTGGGCCATGAGGAGGTCGAGGCTGCTGTCGCCGAGGTCGAGGACGCCCATGTCGACGTACGCGCGCTGGAGCCGCTCGCCCCACAGGCCGATGTCCCGCACACAGGGAACGATGCGGCTGAAGAGCAGTTTCCGGAACAGCCGCAGGAATTCCGACCGTTCACTGAGCTCGACGGCGTCGGCGGCCGGTATGCCGAAGTCGGTGAGCACCACCTCGCCGCGCAGCCGGTCGCGCATCAGGTAACAGCCCTCGATGACGAACTCCTCGCGCTCGCGCAGCTCGGCCCGGGTCAGCTGCCGGTAGTGGTCGCGCAGCGCCATGCGGCCGAAGGCGACGTGCCGGGCCTCGTCCTGCATGACGTAGGCGAGGATCTGCTTGGGCAGCGGCTTGTCGGTGGTGTCGCGCAGCATGCCGAAAGCGGCGAGGGCGAGGCCCTCGATGAGCACCTGCATCCCGAGGTAGGGCATGTCCCAGCGCGAGTCCCGCAGGGTGTCGCCCAGCAGCGAGCCGAGGTTGTCGTCGATGGGATAGACCAGCCCGACCTTCTCCCGCAGGAAGCGGCTGTAGATCTCCGCGTGCCGGGCCTCGTCCATGACCTGGGTCGCCGAGTAGAACTTCGCGTCCAGGTCCGGCACGGACTCCACGATGCGCGCCGCGCACACCATCGCGCCCTGCTCGCCGTGCAGGAACTGGCTGAACTGCCAGGACGCGTAACAGCGGTGCAGCTCGCGCCTGTCGGCCTCGCCCATCCGGTCCCAGTACGGGCTGTCGTGGACGGGGAGGTTCTGGTCCGGGACGCCGAGCGGGTCGTACGGGTCGACGGGCAGGTCCCAGTCGATGCGGGTGACGGCGTCCCACTGTTTGTCCTTGCCCTTCTGGTAGAGGGCGAGCAGCTTTTCCCTGCCGTCGCCGTAGCCCCAGGCGAAGCGGGCGGCGCCGGTCGCCGGCACCTCCCAGGTGGGGTCTCCGGGGTCGTGGGCGTAGAAATTCCGCGTCGTCATGACGCCTCCCGTCCCTCACTGGACCGCTGTGTCCCTTGCGCGGGTGGTCAGTTGGCAGGCTCACACGGTGGTTACCGCCGGGTCAATGACCGGGCGGGCGGTCCCGGCGGCCGGATGCCGGGAGCTTGCCCCGGGGGGATTGACGTCCTTGCTGACAGGCAGTCTCATAAGCAGGTGACCGCGGGTAACCCACAGACGAGGTGTCCTCAGCCATGACCACCGAGACCACAAGAGAGCCGCTCCGGGACGCGCTCGGCCTGCTCAAGGACCGCGAGAGAGTCGCAGAACGCCTGCTGGAGTCCTCGGCGAAGCACTCCTTCGACCCGGACACCGAACTGGACTGGGACGCGCCCCTCGACGAGGGCAAGTGGTTCTGGCCGCCCGAGCTGCTCTCCCTCTACGGCACCCCGATGTGGCGGCGGATGCCGGAGGAACAGCGCCTGGAACTCTCCCGGCACGAGGCCGCGTCCCTCGCCTCCCTCGGCATCTGGTTCGAGATCATCCTGATGCAGCTGCTGGTCCGGCACGTCTACGACAAGCCGGTCGGCAGCGCGCACGTCCGCTACGCGCTCACCGAGATAGCCGACGAGTGCCGGCACTCCCAGATGTTCGCCCGCATGATCGAGAAGTCGGGCGCCCCCACCTACCCGGTCTCCGGGCTGCACCACAACCTGGCCAGGGTCCTCAAGTCCGTCTCCACCACGCCCGGTTCCTTCGCCTGCACCCTCCTCGGCGAGGAGATCCTCGACTACATGCAGCGGCTGACCTTCCCGGACGACCGCGTGCAGACGATCGTCCGCGGCGTCACCCGCATCCACGTCGTGGAGGAGGCCCGCCACGTGCGGTACGCGCGCGAGGAGCTGCGCCGCCAGATGGTCACCTGCCCGCGCTGGGAGGCGGGCCTGACCCGGCTGAGCTCCGGCGAGGCGGCCCGCGTCTTCTCGCTCGCGTTCGTCAACCCCGCCGTCTATACGAACGTGGGGCTCGACCACCGCGAGGCCGTCGCCCAGGTCAGGGCGAGCGGCCACCGGCGGGAGGTCATGCAGGCGGGCGCGAAGCGGCTGACGGACTTCCTGGACGAGATCGGGGTGATGCGGGGCCTCGGGCGGCGGCTGTGGCAGAGCTCGGGGTTGCTGGCGAGGTGACCTGGATACGCTGCCGTGCATGAACGGCAGCGGAACCGCACCGACTCCGTCCCCCCGCACCACCTACCGCAGGCTCGGCGTCGAGGAGCGCCGCACCCAGCTGATCGCCGCCGCGCTGGCGCTCTTCGCGCACCGCGCGCCCGAGGACGTGTCCCTGGACGAGGTCGCGGCCGCCGCCGAGGTGTCACGGCCGCTCGTCTACCGCTACTTCCCCGGCGGCAAGCCCCAGTTGTACGAGGCCGCCCTGCGCAGCGCGGCCGACGATCTCCAACTGTGCTTCGCCGAACCGCAGACCGGCCCCCTCACCGGCCGGCTGTCCGCCGCCCTCGACCGCTACCTCGGCTTCGTCGACGAGCACGACGCGGGGTTCAGCGCCCTGCTCCAGGGCGGCAGCGTCGTCGAGACCTCCCGCACGGGCGCCATCGTGGACGGCGTCCGCCGCGCCGCCGCCGACCAGGTCCTCGCCCACCTGCGGGTACGCGAGCCCGGGCCCCGGCTGCGGATGACCGTCCGTACGTGGATCACGGCGGTCGAGGCGGCATCCCTGATCTGGCTGGACGAGGGCAAACAACCCCCGCTGCCGGAGCTGCGCGACTGGCTGGTCGACCAGTTCCTGGCCCTCCTGCTCGCCACGGGGGCGGGGGACGAACAGGTGTCGAAGGTGGTGCGGGCCGTGCTCTCCCTGGAAACACCGGAGGGACGGGCGGGGCTGCTGGCACGGCGGGTGACACCGATGCTCTCGGCGGCGGATCACTTGCTGTGAGGGCCGGGCCCGTCGAGCGGTACGAGCGATCCGGAGGCGTAGCTCCGCCGCCCCGTGCCGCTCGGTGAGCGCGGCCGGGCCGGGTGGGCCGGTCTACGGACGCGGGGTCCCGGGCAGGGCTGGCGCAGACTGGTGATGTGAGAAGCGAAAATACGCCCTTCGTGGGCGGTCCCCTGGACGGGCGCGTACTGCCGGTACTGCTCGGGCTCTCCGGGCACCCGCCGAAGACCTACGAGATCCCCGTGCCGGACGGGAACGGGGGGACCGAGGCCGTACACGTGTACAGGCGGGTCCAGGCTGGCACGACGCGGCGGCTGGGGCTGCACAAGGGCTGGAAGTACGAGTACGACCCGGAGGGCGAGCCCGGCGGCGGCCTCAAGTGGCCGTGGTCGCGCCCCGGCGCGTAGGGCGGGCCGGGGGCCGGTGACGAGCGCCCCTCCGAACGGGTGACGGGCGGGCGACCGGGGGGTGAGCGGGTTAGGCGGATTCGCCCACACCACTGCCGCAACCACGGCCACCATGGCACGATCCTCCTTGGGCAAACGATCACGCCCACTCATCGGAGGTGAGCCCGTGTCGGGACGGTTCGTGCGTTCTGTCTGCACGACGGCGCTGATAGCCGGCGCCGCGTCGCTCGTACTGCCCGCGCCCATGGCGTCGGCGGCACCCGCCGACCCGCCCGACCAGCCCGTGAGCTCCCTGCTCTCCCAGCTCCAGTCGCTCTACCGCAAGACCGAGGAAGCGACGGAGAAGTACAACGCGACCGAGGAGCGCCTGAAGAAGCAGCGCGACCAGGTCAGGAAGATAGACGAGGATCTCGCCGACGCGCGGATCGCGCTCACCGGCAGCCGGGATGCCGCCGGGCGGCTGGCCCGGGAGCAGTACCAGGGCAACAGCGGCACCCTCTCCCCGTACATGGGCTTCCTCTTCGGCTCCGACCCCCAGCAGGCCCTCGACCGGGGCCACCAGCTCCAGCGGGCCGCCGGGCAGCGCGCCGCCACCGTCGGCCGGCTCGCGGAGAACGAGAAGCGGGCCGCGGACCTCGCGGGCAAGGCGCAGGACGCCCTCAACGCGCAGCAGACGCTCGCCGCCCAGCAGAAGCAGCAGCGCGACGACGTGCGCAAGAGCCTCAACCAGGTCGAGAGGATGCTGGCCTCGCTGACCGGCGAGCAGCTCTCCGAACTGCGGAAACTGGAGCAGAAGGACATCGGCGAGGCCCAGCGCAAGCTGCTGGCCTCCGGGCGGCTGGGCAGATCGGCGATGCCGTCCGCGCTCGGCGGGAAGGCCCTGGAGTACGCGTACCAGCAGATAGGCAAGCCCTACGTGTGGGGCGCGGCCGGCCCGGACTCCTTCGACTGCTCCGGCCTCACGTCCCAGGCGTGGGCCCATGCGGGTGACGTCATCCCGCGGACGAGCCAGGAGCAGTGGAAGTCCCTGCCGAGGGTTCCGCTGGACGAGATCCGCCCCGGTGACCTGGTGATCTACTTCGAGGGGGCGACGCACGTCGCGATCTACATCGGCAACGGCCTCGTCATACAGGCGCCGCGGCCGGGGGCGACGGTGAAGGTCTCGCCGATCGCGGCGAACCCGCTGCTGGGGGTGGTGCGGCCGGACGCGACGGCGCCGGCGTTGCGTGCCTACGATCCGCCGTCTTTGCCGAGTGGTTCGGCCACGGGGTCCGACGCCGGCTACGGGCGCCCGGGCGCGCCCTCCTGAACCTCTGGGGCTCCGCCCCGGACCCCGAAGCACGCTCCGCGCGCTGTCCTCAAACGCCGGACGGGCTGAATTCGCTGGCTACGGTCCGCGGAACTCAGCCCACCACGCTCGACACGTACGTCTCCGCCCGCTCCGCGTCGTAGAAGAAGTCCTCGAAGTCCGACGGATCGTCGACGCCCCGCGCCAAGCGGTCGGCCACCGGCTGGTGAGTCGCCGCCGCGGCCATGAGGTCCAGGACGTGGCCCGGCAAAGAGCCGAGCATCGCGTTCGTCCACCGGGTCGTATGGCGCGCCGACTCCCAGTGCCGGTCGAAAGCGGCCCGCATCCACGTCTCGTCGAAGGGCCGCTCCCCCCGCTCCACGATCGAGGCGAGGTAGGACGCCGCGCACTTCGCGGCCGAGCCGGCGCCCTGGCCGGTGACGGGGTCGTCGGCGACGACCGTGTCGGCCACGCCGAGGACCAGGCCGCCGGAGGGCAGCCGGGCGACGGGGTGGCGGACGGTGGGGGCGTGGCGGCCGGCGGCCAGCGTGGCGTTGGCGTCGGTCAGCTCGACCTCCGTGGCCCGCGCGTACTCCCACGGGGCGAACCGTTCCAGCAGTTCCAGCGTCCGGGCCAGGTGCTCGCCGGGGCCCGTCGTCTCCCGGAAGACGTCCAGCGGGCCGTCGGGCAGGCCCGCCCAGAGCAGGAGGTCGGCGCGGCCGGTGAGGGTGAGGGTGGGGACGACGAAGAGCTCGCCGGCGCCGGGGACGAGGGTGCAGCGGACCGCGTCGAGGCCGGGGTGCTCGGGGCAGGGGCCGAGGCCGTGCACACAGGCGACGGCGAGGGCCCGCCGCGGGGCGGCGTGCGGCGGGGAGCGGTCCGCGTCGTGGCCGAACAGGGACGCCAGCTCGCCCCTGCCCACGGCGGCGAGCACCAGGTCGTAGCGCCCGGCGAGGGCGTCGAGGTCGGAGACGGTCGCGGCGTGGATGACGAGCCGGCCGCCGCGCTCGGCGAAGGTGTCCAGCCAGCCGGCCGTCTTCACCCGCCGGTCGACGGACTGGGCGCAGCCGTCGAGCCTGCCGAGCCAGTCGACGACGCGGGTGCGGCCGCCGGTGGCCGGCTCGGGGCCGGCCACGGAGACGCCGAGGCCCTCGATCCGCGGGGCGCGGGCCGTCCAGAAGTCGAGCCCGAGCTCGCGCTCGTGGCGCAGCGCGGTCGGGAAGAGGCACTGGGGTGCCATGATCCGGCCGGAGCGCACCTCGTCGGCGGTGCGGTGGGACATCAGGGTCACGTCGTACCCCTTGGCCTGGAGGCCGAGGGCCAGCTGGAGGCCGGACTGGCCCGCTCCGACGATGAGGATCCGGCGCATGGGTGTAGCTCCTTCGTACGGGCGTGGCGCCGCGCCGCACCGGGCGGGGTGTGGCAGTTGTCCAGGTCTATCCGGGTGTGGTGTCGAGGGCCCGGCCGACGAGGATCAGCAGGGTGTCGACGACCGCGACCCGCTGTCTGGCGTCCATCTGGACCATGGGCACCTGGCGGGGCAGGGCGAGGGCCTCGCGCACCTCGTCCGGATCGTGGCGCGCGGTGCCCTCGAACTGGTTGACGGCGACGATGTACGGCAGGCCCGCGCTGTCGAAGTAGTCGAGGGCGGGGAAGCAGTCGGCCAGGCGCCGGGTGTCGGCCATGACGACCGCGCCGATCGCGCCGCGCACCAGGTCGTCCCACATGAACCAGAAGCGTTTCTGGCCGGGGGTGCCGAAGAGGTAGAGCACCAGGTCGGTGTCGAGGGTGATGCGCCCGAAGTCCATGGCGACGGTGGTCGTCGTCTTGTCCGGGGTGGCGGTGCGGTCGTCGACGGCCTCGCCCGCGACCGTCATGACCGCCTCGGTCCGCAGCGGGGTGATCTCGGAGACGGAGCCGACGAAGGTCGTCTTGCCGACGCCGAAGCCGCCCGCCACGACGATCTTCGTGGCGTGCGGGGCGCGGCTGCGGTCGGTCTGCCAGCCGCGGGGGACGTCGAGTGCGGCGGGCGGTCCGCCGCGCGCGGGGTCCTCGCCCCGCACCGCGAGGGCCGCCCTCCGGGGATCGGCGTCAGAGCCTGTGAAGTCCACCCAGCACCCTTTCCAGCAGCGCGCGGTCGGGCCGGCCCGTGCCGTGGCCGGTGTCGAAGACGCGGATCCTGCCCTGGTCGGCCAGTTCGAGGAGCAGGACCCGCACCACCCCGAGGGGCATTTTCAGCAGTGCGGCGATCTCCGCGACCGAGCGCAGCCGGAAGCAGAGTTCGACGATGGCGCGGGCCTCGGGCACGGCCCGTACCTCCGGGACGGAGCGGGGCGGCAGCGGCTCGCTCCCGTCCGGCGGCGGGCCGGGCGGGCCGTCGCCCGGAGTGTCGCCCGTGGTGTCGAGCGCCGCCACGAAGGTCTCGACGAGGAGCACCCGGCACCGGCGCTGCCTGCCGCCGGTGAGGGAGTAGGGGCGTACGCGGGCCGGTTTGCGGCAGAGGACGGCCTGGCTCATTCGACCGCCTCCACCGACTGCCGCAGCTCTCTGCGGAGTTCGGGGGTGAGGACGTGCCCGGCCCGGCCGACGAAGAGCGCCATCTGATAGGCGACGACGCTCATGTCGCAGTCGGGGTCGGTGTGCACGCCCAGGAGCGAGCCATCGCTGATCGTCATCACGAACAGGCTCCCGTCTTCCATGGCGACCATCGTCTGCTTGACGACGCCGCCGTCCATCAGGCAGGCGGCTCCCGTCGTCAGGCTGCCCAGGCCCGCCACGATGGTGGCGAGGTCACCGGTGGAGCCGCGGGGGCCGGCGGGCCGGTCGAGGCCGGGCCTGGGGTCGTGCTCGGGGTCGGAGGAGAGCAGCAGCAGACCGTCGGAGGAGACGACGGCGACGGACCGTACGCCCGGCACCTCGTCGACGAGACCGGCCAGCAGCCAGTGCAGATTGCGGGCTTCGTGGCTCAGCCCGTACACGGCGGGGCCGACAGGGGTCACGGGAGTCGCCTCCCGGGGAAATGCAGTCAACCGCGTGCCTCCTCGACAGTGCCGCCCTGAGCCGGCGGCCCCGCTTGGTTCGAATCAGTGGTGCGCGCCGCGATCTCCGCCACGGCGTCGCGCCGCCCCTCGGCCGCGCCCCGCTGGAATCCCGCGAGCTTGCGCCGCAGGGCCTCCGCGTCGACGCCCTGCCGCACCTGGGGCTCCTCGGCGCGCTGCGGTACGGGCTGGGGGGTGCGGCGGGGCAGGCCGTTGCCGGTGACCTGGGCCGAGCCCTGGCCGGGGACGGCGGGCGCGGGGCCGGCCGGGGCGCCGAGCGCCGAGGGCCGGGCGTGCCGTCCCACGGGGACCGCGGGCGGCGGGCCGGTGGGCCGTATCCCGTCCGGGAGCTGCCCGGCGGGCGGATCCGCCGGGTGGACGGGCAGGGGGGACAGCGGCGGCAGGGGCGCGGGTGCGACGTGTGCGCGGTGCCGACTGCCGGGGATCGTGGGCGAGTTGGCCTCGGCGACGGAGCCGGGGAGGTGGATCGGGGGCGCGGCCGCGGCGCCCGGCACGGGCGGGAGGTCGCCGAGGCCGGTGACGGTGGGCGGCCCGTCGGCCAGGAGTGCCGCGGGCAGGACGACGACGGCCGCGATGCCGCCCGTGGTCTGCTCGCGCAGCTGGACGCGGATGCCGTGCCGGGCGGCGAGCCGCGCGACCACATAGAGACCGAGGCCCGGCGCCTGCCCGCCGTCGGCCGGGTGGGGGTCCGCGCCGCCCCCGGCTCGCACAGGGCCGTCCGGGTCGGGGGCGGCGAGCAGGGAGTTGAGCTCGGCGAGCCGGTCGGGGGCGATGCCGATGCCCTCGTCCTGGACGGACAGCGCGATGTCGCCGGTCTCCAGGAGCCAGCCGGAGAGCTGCACCTGGGCGTCGGGCGGGGAGAACGTCGTGGCGTTCTCCAGGAGTTCGGCGACGAGGTGGCTGACGTCCTCGGAGGCGTGGCCGAAGAGCCGGGCGTGCGGGGGCAGCGACTGGATCCGCACGCGTTGGTACCGCTCGATCTCCCCCGCCGAGGCCCGCAGGACGTCCAGCAGGGGCACGGGCTCGGGGCGCCCGGTGACGCTGTCGGTACCGGCGAGGACGAGCAGGTTCTCGCTGTTGCGGCGCATGCGGGTGGCGAGGTGGTCGAGCGTGAAGAGGGTCTCCAGGCGCTCGGGGTCGGTCTCGTGGGTCTCCATGCCCTCGATGACGGCGAGTTGGCGCTCGACGAGGCCGAGGGTGCGCAGGGAGAGCCCGACGAAGAGGCCGCGGGCCCGTTCGGCCGCGTCGCCGGGGTGCTCCGCCGTGCGGGCGGCCGCCTCCTGGGCCAGCTGCCCGGCGAGCTCCTCGTGCCGGTCGCGCAGGGCGTCGTGTTCCTCGGCGAGCAGGTGGCGGGCGGCGATGAGGCGGGTGCGCTCGCCTTCGAGGACGGCGATGCGCTCCTGCTGCCGGACGGCGGTCTCGTGGAGGACGTCGACGGCCCGCGCGGTCTCGGCGAACTCGTCGTCGCGGCCCTTGAAGCCGATGGGCTTCTCGGCGACGGGGTCGGAGCAGACGCGGCGGGCGCCGAGCCGCAGCGAGCTGAGCGGGCGGGTGATGGACCGGGCGGTCCGTACGCCGGTGAAGAGGGCGACGACCAGGCACAGCACGATCAGCCCGGCGCGCAGCTCCAGCGCGGTGAGCGCGGCGTGCCGCTGCGCTTCGAGGCGGTCGGTCTGGCCGGCGGCGAGGTCGGACTCGGCCTGGCGCATCAGATCGAGGCGGGAGCTGAGCGCCGAGCGCACCGGCTCGACGGGCTCGGCGGCCAGCTCCGCCGCGGTGACCTGGGGCCGGGTGAGGCGGGTGGTGTGGCCCGCGGCGGCGGTGACGTCGGGGCCGCTGACCGTACCGGCGTACGCGGCGCGGGACTTGGACGTGGCGAGCCGGTCGAAGTCGGCGAGCGCGTCCTTCTCGGCCGCGGCGCTGCGCCGGGCGGCGGAGATCAGGGTGGCATCGCCGTGCGCCGCGATGGCTCCGAGGAGCAGGGCACGGGTGGCGGAGTCCTCCTCGACGGCGTGGCCGAGGGCGGGGAGGGCCGCGGCGTCGCCCCCGGCGCCGCCGTCGCCGTGCAGGGCGGCGGTGTCGGCCACGTTGTGCAGCGCCTGGACGATGCCGGTGTAGGCGGTGAAGACGGCCATGGCGTCGTCGCTGTCGAGGGCCTGGTGGCGGGCGCCGGTGAGGGCGTCGAGCCGGTCGCGCACGGCCGCGGGGGCGCCGGTCCCGAAGTCCTCGATCTGCTGGTCTACGTGGGCGCGTTGGCTCTTGATGGCGGCCGCCGCCGCGGTGTCGGAGCGGCCGCCCGCCACGTACTGCGTCGCGGCGTCGCGCTCGTCCGCGAGGGAGTGGGCGAGGGCCAGGGCCGGTGCGTCGGTGTCGGCGAGGGCCGCGAGCCGCTGGGCGCGGCTGAGTTCATGGTCGGCGTCCACGGCGCCGAAGGCGCTCGCCGCGAGGACGGTGAGGGCGGTGACCGCGACGGAGGCGGTCAGCCGGTTACGCACGCGGGCGGTGCGCTCCCGCACCGCCGTGGACTGCCGCTCCCGCTCGCCGCCCCGCAGCCGCTTCTTCCGCACCGGTGCTCTCATTCTTCTCTCGCCTGCCCCACCCCTGGTACGGATTTGACCCTTTCAGCACCTCTGAGGAGAGGGTGCCCTTCGCCCGCCCGGCCACTCGAACGAGTGAACCTGACCGGGGAATTGACTCGCGGTGCTTCACTCATCGCATACGGGCCAGGTCAGCACGTCACCTGGAGAACGCGGCATGTGCCGACAGGATGCGCACCCGCACGCCTTGATTTCCGGCATCCGGCACACTGGCCCCATGCGCATCGAACTCGCCACCCAGCCGGGGGATCCCCACCACCCGAACGAGGACTTTGCGTCCGTCGCCCTGCCGGCCTCGGGGCGCGGTGGCGCGCTGGTGCTGCTCGACGGGGTGACCCCGCCGCCGTCCGGCGACACGGGCTGTACGCACGGCGTCCCCTGGTTCACCGCGCGGCTCGGCGGCGCCCTCCTGGAACTCGCCGTCGCACGGCCCGGCCTCACACTCGCCGACTGCCTCGCGGAGGCGATCTCCCGTACGGCGGACGCCCATCGCACCACGTGCGACCTCACCCACCGCCGCACGCCCCAGGCCACCGTCGTCGTGGCGCGCTGGGACGACGAGCGCGTGGAACACCTCGTCCTCTCCGACTCCGCCCTCCTCGTCGAAGCACCGGACGGCACGGTCACCGCCGTACTCGACGACCGCATCGACCGCCTGCGCGCACTAGGCCCCGTCACGGACGCGCAGCGCAACGCGGACGGCGGCTTCTTCACGGCCGCGGCATCCCCGTCCGTAGCCGGCCTGGCGGTGACGGGCGCGACCGCGCGCTCCTCGGTGCGAGCGCTTTCCGCGCTCACGGACGGGGCGGGGCGGTGGGTGGAGGTCTTCGGTCTGGGTGACTGGGCGGAGTGCTTCGCGCTGGTGGCCAAGAGCGGGCCGCAGGCGCTGATCGATGCGGTGCGCTGCGCGGAGGCGGATCCTGAACGGAGTTCGCTTGTGCGGGGCAAGGCGCACGACGATGCGGCGGTCGTGTACGCGGAGCTGTAGGTGGGGGCGGGGGCTTTTCCCCTACCCGCCCCTTCCCGAACTGGGGCTCCGCCCCAGACCCCGGTCCTCAAACGCCGGACGGGCTGGATT